>NZ_DATMVN010000232.1:0-7854 GCF_035563135.1 Streptomyces sp.
GGCCGCCATGACGATCGCGGCCGGTCCGAGCAGGATGTTCATGACCAGGAGACCGAGCAGTCCGGACACGAACGAGGCGACGGCCAGCCCGTCGGCCTCCCGTGGGACGGAGGCGGCTCCCGGCTCGGTGCGTGTGCGGTATGCGGCGCGTGTGCGGTATGCGGCGTGTGTGCGGTGTGCGGTGCGTGCGAAGTCCGGCGTCATGGTGCGGCTCCTTCGTCAGTGGGTGCGGCGGGCGTGGCGCTCACGGGCGCCGAAGACCGCCAGCCAGAGACCGATCACGGCCGCGGCGGTCAGGGCCACGGGGAGCGGGAGATGCGCGACCGCTCCGAGGACGACCCCCAGCAGGAGCAGGGCGGCGACGAGCACGAACATGTCCGGCCTTTCTGCGAGTTTTGAGAGTACGATTGTTCACTGACTCCTGAGTCCAGGTTCTTGTACCCCTTCCTGGACTCGGCGAACGGTTGTTTACTGAATGGCATGAGTCACACCGTCGGAGTACGCCAGGCCCAGAAGCTGAAGACCCGCCAGGCGCTGCTGGACGCGGCACTGGAGCTGCTGGAGCACCAGAGCCTGAGCAGCCTGGGTCTGCGTGAGGTGACGCGGGCCGTGGGCGTGACCCCGACCGCCTTCTACCGCCACTTCGACAGCACGGCGGCCCTGGGCGTCGCCCTCGTCGAGGAGGCCCTGGGGAGCCTGCACGGCATGATCGGGGCGATCCTCGCCGACACGGGGGACAGCGAGGAGCGGCTCGATCGCAGCGTCGGCCTGATAGCCCGCCACGTCGCGGCGCAGCCCGCGCACTTCCGCTTCATCGCCCGCGAGCAGCACGGCGGCGTCGGGCAGGTCCGGGCGGCCGTCGCGGCCCAGTTGCGCGGTTTCGCCGAAGAGGTCGCCCAGGCCCTCGGCACGGAGCCCGAATCGGCGGGCTGGAACCAGGAGGACCTCCTGATGCTGGGCGGCCTGTACGTCGACCACATGGTGCTCACCGCCTCGGCGCTGCTGGACGCCGGCCCTCAGGGCGAGGAGGAGGCCGTCCGGGTGGCACGGCGCCGGCTGCGGCTGGTCACACTGGGCCGGGCCCACTGGCTGGACGAACCGTGAGGACACCTGGATCCCCGTCGCCCGTGGCCACGAGCTCGCCCGGCTGGTCCCGGGCGCCGAGCTGCGGCTGACCGAGGGGCCGGGCATCTCGCCCAGGAGGACGCACCCGCCGAGTTCACCGCGGCCCTCACCCGTTTCCTGCGTACGGCTCCGTGAGCGCGGCCTCGGCGAGGGCGCGGCGCGCTCCGTGAGCCCGGCCGGACGTCACCGCACCGCCACGGCGGCCGGCTCAGTCGCGCGGTGCGCGGGCCAGCTGGCGGGACTGCGCGACGAGGCGGTCGGCACTGTCCCAGACCTCCGCGTCCTCCTCCAGGAAACCGCCCGCGAGGTTGCGGGTGGTGATGGAGACACGCAGCGGCCCGGGGGCGGGGCGGCAGCGGATGTGCGCGGTGAGCTCGATGGTGGGCGTCCAGCCCTTCAGCCCCAGCTCGAAGGAGGTCGGAGGCAGTGCGTCCACGGTGAGCAGCAGCGAGAGGGGGTCCGCGTCGCGGCCGTCCGCGAGGCCGAACCAGCCCCGCATCTCACCCTTGCCCGACGGTGCGCCGACGGCCCAGCCGACCGTCGCCGGGTCCAGCTTGACGTCGAGCCGTTCGGTGATGGCGGAGCTGCCGGGGATCGGCGCCGTCCCGTCGCTCGTTCCGAGGCAGCGCTCCAGGGGCGGGATGGCCGGCGGTTCGGCCGACGTGCGGATGTCGCCGGTCAGCCCGTCCAGTTCGCCGTAGGTGGCCAGCACCCGGAGGCGTTCGACCTCCGTGCCGTCCTCCGCGAACTGGAAGAGCGAGGCCTCACCGGTGGAGAGCGTGCGGCCAGTGCGGACGACCTGGGTGCGGATCACGGCCGGCCCGGGGATGGAGGCCGTGAGGTAGTGCGCGGAGACCGAGAAGGGGTCGGGGTGCGGGAGCGCCTCGCCGAGCGCGCGGCCGAGCATGGCGAGCAGATAGCCGCCGTTGACCGCGTGGATGATCGTCCAGCCCGCGGAGAGCTCCGCGTCGTAGACGCCCTCTTCCCTGAGGGTGACGGCGGTGTCGCGGTCGAACTCGCTGTCACCGATGGTCGCCCGCGCCGCGCGCGACTCCTGTACTGCTGCCTGTGCCATGGCATGCACGGTACACCGACCCCATTACTGAGCGGTAGCTTTTTGCCTGTGCCGGCTGACTGCCCTCAGATGACCGCCGGGGCCTCCTCCGCCGTGGCCGAGCGCCTGTTGTAGGCGCGCGGGGCCCGCCAGTGGAAGCGCATGGCGAACAGCCGCAGGACGAACGCGGTGATCGCGGCGGCACCGCTCGTGTAGGCGTTGAGGGCCTCGAAACGGATGCAGAGGACCACCATGACCGCGCCGACGATCGCGGGCACGGCGTACAGATCGCGGTCCCAGCGCAGCAGTGAGGGCACTTCGTTGGCCAGGACGTCGCGCAGCACACCGCCGCCCACCGCGGTGGCCAGCCCGAGGGCCGCGGACGAGGTGAGGCCGAGGCCGTATTCGTACGCCTTGATCGTGCCGGATACGCAGAAGAGCCCCAGCCCCGCCGCGTCGAAGACATTGACGCCGGCCTGGATCCGCTCCACGTGCGGGTGCAGGAAGAAGACCAGGCCGGCGGCGATCAGCGGGGTCACGAAGTAGCCGAGGTCCGTGAAGGCCGCCGGAGGGACCGCGCCGATCATCACGTCACGGAAGATCCCTCCGCCCAGTGCTGTCACCTCGGCGAGGACCGCGATGCCGAAGACATCGAAGTTCTTGCGTACGGCGAGCAGGGCGCCCGAGATCGCGAAGACGAAGATCCCGACGATGTCGAGCGCATGCTGGACGGAGGGGGTGAAGAGTTCGTTGAGCACCGGGCAATTGTGCCGGTACTACTCCTTCGGCTCGCCCTCCGCACCCGTGGACGGTGCGGCTGCCCCCTTGCCGTCCCCGTCGGCGGGCTCGGCGGGCTCGGCGGCCTTCGTCGGCCCCTGCGCCGTCGCGGACCCGGTGACCTTCGCCGGTCCCTGCTCCGTCACGGACTCGGCGGCCTTCTCGGACACCTCCGCAGCCGCGGACTCGGCGGCCTTCTCGGACACCTCCGCAGCCGCGGGCCCGGGAGCCGCCTCCGCCTTCGCCGCCGCGGCCGGCTCAGCGGCGCCCGCCGGCTTCACCGTGATCACGTCCGCGACGAGCGGCGCGTCCCCCGGCGCCTGGTCCTCGCCGTTCTCCGGGTGGTGGCACGCCACCTGGTGCCCGGTCTTCAGCTGGAGCAGCGGCGGCTCGGTGGTCCCGCAGATCTGCGTCGCCTTCCAGCACCGGGTGTGGAAGCGGCAGCCGCTCGGCGGTGAGATCGGCGACGGCACGTCGCCCTTGAGCAGGATGCGGTCGCTCTTCGTACCGCGCCGGCGCGGGTCCGGCACCGGCACCGCGGACATCAGCGCGTTGGTGTACGGGTGCATCGGCGCCTCGTACAGCGACGTACGGTCCGCGAGCTCAACGATCTTGCCGAGGTACATCACCGCGATCCGGTCCGAGACATGGCGGATGACCGACAGGTCGTGCGCGATGATCATGTACGTGAGGCCGAGCTCGTCCTGGAGGTCGTCCAGCAGGTTCACCACCTGCGCCTGGATCGACACGTCCAGCGCCGAGACGGGCTCGTCCGCGACGACCAGCTTCGGCTTCAGGGCGAGCGCCCGGGCGATGCCGATGCGCTGGCGCTGACCGCCGGAGAACTCGTGCGGGTAGCGGTTGTAGTGCTCGGGGTTGAGCCCCACCATCTCCAGCAGCCGCTGGACCTCCGCCTTCACACCGTCCTCGGGCTTGACGCCCTGGAGCCGGAAGGGGGTTCCGACGATCCCGCCGACCGTGTGCCGCGGGTTCAGCGAGCCGTACGGGTCCTGGAAGATCATCTGGATGTCGCGGCGCATCGGCCGCAGCCGCCCCGCGGACATGTGCGTGATGTCGCGGCCCTGGAATTCGATCGTGCCGCCGGTCGGCTCCAGCAGCCTGGTCACCAGTCGGCCCATGGTCGACTTGCCGCAGCCCGACTCGCCGACGACGCCCAGGGTCTCCCCGGGACGCACGTCGAAGGTGAGTCCGTCCACGGCCTGGACCGCGCCGACCTTGCGCTTGAGCACGCCCTTGGTGATCGGGAAGTGCTTGACCAGGCCGTCGACCTTGAGGAGCGGCTCGGAACCGGATCCGTCCGACCCGGCCGCGGCGGGCGCGGGAGTCTTCTTGTTCAGATCAGTCACAGCTTCGGCGCAATCTCTTCGGTCCAGATCCGGTCGCGCTGCTCACGCGACATGTGGCACGCGGAGTGGTGCCCGTCGCTGACCTGCTGCAGCTCCGGGCGCTCGGTGCGGGTGATGTTGTCCGGGGGGACGTCGGCGTACGGGCAGCGCGGGTGGAAGGCGCAGCCCGAGGGGACGTTGATGAGGCTGGGCGGCGACCCCTTGACGGGGATGAGCCGCTCGGTCTGCTCCCGGTCGATGCGCGGCATCGAGCCGAGCAGACCCCACGTGTAGGGGTGCTGGGGCTCGTAGAACACCTTTTCGGCGCTGCCGCGCTCGATGCAGCGTCCCGCGTACATCACGAGCAGGTTGTCCGCGATCTCGGCGACGACGCCGAGGTCGTGGGTGATCATGACGACCGCGGAGCCGAACTCCTTCTGCAGGTCACGGATGAGGTCGAGGATCTGCGCCTGGACCGTCACGTCGAGGGCGGTCGTCGGCTCGTCGGCGATGAGCAGCTGCGGGTTGTTCACCAGGGCCATCGCGATCATCGCGCGCTGGCGCATACCGCCGGAGAACTGGTGCGGGTAGTCCTCGTACCGGCGGTGCGGCTCGGGGATCCCCACGCGGTCGAGCATCTCGATCGCGCGCTTCTTCGCGGCCTTCTTGTCGACCTTGTTGTGGACCCGGTGGGCCTCCACGATCTGCGCGCCGATGCTGTAGTACGGGTGCAGGGCGGACAGCGGGTCCTGGAAGATCATGGCCATCTTCTGGCCGCGCAGGGCTCGTACGCGCTCGGGGCCGGCGCCGATCAGCTCCTCGCCGTCGAGCCAGATCTCACCGCCGATCCGGGCCCGCTCCGAGGTGTGCAGGCCCATGATCCCCAGCGAGGTCACGGACTTGCCGGAGCCGGACTCGCCGACGATGCCGAGGGTCTGGCCGGCCTTCAGGTCGAAGCTGACGCCGTCGACGGACTTGACCAGGCCGTCGTCGGTGTCGAAGTGGACGCTGAGGTTGCGTACGGAGAGGAATTCCCTGCCGTCGCCGGAGCGCGGGGCCGGGACGGCGTCCGCCGCCGGGGAGTCCTTCTTGATTGCGTCGCTCATGAGAGCCTCACCCGGGGGTCGATCGCGGCGTACACGAGGTCCACCAGCAGGTTGCAGATGACGATGAAGAAGGCGGCGACCAGGGTCACGCCCATCACCTTGGGCAGGTCGGCGGTGGTCACGCCCTGGATGGCGAAGGCACCCAGCCCCTGGAAGGAGAAGACCCGTTCGGTGATGACCGCGCCGCCGAGCAGCAGCGCGAAGTCCATGCCGAAGATGGTGACGAGCGGGGTGAGCGCCGAGCGCAGCCCGTGCTTGACGACCACCTTGCGCTCCCTGAGGCCCTTGGCCCGGGCGGTTCTGATGTAGTCCTCGCCCATCGTCTCCAGCATCCCGGCCCGGGTGAGCCGGGCGTACAGCGCGGAGTACAGCAGGGCGAGCGTGCACCAGGGCAGGACCAGGCTGCCCGCCCACTCGATCGGACTGTCGGCGAACGGTACGTACTCCCCGTTGCCGAACAGCGCCAGCACGACGAGGCCGGTGAAGAACATCGGCAGCGAGACACCGGCGAGAGCGACGCCCATGGAGAGGCGGTCGAAGAACGAGCCCCGCTTCAGTGCGGAGAGGACGCCGATCGCGACACCGGAGACGACCCAGATGACCGCGGCACCGACGGCCAGCGACAGCGTGACCGGGACACGGTCGACGAGCTGCGGCCAGATCTCGGTGTGGGTCTTGAAGGAGTAACCGAAGCAGGGGGCGTTGCAGGTGACGGGGTCGGGGCCGAACTGGTAGTCGGCGCCGACGACGATGCCCTTGACGAATTCCCAGTACTGGACGTAAAGGGGCTGGTCGAGCCCCAGGTTCTTCTTGACCGCGGCGATGACGTCCGGGTCGGGGCTCTTCCCGACGTACTGGGCGGCCATCGAGTCGAGGGTCTGCCCGCCGAGGCGGGGCACCAGGAAGAAGATCGCGAACGTGACTGCGCTGACCACCAGCAGCAGCAACACCGCGGCGAATACGCGTCGGATGATGTACGCAGCCACAGCCGTGCGGCGCCGGGCGGGCGGACGGGGTAAGCCCGCCGGCCCGGCGCCTTCACCTGCCTTTCAAGGGATGCTGTCGATGAACAGGTGTTACTTGGCGGACGTCATCAGCACGTAGTCGTACATGCCGAGGTAGGCGTCCGTGACCGTGACGTTCGCCGCGGAGTCCGGACGGTAGAGCAGGTTCTTGCGGTAGACGAGCGGCACGAGGGAGGCGTTCTCCATGACCTTCTGGTCGACCTCGCCCCACGCGGCGTTACGAGCGGTGGTGTCCACCGTGCCGATGCCCTTGATGAGGGCATCGTTGATGCCCTTGTCGTTGAGCTCCATCAGGTTCGTGCCGCCGGACGGCTTGATGGCCGAGCCGTTCACGATCTGGTCCAGGAAGCCGAAGCCGGTCGGCCAGTCGGCACCCCACTGCATCATCATCATGCCCGCGTTGTTCTTGTGGACCCACGCGGGGACACCCGCGAAGTCCGTGAAGTACTTGTCGGACGGGAACTGCTTGATCTCGGCGGTGATGCCGATCGCCTTCAGGCTGCCCTGGAGCTGCGTGGCGGCGGTGATCTCGTCAGGCCGGTCGGAGCGCGCCGTCAGCGTGGTCTTGAAGCCCTTGGGCTGACCGCACTTGGTCAGGTGCTCCTTCGCCTTGGCGATGTCGCCCTTGCTGCCCTTGGTCGGGTACAGGTCGAACTTCTTGTAACCGGCGACGGTCGGCGGGATGACCGTGCTGGCCGGGTCGCCCTTGACCGAGCCACCGATCGAGTCGATCAGGCTCTGCTTGTCGACGGCGTACTGAACGGCCTTGCGGCACTCGATGTTGTCGAACGGCTTCACGTTGACGTTCAGCGCCATGTACTGCAGGGCGCCGGCGTACGGGTTGTCCGTCTTCGCCTTCTCGGCGGCCTTGGCCAGGACCTTGGGCTGGGTCTTGGACTGCAGACCCGTGCCCGCGACGTCAGCGGTGCTCACGTCGTTGAGCAGGTGGTCGTCGACCGTGGTGGGGTTGACGTTGAGCTTCAGCTCGATCTTGTCCGGCAGTGCCTTGCGGATCGGGTCCGTCTTCGGGTCCCACTGCGGGTTGCGGACGAGCGTCGCACCCTTGCTCTCGTCGTACGCCGAGAACTTGTACGGGCCGGAGGAGACCATCTTCTGGACGTAGCTGGCGCCCGTGTCGGCCTTCTGCGGGACCGGAGCGGTCTGCGAGAAGGCGGCCAGGTAGTCCATGTCCGCGAACGGCTTGTTCAGCTTGAAGACGATGGTGTAGTCGTCCGGGGTCTCGATGGACTTGAGGCCGGCGGCCGACTTGTCCTTGTACGGACCCTTGTACTTGTCGCCGCCCTCGAGGTACGCCTTGAAGTACGTCGGGCCGTTGGACAGGGCCTCCGGCGCGAAGTTGGAGCGCTCGACGGCGTACTTGACGTCCTTCGAGGTGATCTCGGTGCCGTCCTCGAACTTGA
>NZ_DATMVN010000233.1:0-5153 GCF_035563135.1 Streptomyces sp.
CATCGCCGCCTGCGGGTTCCGCGCCGGGCCGGCCGTCTCCGGGCCGCTCCGCGCCGGGCCGGCCGGCGTCGGCCGGTTCTCCTCCGGCCGGCTCTCCTCCGGCC
This sequence comes from Streptomyces sp., assembly GCF_035563135.1. GTDB lineage: Bacteria > Actinomycetota > Actinomycetes > Streptomycetales > Streptomycetaceae > Streptomyces. The sequence goes on from NZ_DATMVN010000233.1 coordinate 105, forward strand.
CGCTCTCCTCCGGGTCCTCGGAATCCAGCAGCTCCACGGCGTGCCGGCCCAGCTCGGCGATCAGCACCCCCGGCAGCCACGGCTCCGCCGTGTCCGTGCCGCCCAGCCGCTCCCGGACGGTGTCCGTGGAGGGGCGCGCGGCCGGGTCCTTCGCCAGGCAGTCCCGGATCAGCTCGACCAGGGCGACGGGCACACCGGTGAGGTCCGGCTCCTCATGCGCGATCCGGAACATCAGCGCGTGGTCCCCGCTGTCCGCCGCTCCGAACGGCAGCCGGCCGGTCGCCGCGTACGCCAGCACGGAACCGAGGCAGAACACATCGCACGCGGTCGTCACACGCTCGCCCCGCACCTGTTCGGGCGCCATGAAACCGGGTGAGCCGATCACCGCGCCGGCCCGGGTGAGACCGCCGTCGGCGACGGTCTCCAGAGCACGGGCGATACCGAAGTCGATGACCCGGGGGCCGTCGATCGTCATCAGGACGTTGGACGGCTTCAGATCGCGGTGGATCAGTCCGGCACGGTGGATGTCCCGGAGAGCCTCCGCGAGCCCGGCGCCCAGAACGCGGACGGAGCGCCCGGGAAGTGGGCCGTACGCCCCTGCCTCGGCCACGGGGGCGCCCGGCCGGCCGGAGACGATGCGGTGGAGCGAGGGACCGGCGACGTAACCGGTGGCCACCCACGGCACCGCCGCGTCGACGCCGGAGTCGAGCACCGGGGCGGTCCAGGACCCGCCGACCCGCCGGGCGGCCTGGACCTCCGCCCGGAAACGGTCACGGAAATGCTGCTGCTGGGCGAGCTCGGGACGGACCAGCTTGATGGCGACGGTGCGGCCCCGGTCCGAGCGGGCGAGGAACACCTGGCCCATCCCGCCGGCTCCGAGGCGCCCCAGCAAGCGGTAGGCGCCGATGCGTTGCGGATCGCCGGAGCTCAGCTTCTCCATGGTGCGTTTCCTCCCCCGTACGGCCATGGCGGACCGTGGGACGAGAATAACGGCGCGCGTGGCCCGTGGCCCGGGGGCCGCCCTCAGTCCGCGGACGACTCCGGCGGCGTCCCGGAAGGGGAGGCCAGGGCGTCCATGGCGGCCGAGAGCCGCTCCAGCACCTGCACGGTCCGGGCGAACTCCTCCTCGCCCAGCTCCTGGGCCAGCCGCTGTGCGAACTCCCCGTGGGCGGGGTCCAACCGGCTCACCGCGGCCCGGCCCTGCGCGGTGGGCCGGAGCAGCTTCGCCCGCCGGTGTGCCGGATTCGCGACGTGTTCGGCGAGGCCCTGGTCCACCAGCAGATCGGCGATCCGCTGCACGCTCTGCCGGGTGAGCCCCATCGAACGGGCGATCCCCGACACGGGAAGCGGCTCGGTCAGGACCGCATCGAGGACCTGCCACCGAGCCGCAGTGAGGCCGGCCGGCCCGGCCAGCTGCTCCGCCACGGACAGGAACCTGCCGTTGAGCCGGAACACCCCGATCGCGGTGCGGCCGAACCTCTCCTGGTTCTCCGTGCTCACCGTTCGAGCACCTCGTACGCCCGGGCGTCCGAGTCGTGGAAGAGCCGGTACCAGGCGTCCGGTTTCTCCGGCCTCTCCGGCTCGAACACCCCGAGCAGTCCGAAGATCTCGCGGGCGAAGGGGGCCAGGGTGTCGCCCGTGTCCCGGAGGGAGGCACCGGTGAGGATCAGCAGCTCGCTGTCGCCGGGGGTGAGCTCGCCGAGCGAGAGATCGGGCTGGACGCGCATCCCGCCCATGGTGGTGACGGGTGCGGTGGTGAGGCCGACGGTGCGCACGGTACGGCCGTGCCGGGTGAGCTGGGCGGTGGCGAAGCCCGGTTCCCAGTCGGCGAAGGTGTCGTGGACGGCCAGGCGGACGGCCGTGCCGGTCATGTCGGCCTCCGGTGGCGGGGCACGCTCCGGTGGCGGGGCGCGGAACCTGATGACAGTGAGCTGTCATGGTGTCAGCATGCTGTCAATGTCTTGTCCCGGTACCGGCCGGGACCCGACACCCTGCCGAGCCTGGCGGCCCATGCCGTACACAGTGGCCATGGAGGACGGCCGGGCCGCCGCATACGCTCGCCGTATGAGCCCCGATGCCCCCCGCGCCCCGTACGCCGACCCCGCAGCGGGCGCGGCCGTGAAGGCCGCCGACCGCGCGCACGTGTTCCACTCCTGGTCCGCCCAGGGCCTGATCGACCCGCTCGCCGTCGCCGGCGCCGAGGGGGCGTACTTCTGGGACTACGAAGGCAACCGTTACCTGGACTTCACCAGCGGTCTCGTCTTCACCAACATCGGCTACCAGCACCCCGCGGTGGTGGCCGCGATCCAGGAACAGGCAGGCAGACTCGCCACGTTCGCCCCCGCGTTCGCCGTCGAGGCGCGGTCGGAGGCGGCGCGCCTCATCGCCGAACGCACCCCGGGCGACCTGGACAAGATCTTCTTCACCAACGGCGGCGCCGAGGCCGTCGAGAACGCCGTCCGGATGGCCCGGCTGCACACCGGGCGCCAGAAGGTCCTCTCCGCCTACCGCTCGTACCACGGCGCCACCGCCACCGCCATCAACCTCACCGGTGACCCGCGCCGCTGGGCGTCCGACACCGGATCGGCGGGGGTCGTCCGCTTCTGGGCGCCGTTCCTCTACCGCTCCCCGTTCCACGCGCGGACCGAGGCCGAGGAGTGTGCCCGCGCGCTCCAGCACCTCGAGGACACCCTCGTCTTCGAAGGGCCGGCGACCGTCGCGGCCGTCGTCCTGGAGACGATCCCCGGCACGGCCGGCATCATGACGCCGCCGCCCGGCTACCTCGCGGGCGTCCGCGAGATCTGCGACCGGTACGGGATCGTGTTCGTGCTGGACGAGGTGATGGCCGGCTTCGGGCGCACCGGGAAGTGGTTCGCCGCCGACCACGAAGGCGTCGTACCGGACCTCATGACGTTCGCGAAGGGCGTCAACTCCGGTTACGTGCCGCTCGGCGGCGTCGCGATCAGCGCCGAGATCGCCGCCACGTTCGAGACCCGCCCCTACCCCGGCGGACTCACCTACTCAGGTCATCCGCTGGCCTGCGCGGCGGCCGTGGCCACGATCGAGGTCATGGAGGAGGAGAGGATCGTCGAGGGCGCCGCACACCTCGGCGAGCACGTGCTCGGACCCGGCCTGCGTGAGCTCGCCGAGCGCCACCCGTCCGTCGGCGAGGTGCGGGGGCTCGGCGCCTTCTGGGCGCTGGAACTGGTCCGCGACAGGGAGACCCGCGAACCGCTGGTCCCGTACAACGCGACCGGCGAGGCCAACGCCCCGATGGCGGCCTTCGGCGCGGCCTGCAGGCGGAACGGGATCTGGCCCTTCATCAACATGAACCGCACCCATGTCGTCCCCGCCTGCAACATCACCGAGGCCGAGGCGAAGGAGGGTCTGGCGGCCCTGGACGCGGCCCTCTCGGTCGCCGACGAGCACACCGTGTAGACGACACCGGACGTGGCGCCCTCCCCCGTGCCCGGAACCGGGCACAGGCCCTGGCTTATGGTGACCCAAGCCGAGAACGGGAGGGGGCGTCGTGGGTGCGAGCGGAGGTGTGACCCGCAGTACGCTCCGGCAGCAGATCGCCGACGCGCTGCGTGACGAGGTGCTCGCGGGGCGTCTGCGGCCACGGGTGGAGTTCACCGTCAAGCAGATCGCCGAGCAGTACGGGGTGTCCGCGACGCCCGTCCGGGAAGCGCTCTTCGATCTCTCCGCACAGGGACTGCTCGAATCCGACCAGCACCGCGGCTTCCGGGTCCGTGAATTCACCGTCGCCGACTACCGGTCGATGGTGGAGGCGCGCGCCCTGGTGATAAACGGGGTGTTCCGGAGGATCTTCGACGGGACCGGATCGGCGCCCGCCGTGCTCGGTGCCCACCGGACCGCCCTGGTGTCCGTACGCCGCCGGGCCGAGGAGGCCGCGCGGGCCGCGCGCAGCGGAGACCTGGACATCCTCATCGGCTACGACCTGCGGTTCTGGCGGGAGCTCGGCGCGGTCATCGACAACACCTACATCAGTGAGTTCCTGCAACGGCTGCGGATGCAGGCCTGGGCCTTCGCCGTGCCGTATCTGCGCGGGGACGCCGACGTGTGCGACTGGCTGTGGAACGGCCACCAGGAACTGGTGGAGGCGATCACGGCCGCCGACGGGCCCGCCGTACGAGCGGTGCTGGACGCCTACTACGCGCACGGGCTGAAGTGGGCGGACCGGCTGGCCGCCGGCAACCCCCCGCACCCGGGCCACGGCTGAGCGCACACCGGCCCGAGCCGGACCGCGCGGCCGGGTGCCCTCCGGGTCCGGGCTCGTGGCCGGGTCTCCTCCGGGTCCGGGTCCGGGCTCGTGGCCGGGTCTCCTCCGGTCCGCGGACCGCCGCACGCTGTGCGACCGGACTGCGGACCGCCCGCACCCTGTGCGCGCGGTCCCGGCCGCATTACGCTGGCCCGACCATCGCACGAACCGTTGGAGAGCGAGACTTCGTGGCCTGTGACCTGTGGCTGGTCCCCCTCGTCGATGTGCTGTGCCACAGCCCCGACAACCCGTTCGCCGAAGAGATCGCCGTCTACGACAAGGCGTTGACCGAGGCGGGGCTGCCGCCCGTGCCCGTCTACGCCTACATGCCGGGCCTCACCGGGGACGTCGCCCCGGTCGCGGGCTTCGACTACGACGCCCTGCACTTCCTGCGCCGCGCCTACCTGCTCCAGCTGAGCGGTCTCGCCGTCACGCCCGTCGGCGAACTGGGCGGGGACTACGAGCAGTTGCTGGAGATGTTCGAGCAGAGCGCGCAGGAGTCGCACCTGGTGTGGCACTACGACCACGCCGGAGCGTACGTCCCGGTGGACTTCCCCCATCCGCTCTCCGACGACGACCTCCTGGAGGGCGGCGGCCCACTGGGCTCCTCCCACGGCCTGCTGCGTGAACTGGAGTTCGTCGCCCCGTCCCTGGGCATCGACCCGGCGAACCCGCCGGCCGCCCCTCTCCCGCCCGCCGGCCCGACGACACTGGAGGAACGGGCCGCCCCGGCGCCGTACGACGAGAGTCCCTTCGCCCGGGAGCGG
>NZ_DATMVN010000234.1:0-3744 GCF_035563135.1 Streptomyces sp.
CAGGGGCCCGGGGCCCGCGGACAGCGGTGCGGCGAGCAGGGGCGGGGTGATCACCCGGCTGACCGCCGCGGTCGCCCGTGAGCGGTCGGCTCCGCGCGCGGCTGAACTCTCGTCGGCCGGCATTGTCGCTGTCCCCTCCACTGCTCGTGCCCGGGGCCGGCGCCGGGGGCCCCGGGCCTCCGGCGGTGCTGCTCGTGGCCGGGTCCCCGGCGCTCCGCTCCTCCGGGACCTCCTCCGGGACGGTACGACGCGGAGTCCGGGTCCGTCAGGCGCTCTCGTCGGCGAGCCGGCGGACCGCGTCCGCGAACGCCTCGCCCCGCTTGTTGTAGTTGACGAACATGTCCATCGAGGCGCATGCCGGGGCCAGCAGGACGGTGTCACCCGGCCGGGCCAGCCGTGCCGCTTCACGGACCGCTGCGGACATCGCCCCAGTGTCGGTCCGGTCGAGGTCGACCACCGGTACCTCGGGCGCGTGTCGCGCCAGTGCCTCGCGGATCAGCGCCCGGTCGGCGCCCATCAGCACCGCGCCCCTCAGCCGTTTCGCGGCTCCGCCGACCAGTTCGTCGAAGGTGGCGCCCTTGGCGAGGCCGCCGGCGATCCAGACGACCGGCTCGTAGGCCGCGAGGGAGGCTTCGGCGGCGTGGGTGTTGGTGGCCTTGGAGTCGTCGATGTACGTCACACCGGCGACGTCGGCGACGTGTTCGATGCGGTGGGCGTCGGGGCGGAAGGCCCGCAGCCCGTCGCGGACGGCGGCGGGCTGGACGCCGAAGGCGCGGGCCAGCGCCGCCGCGGCCAGGGCGTTGGCGATGTTGTGGGGAGCCGGCGGATCGACGTCGCCGACCTCGGCGAGTTCCTGGGCCTGCTTCTGGCGGTCGGCCACGAAGGCCCGGTCGACGAGGATGCCGTCGACGACCCCCAGCTGCGAGGGGCCCGGCGTACCGAGGGTGAAGCCGATGGCCCGGCAGCCCTCCTCGACGTCGGCCTCGCGCACGAGGTCCTCCGTCGCCCCGTCCTGCGCGTTGTAGACGCAGGCGACGCTGTTGCCCTCGTAGATCCGGCCCTTGTCGGCGGCGTAACCGGCCATGGAGCCGTGCCAGTCGAGGTGGTCCGGGGCCAGGTTGAGCACGGCTCCGGAGTGCGCCCGCAGCGAGGGGGCCCAGTGGAGCTGGTAGCTGGAGAGCTCGACGGCGAGTACGTCGTACTCCTCGTCGCCGAGCACCGCGTCCAGCAGGGACACCCCGATGTTGCCGACGGCGGCCGTGCGCAGGCCGGCCGCTTCGAGGATCGAGGCGAGCATCCGCACGGTCGTGGTCTTGCCGTTGGTGCCGGTGACCGCGAGCCAGGGGGCCGGCTTCCTGCCGTCCCGGTCCCGCAGCCGCCAGGCGAGTTCGACGTCGCCCCAGACGGGGACGCCCGCCTCGGCGGCTGCGAGGAAGAGGGGCTTGTCCGGCTTCCAGCCGGGAGCCGTGACGACGAGCTCGGTGGACTCGGGCAGGGTCGCGCCGTCGCCGAGGCGCACGGTGATCCCGAGTGCCTCCAGCTCGGCCGCCTGGGCGCGGGAGCGCTCGTCGTCGCCGTCGTTGACGACGGTGACGAGGGCCCCCCGCTCGTGCAGGGCGCGGGCGGCGGGGATACCGCTGACGCCGAGCCCGGCGACCGTGACGTGCTTGCCCTGCCAGTCCACGTTGCTCACTTCTTGGCTGCCCATCCCGCGTAGAAGAGGCCGAGTCCGACGATCACGCACATGCCCTGGATGATCCAGAAGCGGACCACGACAAGGACCTCGGACCACCCCTTGAGTTCGAAGTGGTGCTGGAGCGGCGCCATCCGGAAGACCCGCTTCCCGGTCATCTTGAAGGAGCCGACCTGGATGACCACGGACATCGTGATCATCACGAAGAGGCCGCCGAGGATGGCCATCAGGAACTCCGTGCGGGAGCAGATGGCCAGGCCCGCGAGCGCGCCGCCGAGGGCGAGCGAGCCGGTGTCCCCCATGAAGATCTTCGCGGGCGAGGTGTTCCACCACAGGAAGCCGAAGCAGGCGCCCATCAGGGCCGAGGCGACCACCGCGAGGTCGAGCGGGTCGCGTACCTCGAAACACGCCTGCGGGTTGGTGAGGGTGGTCGCGTTGGCGCAGGACTCCTGGAACTGCCAGAGACCGATGAAGGTGTACGCCCCGAAGACCATCACCGACGCGCCCGTGGCCAGGCCGTCCAGACCGTCCGTCAGGTTCACGCCGTTGGACATGGCGAGAATCATGAACAGGGCCCAGACGACGAACAGCACCGGGCCGATGGACCAGCCGAAGTCCTCGACGAACGAGAGCCGGGTCGATGCCGGGGTGTTGCCCCGGATGTCCGCGAACTGGAGCGAGAGCACCGCGAAGGCGACGCCGACGATCAGCTGGCCGGCCATCTTCGCCTTGGCCCGCAGACCCAGCGAGCGCTGCTTCACGATCTTGATGTAGTCGTCGAGGAAGCCGACGAGACCCATCCCGGCCATCAGGAACAGGACGAGGACGCCGGAGAAGCGCATCTCCTCGCCGGTGATCACCTTCGCCAGGACGTACGCGATGATCGTCGCCAGGATGAAGGCGATGCCGCCCATGGTGGGCGTGCCCTTCTTGCTGCCGTGGGTACGCGGGCCGTCGTCCCGGATGAACTGCCCGTAGCCCTTGCGGGCCAGAAGTTTGATCAGCAGCGGGGTGCCGACCAGGGTCAGGAAGAGCCCTATGGCCCCTGCGAAGAGGATCTGCCTCATCGGACGGCGACCTCGCCCTCGGTCGTCTCCAGCAGTGCCAGGGCGACCTTCTCCAGGCCGACCGACCGGGACGCCTTCACCAGCACGACGTCTCCCGGGCGCAGTTCACTGCGCAACAGGTCGACGGCCGCCTGTGCGTCGGACACGTGCACCGACTCCTCACCCCACGAACCCTCGTTATATGCGCCCAGTTGCAGCCAGGAGGCCTCTTGTCCTCCGACAGCGACGAGCTTGCTGACGTTGAGCCGGACGGCGAGCCGTCCGACCGCGTCGTGCTCGGCGAGCGACGCGTCACCGAGCTCGGCCATCTGACCGAGCACCGCCCACGTGCGCCCCCCGGCTGCCTGTCGGGCCTTGCCCATGGCGGCCAGCGCACGGAGTGCGGCCTTCATGGATTCGGGGTTCGCGTTGTAGGCGTCGTTGACGACCGTCACACCGTCCGGACGCTCGGTGACCTCCATGCGCCAGCGGGAGAGGGTGCCCGCCCCGGAGAGCGCATCGGCGATCTCGGTCACGGACATGCCCAGCTCATGGGCGACGGCGGCCGCGGCGAGCGCGTTCGACACGTGGTGCTCACCGTACAGGCGCAAGGTCACGTCGCTGCACCCGGTGGGTGTGTGGAGCGCGAAAGCGGGGCGGCCGTCGTCCGTGAGCCGTACGTTCTCTCCCCGTACGTCCGCATCCGGGGCCTCTCCGAAGAGGAGCACCCGGGCTTTTGTACGGGAGGCCATCGCCCGCACCAGCGGGTCGTCGGCGTTGAGGATCGCGGCGCCGTCCTCCGGGAGGACCTCCACGAGCTCGCCCTTGGCCCGGGCGATCGCCTCGCGGCTGCCGAACTCCCCGATGTGGGCGCTGCCCACGTTGAGGACCAGGCCGATGCGCGGCGGCGTCAGGTCGGCGAGGTAGTGGATGTGGCCGATGCCCCGCGCGCCCATCTCCAGCACGAGGTGGCGGGTCTCCGCCGTGGCGCGCAGCGCGGTGAGC
>NZ_DATMVN010000235.1:0-8463 GCF_035563135.1 Streptomyces sp.
TGGGGCGAGGTGCCGGGCGGGGTGCGGGGGAGGCGTGGGGCGAGGTGCCGGGCGGGGCGCCTGCGCCGTGTCCGCCCCGTAGGGGACGGCATGCGACCTCCGGCCTACCCGGGCCCCCGCACGCTTCGGCCCGCAGGCCGATGCCGGGGCGCGGGCGGGCGGAGCACCATGGAATGCATGAGCACCCTTTATCTGAACCCTCGCAGGACCGGCCCCGCGCACGGCGCGACCGCGGCCACCGGTCACCCGCACAGCCACCGCATAGGAGACGCGGTGCGCGCCGTCTCGGTCTTCGCACGCGCCGCGTTCGGCGTGGCCGTTCTCGGCGAGTACGCGGAGGAGGCGGGCGTGGTCCGCCGCCACCGCTGAGCCCCGGCGAGAACGGCCCCGCCCCCTGTCAGAAGCTCTCCGTCAGCTTTCCGTCAGCTTTCCGTCAGCAGCTCGTCCGCGTCGACGATCCGGTACGCGTAGCCCTGTTCGGCCAGGAACCGCTGGCGGTGCGCCGCGAAGTCCTGGTCGATCGTGTCGCGCGCGACCACCGAGTAGAACCGGGCCTCGTGCCCGTCCGCCTTCGGCCGCAGCACCCGTCCGAGCCGCTGCGCCTCCTCCTGGCGCGAGCCGAACGTCCCCGACACCTGGATGGCGACCGTCGCCTCCGGCAGGTCGATCGAGAAGTTCGCGACCTTCGACACGACCAGCACGCTGATCTCGCCCTGACGGAACGCCTCGAACAGCTTCTCGCGCTGGGCGTTGCTCGTCTCCCCCTTGATCACCGGGGCGTCCAGGTGCTCACCGAGCTCGTCGAGCTGGTCGATGTACTGCCCGATGACGAGGGTCTGCTCGCCCCGGTGCTTGCGTACGAGCGCCTCGGTGACCTTCCGCTTCGTCGCCGTCGTCGCGCAGAATCGGTACTTCTCCTCGGCCTCGGCCGTCGCGTAGGCGAGGCGCTCAGAGTCCGTGAGGTTCACCCGGACCTCGACGCAGTCGGCGGGCGCGATGTAGCCCTGCGCCTCGATCTCCTTCCACGGGGCGTCGAACCGCTTGGGCCCGATGAGCGAGAAGACGTCCGACTCGCGCCCGTCCTCGCGCACCAGCGTCGCGGTGAGCCCCAGGCGCCGGCGGGCCTGGAGGTCGGCGGTGAACTTGAAGACGGGCGCGGGGAGCAGGTGCACCTCGTCGTAGATCACCAGCCCCCAGTCGCGGGAGTCGAACAGCTCCAGGTGCGGGTAGATCCCCTTGCGGCGGGTGGTCAGCACCTGGTACGTGGCGATGGTGACCGGCCGGATCTCCTTGCGCGTACCGCTGTACTCGCCGATCTCGTCCTCGGTCAGCGAGGTGCGCTTGACCAGCTCGTGCTTCCACTGCCGGGCGGAGACCGTGTTGGTGACCAGGATCAGCGTGGTCGCCTTGGCCTCGGCCATCGCACCGGCACCGACGAGCGTCTTGCCCGCGCCGCAGGGGAGCACGACGACACCCGAGCCGCCGTGCCAGAACCCCTCGACGGCCTGCTTCTGGTACGGGCGCAGTGCCCAGCCGTCGTGGTCGAGGTCGATCGGGTGCGCCTCGCCGTCGACGTACCCGGCGAGGTCCTCGGCCGGCCAGCCCAGCTTCAGCAGCGTCTGCTTGATCTGGCCGCGCTCGGAGGGGTGCACGGCCACGGTGTCCGGGTCGAGGCGCGCGCCGACCAGCGGCTGGACCTTCTTCGAGCGGAGGATCTCCTCCAGCACCGGCCGGTCGTTGGACGTCAGCACCAGCCCGTGGACGGGGTGCTTGGACAGGGTGAGGCGGCCGTACCGCGCCATCGTCTCGGCGATGTCGACGAGGAGTGCGTGCGGCACGGGGTAGCGCGAGTACTCCACGAGCGCGTCGACGACCTGCTCGGCGTCGTGCCCCGCGGCGCGGGCGTTCCACAGGCCGAGCGGGGTCACCCGGTAGGTGTGGATGTGCTCGGGGGCACGCTCCAGCTCGGCGAAGGGCGCGATGGCACGGCGGCAGGCCTCGGCCTGGTCGTGGTCGACCTCGAGGAGCAGCGTCTTGTCGCTCTGGACGATGAGGGGTCCGGTCACGCGTCGGCCCTTTCCGGCGTGGGGTGGCCGCCCGGGTGCGAGCGGCCAAACGTCCAGTGTGCCGCATCGCGGGCGTGACCGGGGGAGCTGTGCGCCGAGCAGGGACCGGCCTTCCGCCCGAACCATGAATCCGAAAGGATGACAGGCCTATGCAATGTTGTTTGGTGGTCTGTATCGTCAGATCCTGACGATACAGACCACCAAACGACATCAGCAGATGCTTGGAGGAGCCGTCATGCTGCTTCGGTTCCAGGTGGCGAATCACGCCTCGCTCCTCGACGAGCAGGAGCTCTCGCTGGTCGCTGCGGACCGTCACGACACAAGAGCTGAGGTGGCGGCGCCCGGCGGGGAACTCCGCGCCGTGCCTGTGCTCGCGATGTACGGAACCAATGCGTCGGGCAAGTCGAATGTCATCGATGCCATCGCTTGGATGCGGACCGCAGTGCTGTCGTCGTTCCGCCGCTGGGACCCCGACGGGGGTGTGCCGCGTCGGCCCTTCGCGCTGGGTGCGCAGGGCGCGGTGCAGCCGAGCTCGTTCGCTGTGGACTTCGTCCTGGAGGGCGTACGCCATCAGTTCGGATTCTCCGTGGACGACACCCGCGTGACCGAGGAGTGGCTCTACTACTACCCCGAAGGCCGGCAGCGCCGTCTCTACGAGCGCGACGCGGCAGACGTCGTCACCTTCGGCCGCTGGCTCACCGGCCGCCGGAAAGTGATCGCCGAGCTGCTGAGGCCGAACAGCTTGTATCTGTCCGTCGCGGCGGCACAGGGGCACGATCAGCTCCACAGGGTCTTCCAGTGGTTCAGTTCAGGCCTGCGGGTGGCTACGGACCACAACTTCTCCCAGCGGCTCGACCGCACGGTCCAGCTCTGCCTCGCCGGTCGTCGGGAAAATGAGCCGTCGCCCGTGATGGCGCTGCTCCGTTTCGCCGACCTCGGAGTGTCCGGGCTGGAGATCGCGGAGTGGGACGAAACCGTGCTGGAGGATCAGAAGCGGATCTCGCGTGTCCTTCAGGAGGCTTTGGGGGACAAGGCCAAGGTTGAGGTCAACAGCAAACAACGGGTGAGGGTCGAGCACCGGACGGCCGAGGGGACGTTCGCTCTCGACCTGGCACAGGAATCGAGTGGCACGCGGACGTGGATCGGCCTCGTCGGCCCTGTCGTCACGACACTGGCCGAGGGCGGGGCCCTGTGTGTGGACGCGCTGGACGCGCGTCTGCATCCCTATCTGGTGGACGCTCTGGTGGGGATGTTCCAGTCCCCCGAGACGAACACAGCCGGGGCCCAACTGGTCTTCACGACCCATGAGGCCGCGCTGCTGGGGCGGAATGTCCGGACGGAGCTCTTCAGGGACCAGGTGTGGTTCACGGAGAAGGATCCCGGAGCACTCACGACCAGGCTGTTCCCGATGACGGAATTCTCCGTCCGGGACTCTGTCGACAACCTGGAGAGGCGCTACCTCGGCGGACGCTTCGGCGCGGTCCCGCACTTGGAGGACGAACTGCTGCGGGACACGGCCGCGGCTCTCAGACTTGGGGGTGGCAGTGAAGCGGGGAAAGCCGCTGAAACGGACGCGGGGCGTACGCCAGGAGCAGCGTAGGTATCTCATCTACTGCGAGGGGGAGTGCACGGAGGTCCAGTACTTCCGGGGTCTGAAAACTGAGGTGCGCACTCTTCCGGTGTCGATCTGCGTGGGCGGTGAACACGGCGAACCCAAGTCGCTCGTCCGCGCGGCGATCGAGCACGAGAAGAGGGCGCCGCGCTCCGCCGAGGACCGGCGGACAGAGTATGACGAGGTCTGGTGTGTGATCGATGTGGAGGCGCCCAGGCCGCACGCCGGACTTGACGAGGCGCTCGCACTGGCGCGACGCCACGGCGTCGAGGTGGTCCTCACGAACCCGTGCTTCGAGTTGTGGATCCTCCTGCATTTCATGGATGTCTCGCGCTACCACACGTCGGAAGCCGCGTAGAAGGCACTGGAGAAGCTGGGGATCGGTGGTTACACCGCGAGCCGTAAGCATGTCGACTTCGAGAGTGTCCGGGAGCGTTTTACGAACGCGGCGGACCGTGCGCAGCATCTGGGACAACGCAGCGCGAACGGGCATGCGGACAATCCATGGACGGACGTGGACCGGCTCGTGGGGCGTCTCAGGGCGGCGCGGCAGAAGCCGGGGTGACACCGGCGCCTGGGTTGCCGCGCCGTCCTCCTGCGGCACTGACCGGGCGGGCCCGTAGCGTGGAGGGATGGACACGACGGAGACCGCGGGGCAGGCGCCGGGCCCCGACGACCGGGGCTTCCCGGCCCGCCACGCGCCGGGGTGTGCCGGGCTCGGTGAGCTGGACGCACTGGTCACGGGATGCCGGGCCTGCCCCCGGCTGGTGGCCTGGCGGGAGGAGGTCGCCGCCGTCAAGCGCGCGGCCTTCCAGGACTGGGATTACTGGGGGCGTCCGGTCCCCGGATTCGGGCCCCCGGACGCGGCGGTGGCGGTGGTCGGGCTCGCGCCCGCCGCGCACGGGGGCAACAGGACCGGCCGGATGTTCACGGGCGACGCGACCGGCGGCTTCCTCTTCGCCGCACTGCACGAGGTGGGCCTGGCCTCGCAGCCGACCTCGGCGCGCCCCGGGGACGGGCTCGCCCTGCGCGGTGTACGGCTCACCTCCCCCGTGCACTGCGCTCCCCCGGCGAACAAGCCCACCCCGGGGGAGCGCGACGCCTGCCGCCCGTGGCTGGCCGCCGAACTCGACCTGCTGAGCCCGGGGCTGCGCGCGGTGGTGGTGCTGGGCGGCTTCGGCTGGCAGGCCCTGCTTCCAGTGCTGGCCGGGGCGGGGTGGCGGTTGCCCCGCCCGCGTCCCGCCTTCGGCCACGGCGCGCACGTCGTGCTGCCCGCCACGGAGCGCAGGCAGGAGCTGCACCTGCTGGGCAGCTACCACCCGAGCCAGCGCAACACGTTCACGGGCCGGCTCACCATGCCCATGCTCACCGATGTGCTCCGGGAGGCCGCTGCCCTCGGCGGTCTCACGGAGCCCTGATCCGGCCGGGACAGGCTGCTCGGCCACGGCCTCGCGGCTCCGGGCCCGTCAGGCCGGCTGCTCGTCGGCGAGCTCCGCGACGCCCGTGATCCGGTGCAGCGGATACGTCCGGACCTCGTCGGCCGTGTGGTCGTACGCCGTCACGAAGCCGCCCTCGACCTTGACCGGGGCGATCACACGCTGGCTGGCGGCGCCGTCCGCGTTGACGTAGCCGATCCAGACCGCCGAGCCGGTCATCGCCGCCGCCTGGACCGTGGCCAGGGTCTCGGCGGGCGTCGTACGGGGCAGGGAGCCCGCCTCGCCCGGGTCGGAGACTTCCCTGTGCACGGCTCTGGCGGCCGTGTCACCGGCCCGGATGGCGCGCACCGCGGCGGTCAGCAGCGTGGTGTCCGGGACCGGCGGGCCCTCGGGGACGGGGACGGGCGGCGTACGGGGCGGTGTGCGGCGGGCATCGGCACGGGTGATCAGGACATCGCCCTCGGCGGATTCGGCGGCCGGGGCGTACCCCATCTCGCGCAGCCCTTCGAGCAGCGACCCGGGGTCGGCCTGCGCGGCCAGGACGGTCGGCGCGAGCCGGCGCAGCCGCAGGGCGGCCGCGCGCTTGTCCGCCAGGATCTCGTTGAGCACGGCCTCGTCGTCGCAGCGTACGTACGCGGAGGCGGCCCCGATCCGCAGGTGACCGTGGCGGCGGGCCACGTCGTCGATGAGGTAGCTCAGCGGCTGCGGCACCGGTGTACGGCTGTGGGTGGCCAGGAAGGCGTGCAGGTCGGTCGCGGCCTGCCCGGCGTCGAGCGCGCGGCGTACGGAGCCGGGGGTGAAGCGGTAGACCGTCGCGCCGCCCTTGGACTCGATGTCGGCGAGCACCGAGAGCATGTCGGCGAGCGGGCGTTCCAGCGGGCCGGGGGCGACGGCCGTCAGGTCGGCCTGGAGCAGCACGTGGTCCAGGGGTTCGGGGATCAGCGGGGCGAGGCGGGCGGCGGCCTCGCCGGGGCCCTCGTCGAGCAGTGCGCGGGCCTGCGAGGCGAGGGCCCCCCGGCCGGTGATCCCGAGCAGTTCCGCCTCGTCGAGCGTCCACAGGGCGATCCGTGAGCGGAGGTCGAGGGCCTCGCCCGGGGCCGCCGGGCCGCCCGGTACCGACGCGCGCAGCGGACGCTCCCAGCGGAGCCGGGCGAGCAGGGTCTGCGGATCGGGTGCGGTGCCCGGCGGGAGCGAGGCGCACAGGGCCAGGACCCGGTGGCGTACCTCGGGTGCGGCCGAGCGGTCCAGGTCGGGGCCGAGCGCCGACAGGGCCCTGCCCTTCGCGTCCTGACCCCCGATCAGGCCCGCGGTGCGGGTGGCGGCGAGCCAGGCGGTGGCCAGGTGGGTCCAGCGGTCCTGGGCGGGGAGGTCCAGCCACTCGTCGGAGGCGGGCGTCGGCGCGTACCGTTCGTCGGTCTCGCCGTCGGAGGCCAGCAGGCCCGCCGCGTAGGCGAGTTCGATCCAGAAGGCGGCGACGGGCTCGGGGACGTCGAGCGCGCCGGCGGTGCGCTTCAGCTCGCGTACGCTCAGGCCGCCCGCGCGCAGGACGGCCGGGCCGCCGTCGTTCCAGAGTTTCAGCAGCTCCTCGACGGTGGACAGCGCCATGAAGCCCTGGCCCGCCGCCGCCCTGTCCACAGCCTGGGGATCGCGCTCGGCCGTGGCCACGAGGGCCGGTGGCACGGGTTCGGGCACCCGGTGGGCGCGGCCGGCCCGCAGATGCAGTGCCGCCTCGCGCGGCAGGACCACCGTGCGCGTCGAGACGGGCAGCAACAGCCCGCGGTCGCGCAGCCATTGCACGGGCGGCGCGGGATTGGGGGTGACCTCGCCGTAGGGCGGCCCCCAGACCAGCCGGTCCAGCACGGACAGCGCCTCGACCGGGGCGGTGTCCAGCAGTTCCGCCATCCTGGTCCGGTCCGTGAAGAGTCCGGTCAGCGCGGCGACGGCGGACACCGGGTCGTGGGTGGCCGGCAGCCCGGCGGTGGTCAGGATGTCCTGGAGCCTCCCGGGCGACATCCCGGCCGTGGCCTCGGCGACGGTCGGGCCGAGGCCCGTGGGGGAGGGGCGCTGCGGGGACGGGGCGAGCAGTTCGCGCGCGGTGCGCACGAGGCGCAGCCGGGTGTCCTCGCCCCACACCAGGGCCTGTTCGCGAAGGGTGCCGAGGGCGGCGGGCAGCGCGGCGGTGATCGCCGCGCTCGCCTCGTCGTGCCCGTCGCCGTCGCCCTGGCCGTCACCGGTGAGGAGCGCGAGCAGCGTGCCGTAGGGAGCCGGGTCCGGCGCGACGGCCAGCGCCTCCGCGGTCTGGAGGGCGAAACGGTCGAGGTGCTCCAGCGCACGGACGACGGAGGCGCGCGTGCCGGCCCGCGTCGCCAGCTGGGTGATGTCGTTCGGCACGGGGCTGAGCAGGTCGGGGCGGGCGCGCAGCAGCCCGGCCAGCGATTCGTCGCCCCGGGCGCGCAGGGCCTCGGCGAGCGTGCGCGGTGGTGTGGTCGTCCCCATCCGTCCCACGGTAGCCCCTGGAACGCTACCGTCGGGGCAGGTGGGTGGAGGGAGGACCATCGCATGGGGATCGAGAGCGACCAGCTCGTCTACGACTATCTCAGCCGGGTCGGTGACCTGGCCCAGCAGCAACAGCTGCCCTCGGGCGCCCGGATGAGGCTCGTGGCGACGCTGCGGGGCGAGATCGACCGGCAGCGCGGCACGGACGGTTCGGACTCTCCGGCGGTGGTCCGGCGCATCCTCGGCCGGCTCGGCGCACCGGATGAACTCGTGGCCGCGGCAGCCGGATCGGACGAGGGGGCGGCGCCGTCGCCGTCATCCCGGGCGGAGGCGCCCACGGGCGCGGCAGGCCCGCGAGGGGTGCCGCGGGCGCGGCGGAGTGTGCTCCGGAAAGACACGTCGCGCAAGGGCGCGTCGCCGGAGGGCGGGAGGCCCCCGGGCGTGGCTCCTGGGTCCGGGGAGCCGGTGCCCGGGGAGCCTGCCCTGGCGGCGCCGGTGCCGGGGGAGCCCGTCCCGGACTGGCCGTCGGCGTCCGCGCCGCACATGGCGGGCCTGGGCCAGGCGCCGTCCGGGGACGAGCCCGAGTGGTGGCGGATCGAACCGGGGTCCTTCGGCGAAGGCGCGCAAGGCATCCAAGGTGTCCAGGGCGAGCAGGGGCCCATGGTTCTGGGCACGGCGGTGCCGGGATTCGTGGGCGGGCTGGAGAGCCCGGAGCTGTTCGGGATGCCGGGCACTCCGAAGGCCCCGGGGCCGCGCACCCCGGTGGAGGCGAAGGAGCCCGAGCCGGCGGCGGACGGGAAGGCGGCCGTGACGCCGGTGCCCCGGCCCCGCTGGAAGCCGAGGCTGCGCCGCA
>NZ_DATMVN010000236.1:0-3899 GCF_035563135.1 Streptomyces sp.
GACCCGGCTGCCGACGCCCTGGCACTCGAAACGGCGCGCAGGAGGCTGACCGCCTCCCTGGTCGAACTGCGCGACGCGAGTGACGTCGCGTCGGGCGAGTGGTGGCAGCGCGCCCTGCCCGAGGAAGAGCTGCTGGCAGCCGAACAGGCAGGGCACCGTACGCTCGCGGCGACAGCACAACGGCAGGGATCGACCCCCCTGCCCCCGGCGAACGGAGCGGTGTGACCGACGACATCGTGGCCTCGGTGGTACGGCAGTGGCAGGCCGTCAACCCGGGACTGGACACCGGACCGATGGAACTCATCGGCCGCATCAACCGCTGCGCGGCCCTTCTCCAGCAGGCCGAGGACGCGCCCCTGCGGGCCGCCGGGCTCACCCGCGCCGAATTCGACCTGCTCGGTGCGATGCGGCGCACCGACCGTGAGCTCACCCCCGGCGAGCTGGCCCGGGAGACCTTCTCGTCCGGAGCCGCGGTCACCAAGCGGCTGCGCGTCCTGCAGGAATCCGGTCTGATCGGCCGCCGCAGTGATGCCAGGGACCGCAGGGTCGCCCACGTCGGGCTCACGGAGGCGGGGCGTGACCTGGTCGACCGGTTGCTGCCCGAACAGCTCGCCTACGAGCGGACGGTGCTCTCCGGGCTCGACGAGGAGACCCGTGGCGTTCTCAGCGGACAGCTCGGCGAGCTGCTGGTCCAGCTGGAGGGCCGGCTCGGCGGCCGCCGCTGAAGAAGTGCCCGCCCACGGACGGTGGGCGGGCCGTGCCGCTTCCGCACGGCTGGGACGTCCTCACCGACGGTGAGGACGGGGCGGGGTGAGCAACGGCCGCGAGAGCGGGAGGCGGAACTCCGGCGACCCGGCGACGTCACCTCGCCGACTGCGCGCCGGGGTGTTCGTACATCCGTCCGTCGCTCAGAAGACTGCGCCTTTCGATCCGATTCGATCGCATGTGCTCTTGTCCCGCTCTGCGGTGCGTCTGTATTCGTATGTCCTGGCGATTGTCAATCGTAGGTACGAATAAATTCCTGTTTTTGCAGGAAGTTCGACACCCCTGAAGAAACCCCTCCGGCCCAGGCGTCCCGCAGGGCAGGACATGACGGTCCGCTTCCTCCCGATTCTCATGAGGCGTCACTCGCTGCGCACGCATGCAAACGGTGAGTGCAAAAACTGGCGAGTGTATTACCGCCGACGAGTGCGCGCAGGCGGTTGGGCGAATATGCCGAAGCACTGTTCTGATCTGGCTAGGCTCACGCGCAGTGAAGTCGAGTTGATATGAATTCGAGCGCTTGTTCACAACTGTCCGTGCAAGCGCCGTACCTCCCGAATACCTTCCCGAATCAACCGCCAGAGGGTTTAGATGGTCCGTGTTGAATCACCGCCGACCAACAGAGACATCCCCGTAGTCCGCGCCGCGCTCCTGCCCGTCGTGCTGATGGCCGGTGCCACCGCCGTCGGCGCGGTGCCGGTCACCGGCGCCACACGGGCGGCAGTCATCTGGTGCGGTGCGATCGCCACACTCGTGGTCGCCGCGCTCAGCGTCGTACTGCACCGACGGCGACGGGCGATGCACGTCCAGCGCGCCGAGTACGAACAGCGCATCGCCCACCTGGAACACCGCATCGCCACGTACGACCGGGAGACCGAGCGGCTCAGCAAGGAGCTCCTGCCCGCCGCGATCCGCCGGCTGCGTGCCAGCAACTCGCCGCAGGAAGTGATGCGCGACATCGTCGACGCGGACGAGTCCTACCGCAACCTCCCCAGGGCGCAACGCGCCCTGGTCCTCCAGGTCCTCGACATCGTCGACAACGAGGAGGCGATGCGTGACTCCGCGCAGCGCGCCTTCGTCAGTGTCGCCCGCCGCGTCCAGGCCATCGTCCACCGGCAGGCCAGTGAGCTCCGGGAGATGGAGGACCACCACGGGCGCAACCCCGATGTCTTCGACGACCTGCTCCGCATCGACCACGGCACCGCGCTGATCGGACGGCTCGCCGACTCCATCGCCGTACTCGGCGGTGCCCGCCCCAGCCGCCAGTGGCCCAAGGCCGTACCGCTCTTCAGCGTGCTGCGCGGTGCGATGTCCCGGATCCTCGAGTACCAGCGTGTCGATCTGCATTCGATCGCCAAGGTCGCCATCGTCGGCACCGCGGTCGAACCGCTCATCCACGCCTGCGCCGAACTCCTCGACAACGCGACGCGCTACTCGCCGCCCCAGACCCGGGTGCACGTCACCGCGGTCGAGGTGCAGACCGGCATCGCCATCGAGATCGAGGACGGCGGTGTCAGCCTCAGCGAGGAGGCCCGGGCGAGGGCCGAGAACATGCTCGCCCAGGCCCAGGCCGGCATCAACATGAACGACCTCGGGGAGTCCCCGCGGCTCGGAATGGCCGTGGTCGGCCGGCTCGCCCGCATGTACCAACTCCAGGTCTCCCTGAGGCAGTCCGCGTACGGAGGGGTCCGCGCCGTACTCATCGTGCCGCGCGACATGATCACCACCGGGCCCGCCCCCGGCATCGCGCACGGCATCGGCGCCACCTCGCGCCCCCAGAGTTCGCTCGACATGTCGCACATGCAGCACGTCGTCCCCCCGCGGGGCAAGCACAAGGCGCGCCCCGCCGCGACCGGACCCGTTCCGTCGCTCGCTTCACCCGCCCCCGCCGCGGCCCCGGCGGCGTCCGCCGCACGGTCCGCGCCCACGGCACCGGCCATGGGTGACGACGAGATCGTCGTGACCGAGTGGACCGAGGGAGGGCTCCCGCAGCGCCGCAGCCGAGGGCGCGCACCCCTCGGTTCGCACAACCTCCCGCAGCAGTCCGCGCCGGCGGAGCCCGTCGCGCGCAACGGACACAGCGGCGGCACGGCACCGCCCGGGCTCTGGCTGGAGGCCTTCACACAGGCCGTCAACGGAGCACCCGAGGAGCCGAAGAACGCCACAGACTCTGACGACGTGCGGGACGAGGGAGACGAGAAGTGATCCAGCAGCGGGGAAACATGGACTGGATGCTCAAGGAACTGGCCGACGACGTACCGAGCATCCACCAGATCGTGGTGCTCTCCGCCGACGGCCTCCGCATCGCCCGGCACGGCGGCGACCCCGACGTCGCCGACCGTCTCGCCGCGGCGTGCGCCGGACTGCAGAGCCTGGCCGCGGCCGTCGCCACCGAGATCCCCTACAGCGACGGCCTGATGAAACTCGTCGTCATCGAGGTCACCGGAGGGTTCTTCTACCTGATGGCCGCGGGGACCGGCGCCTACCTCGCGGTCCTGGCCGGCGAGACGGTCGACGCCGGGCTGGTCGGTGCCCGCATGCGCGACATGGTCGTCCGCATCGGAGCGCACCTGACGAGTCCTCCGCGCCACGGCGGGCAGCCCGGATGAGTCCTCCCCGACGAGAACGCCGAAAGGCCGACCCGGCGGTGAGCGACCCGGAACGGCTGTATGTGATCACCGGGGCCCCTGACGGCGAAAGAGCGGAACTCGACCTCGTCACCATGGTGGTGGCGCAGGCCGAGCCGTCTCCCACGGTCCAGCCCGAGCAGGCCGCGATCCTGCGGCTCTGCAAGGCGCCGTTGTCCGTCGCCGAGATCTCGGCCTATCTGAGTCTCCCCTTCAGCGTGGTCACCTCGCTCCTGACAGAACTCCTGGCGACCGAACTGATCGAGTCGCGCGCGCCCGTCGTCCGCGCCACACTCCCGGACCGGTCCCTCCTCGAAGCGGTGATGCATGGACTTCAGAAGCTCTGACACGATCACGGGCCCCCGCAGCGAGGACGTCCTTCCCGACACGGCCACGGCCGCGGTGAAGGTCGTCGTCGTCGGCGGGTTCGGGGTCGGCAAGACGACCATGGTCCGTGCGGTGAGCGAGATCCGGCCGCTGTCCACCGAGGAGACGATGACCCAGGCGGGC
>NZ_DATMVN010000237.1:0-3565 GCF_035563135.1 Streptomyces sp.
CTTGCGCTTCGTGCACCGCGGCAAGGGCGAGCGGCCGGGAACGCCGCACTCCGTTCGGCCGCTCTCCGGCGACCGCGGTCAAGATACGGGTGAACGGCCGTCCTAGGTCGGATTGTGGAGCCACGGTGTCAGCGTTGACCATGGGAAGCCGTCAGGGTGTGGAGAACGTCCTGACGACAGCCGCGCAGGACATCCAGGTCGGTGCAGTCGGCGAGCAGGCCGATGTAACCGTCGGAGCGGATGAGCGCGAGACCGTCGTCACCCAGACCGTAGTCACGACCGATGGCGTCCGGAAAGGTCGGTGGCTCGCTGGTGGCTACGTCGGATCCGTACACGGGTTTTGTGCCGATGCCTGCCGAGCCCGCCATTGTCGCGGTCACGGCTGCCGGCGACTGACTCGATGGACGTCAACTCTTTGATGCTGACTACGGCGCCGGTGTCAGGACGCACATGAACCGCCAAACCTCTGGTTGGCGCGGGTGTCGACGTAGAGGCCCCCTCGTCTAGAGGATGTCGGTCGAGAGCAGGGTGATCAGCATGACGATGGGGGGCCCGAAGTTGGCGATCAGGATCAACGAGTTGCCGGGTGCGTAGTTCTTGTCCCGGATGATGCCGCGAATGTGGTTGATCCCCGCCAGCACCCTGAACAACCCACCGGCGATCGCCACGGCTGCCCAGGCAGTGGGCGACCCGACGTGCACCGCGTATATCGCGGCGACACCGGTGGAGAAGTCGGCGAAGCCGATCTCGTACTGGAAGTTGTTCGTCTCCCAGCCGATCGACTTGGCGGTGCTCTTCGCGAAGACGGTGTGTGACAGTCCCGCGCCGACCCCGGCCCAGCCGATGCTCAGGTACAGCGTCCAAAGCAGCAGGCTCTCAGCGAGCCCCGAACCCGTGCTGTCACCAGGAGGATCTGCTCCGACGAGGCCGAGGACGCAGGCGATGATGAACAAGGCAGGCGGGAACAGGGCGACCACGTCACGTCCAATCACGGGGATTGTGGGGAACCCATTGCTCGGCAGGCGCTCCGCGTTGCGCCTCCGATCGAGCGGAGCCACGTGCACCGGCGTCCACGCGCACCCAGGCGGGCGGCACCGACCACACCGGAGTGGTCGGATCTGTGGCGGGAACAACCGCTCCTGAGCCGAGCTGACGCTTCAGGACGACGTCGACAGGCCGGGACCATCTGCGTGCTCGCCTGCGGCGTCGAACGCGTGCCGGAGGCGCTCCTCCTGCTCACGGCTGAGGTTGGTCACGAGGAGTTCGGCGGACGTTCCGGCGAACGCCTCCTCCACCCGGTCCATCACCTCGTCAGAGGTGAGGACGAACAACGCTGAGGTCCCGGGAGTGATCTGGTCGCGCACCCGCTGCAGGAACTCGTCGCTGAGGCCGATCCGCGACAGCGAGCCGGCGGCGGCACCACTGGCCGCTCCGATCGCCATGCCGACCAGGGGCAGCATGAACAGCAGCCCGAACAGCAGGCCCCAGAACGCTCCGGACAGGGCGCCCGGTCCGGCCAGGTCACCCGCCTGCCAGGTCCTGGGCTTGCGGCGATCGCGCTGCCAGGACACGACGGAGGCATCGTCGACCGTGATCAGGCGATCGCGCTGCAACTGCGCCAAGGTGCGCAGCGCGTCTTCGGCACCTTCGGCCGAAGGGAACTTCCAGATGCTGAGGGTGGCCACTGGAGGACCTCCAGGTCTGCGGACTGTCGGTGGCGGGGTTCTTGCTAGGGACGAGACCGGTGCAGTGAGATGCGGGATCTCCGCACGCGCAGGTCGCTCAAGCGGAACAACCCTCGCGTGCGCCCGTTCCTACGGTCGGCGTGCGCTGCCGACCGGGCGGCTGTGTCGTAACGCCGGAAGAGAACACCACTAAACAGGTGTAAAGTCAAGGGGCGGGAGGATGTAGGTGAGCAACGTCGAGGCGGCCCGCCTCCGTAATCCCCGAGGAGAGGGCTCGAGGCTGCGTGCTGAGGTCGTCCGGGCGGCACGCCGGGTCCTGGAGGTCAGCGGCGTGGAGGACGCGGTCACCCTGCGGGCCACCGCGCGGGAGGCAGGAGTCACGGCACCGGCGCTGTACGGCCACTTCGCCAACCGCGGCGAAATCATCGAGGCGGTGATCAGTGAGGCCTTCGCTGAGTTCGCCGCCGCCGTCACCGACGCGATGCGCGGCATCGCCGATCCCGTCGAGCGCCTCCGCGCCGGGTGCGGGGCCTATGTCCGCTATGCGCACGAGCAGCCAGCGACCTACCGCATCCTGTTCACTCGGCACCAGCCGAGCGCCGTGCCCAGGGCGGCCGCGCAGGCAGCCGAGGTGTTCCAGCTGCTCGTCGATACCATCGAGGAGTGCGTGGCGGCGGGGCGCTCCGCCAGCCGTGACCCCGCAGCCGACGCGGTCGTCCTCTGGATGGCCCTGCACGGCCTGGCTGCACTGCCTCCCTCGCATCCCCGCTTCCCCTGGCCCGAGGACCACGTGTTGCTCGACCAGGTGGTCAACCGGTCGGCACTGCTCAACGAAGGTTGACCCACCGTCGGTCGTATTCGGCAGCGCCCGGCGTACAGGCGCTGCCGAATACGACCGCGTCGAACCGGGCGGTGTCGGGGTGCTGCTGGACCAGAGGAAGCCGGCCATCGATCCGGCGGAGCGGACGACGGGCGTCTCTATCGCGGACTGCCCAGCGCGCTTGGCGTCGGGCCAGGCGACTCCGGTGGCATCGAGCAGACCGAGCTGCCCGGTGGCGCCCAGGTGGGTGATGACATCGGCGAGGCTTCGCAACCGGAGTGCGTCCCTCCGGGCAGGTCTACGCGGAAATCCTGCCAACCGACGTCGCCTTCGCCACCGACGACTGCGGGGTCTGGAGCCACATCGGCTGACTACCGCGACCCGGGGCAGTCGTCAGGGGATGCGGTAGAAGGGGTTCGGCAGCAGGAACGTCGCCTGGGCGTACCCGCCTGCCAGGTCCGACGGCTGGTCGCCGACGTTGGCGACGATCGTGTAGCCGGCCGCCTCGATGGCGGCACGCTGCGGGGCCTTGTAGTCGGCGGCCGACGCGAAGTGCACGCCGGTCGGGGCCAAGACGAGCTCGGTGTAGCCGCCGTAGCCCGCGTCGCTCAGGTTCTTCTCCGTAGCGGCACGCTGGGTCTCATCGCGCCCGGTGATGAAGAAGACGGCGGCGTCGTGCTCGATCGCCTCGGCGAAGACCTCGCGGGTCGACTCGATGGCTGGCGACTGAGCCGTGAGGTCCCATGCCCGCCACCCGCACGGGCCGTCGGGCAGCTCGCAGTCCCCGTTGACGAAGCGCCCGTAGTCGTTGGCCTGGATCACCGTCCAGTTCGACAGCGCCGTCTCGTCCACGTCGAAGACCACCGCCGGGTTCTCGACCCGGGGAACCCGGCGGGTGATCGACTCCCGCGCGTCGTCCGCGACCTCCTGCAGATCGGCCGCATAGGCGCCGCTGTCGTGATAGGCGGTCGCGGCGAGCTTGGCGTCCCCCACGTTGGGCGGCTGGCTCAGCTGCCCGGGCGGCGGCGGGCCGAACCCGGCAGGCGCGTGTGCCCACGCC
>NZ_DATMVN010000238.1:0-4811 GCF_035563135.1 Streptomyces sp.
GCCGTGTCGTAGGCGCCGACGGCCTGCCGCATGGGGGGCAGCAGCGGTCCGGTGCGGCCGTCGCCGAGCTGATGGGGGGGCCGGAGCAGGGGGGTGGGCTGGGTCTCGTCGAGGCGGGGGATGACCTGCGTGCCGCCGCCCGTGTCGTCGTGGCCCGCTCCGAAGTCACCGCCGGGGCGGGCGTCGAAGTGGCCGGCGGTGGAGTTCCGTACGGCCTGGAGGAGTCCGGTCGCTCCGGGGTCGCCGGGCTCGGACCTGCCACTCCACACGACGGGCGCCCGCCTGCGGGCGCCCGCGTCGCTCATGGCGGGGATCCTGGCCGGCCGGGCGAAGTCCACGGGGCGCAGACGGGTGCGCTGGCCCGGGGCGAGCTGCACCCGGAAGCTGGCGTGGCTGACGATGACCTGCGCGGGGTCGCTGTCCACCTTCGTCATGCTCAGGGCGGGTTGGTCGTCGTCGAACCGAGGCGTTCTGGTGTCCACACTCATCTAACCGAGTGATGTGTGATTAGGACACTGCCTTGACACGTCCGAAGTGTCCGAGACCCGTCAACAGTCCATGGACGGCGGCTGATCCCCGTGGGCCGGCCGCGTCACCGGAGGCCCTGGCGGGTGGACGGACGGCGTATGCCGTCCGTCCACCCGGGCCCACGCGCCGCAGGTCACGCCCTGCGGCGCGCCACCTCGTAGAGGACGATGCCCGCGGCGACACCGGCGTTCAGGGATTCCGCGCCGCCCGGCATGGAGATCCGGACCCGGTAGTCGCAGGTCTCTCCGACGAGGCGGCCCAGGCCCTTGCCCTCGCTGCCGATGACGATGACGACGGGGCCCGCCAGCTCTTCCAGGTCCTCGACGGTGTGCTCGCCGTCGGCGGCGAGGCCGACGACGGTGAGGCCGGCCTTCTGGTAGCCCTCCAGGGCGCGCGTCAGGTTGGTGACCCGCGAGACGGGCGTACGGGCCGCGGTGCCCGCCGAGGACTTCCAGGCCCCCGCCGTCATGCCGGCCGCCCGGCGCTCGGGGACGACGACGCCGTGGCCGCCGAAGGCGGAGACGGAGCGGACGATCGCGCCGAGGTTGCGGGGGTCGGTGACGCCGTCGAGGGCGACGATCAGCGGGTCCTCGTCGTTGTCGTACGCGGCGGCGGTGAGGTCCTCCGGGTGCGCGTACTCGTAGGGCGGGACCTGGAGGACGAGGCCCTGGTGGTTCAGGCCGTTCGTCATCCGGTCGAGCTCGGGGCGCGGCGCCTCCATCAGGTGGATGTTGCCGCGCTCACCGGCGAGCTGGAGCGCCTCGCGGACCCGCTCGTCGTTGTCGATGTACTGCTGGACGTAGAGCGTGGTGGCGGGCACGCCGTCACGCAGCGCCTCGAAGACCGGGTTGCGGCCGACCACCATCTCCGACGTGCCCTTGGCGCCGCCCCGGCGCGGGGCGGGGCGGCGTGCGGCGGCCTGCTTGGCCTGGGCGTTCGCCACCCTGTTCTTCTTGTGTCCCTTGCGGGCGGAGGCGGGCGGCGTCGGTCCCTTGCCTTCGAGACCACGGCGTCGCTGGCCACCGCTGCCGACCTGCATGCCCTTCTTGTTGGACGTGCGGCGGTTCCTGCGCTGGCTGTTCCCGGCCATGACCTACCTGTTTCGTTGCTTCAGAAAAACGTCGTCAAGTGAAAGTGTGCCGCCCGGACCGCCGGGCGGCACATTTGCGCTGCTCACGCATGGTGCGAAGGACCGCTCAGCGCGGACCGAGGGTCCACCGGGGTCCGCTGGGACTGTCCTCGATGACGAGGCCGGACTGGTTGAGCTGGTCGCGGATGGCGTCGGCGGCGGGCCAGTCCTTGCGCTCGCGTGCCGACTGGCGCTGGTCGAGCACGAGCCGTACGAGGGTGTCGACGACGCCGTGCAGATCCTCGCCCCGATCGGTCTCGCCGGCCCAGTGGGGGTCGAGCGGGTCCAGACCGAGGACGCCGAGCATCGCGCGCACCTCGGCGAGGCGGGCGACGGCGGCTTCCTTGTCGTCCGCGGCGAGGGCGGAATTGCCCTGCCGGACGGTGGTGTGGACGACGGCGAGCGCCTGCGGGACGCCGAGGTCGTCGTCCATGGCGTCGGCGAACGCGGGCGGCACCTCGGCGGCGGCCTCGACGGGCCCGGCCTTCTCCACCACGCGCTGGACGAAGCCCTCGATCCGTGCGAAGGCGGACTCGGCCTCGCGCAGGGCCTCCTCGC
This sequence comes from Streptomyces sp., assembly GCF_035563135.1. GTDB lineage: Bacteria > Actinomycetota > Actinomycetes > Streptomycetales > Streptomycetaceae > Streptomyces. The sequence continues at coordinate 2,216 of NZ_DATMVN010000238.1, forward strand.
TGTACTCGATCATGGACCGGTAGTGCGGGGTGCCGAGGTAGTAGCGCAGGACGATCGGGCGCCAGGCCTTCACCATCTCGCTGACCAGCACGGAGTTGCCGAGGGACTTCGACATCTTCTCGCCGGACATGGTGACCCAGCCGTTGTGCACCCAGTACTTGGCGAACGTGTCGCCGAACGCCTTGGCCTGGGCGATCTCGTTCTCGTGGTGCGGGAAGATCAGGTCGATGCCGCCGCCGTGGATGTCGAAGGCGGTGCCGAGGTACTTGTGCGCCATGGCGGAGCATTCGAGGTGCCAGCCGGGGCGGCCGCGGCCCCAGGGGGTCTCCCAGCTGGGCTCGCCCGGCTTGGCGGCCTTCCACATGGCGAAGTCGCGCTTGTCGCGCTTGCCGGTCTCGTTGTCGCCGGAGGGCTGGCGCAGGTCGTCGAGGTCCTGGTTGGAGAGTTCGAGATATCCCTCGTACGAGCGGACGTCGAAGTAGACGTTGCCGTCGGCCTCGTAGGCGTGGCCGCGCTCGATGAGGCCGCGCATCATCTCGACCATCTCGGTGATGTGGCCGGTGGCCCGCGGTTCGTACGTGGGCGGGAGGCAGCCCAGGGCGGCGTAGCCGTCGTTGAACGCGCGCTCGTTCTCGTAGCCGATGGACCACCAGGGGCGGCCCTGCTCCACGGACTTCTTGATGATCTTGTCGTCGATGTCGGTGACGTTCCGGATGAACGTCACGTCGTACCCGCGGTATTCGAACCAGCGGCGCATGATGTCGAAGTTCAGCCCGGACCTGATGTGCCCGATGTGCGGGGCTGCCTGGACGGTCGCGCCGCAGAGGTAGATCGAGACACAGCCCGCTGTGAGCGGGACGAAGTCACGGGTCTGCCGGGCGTTGGTGTCGTACAGGCGAATAGTCACCCCTCAAGGGTAGTGGGCCCGCACCAGTGCCCCGCGCCCTCTGTGGAAAACGTGTCACGGCCGATCGGTGGCGTCGGTGCGGGGTCCGGGCGTGCGTCCCGCGCCGGACAGGGTCAGGGCGAGCGCCGCACCGGTCAGGGGGACGGCGGTGAGCACCCCCCACAGGACGGGGCCGGACGCGTCGAGGAGCGTTCCGGTCGCGGCACTGCCCACGAGGACGGCGAGGCCCGACACGGAGGACAGCGCCCCGGTGGCGAGCCCCAGCCGGTGGTCGTCGACCAGGTCCGGTACGAGGCCCCGGGCGGCGGGGACCAGCAGCATCTGGCCGAGCGTGAGCAGGACGACGAGCGCGGCTCCGGGGAGCAGCCCGGCGGGTCCGCCGGGCAGGAGGGGCACGGCGGCGAAACCGGAGGCGACCACGGCGAGCCCCGTGACGAGGGCGGTCCGGGGCGCGATGCGGCGGGCGGACCAGCGGGTCAGCGGCAGCTGGAGGACGACGACGAGCAGGGAGGAGAGCGCGAAGAGTCCGCCGAGCGCGCTCTGCGAGCCGGTGGCCCGCTCCACCTCCATCGGCAGGGCGAGGTAGAGCTGGTTGTAGGAGACGAGGTAGGTGCTGTGGATGACGCAGAGCAGGAGGAAGGGCCGGTTGGCGAAGACCTCGCGGGGAAGGACCGTGCGCGCCCCGGGGGCCCGGACGCGGCGTGGCCGGCGGGGCATGAGGCGGGCGTGCCCGGCGAGTACGCCGACGAAGACCACGGCCCCGGCGAGGCACGCCGTCCGGAAGTCGCCCCCCAGGAGCAGCAGCAGGCTGCCGAGCAGGGGCCCGAGGAAGGCTCCGGCCTGGCCGGCGGCGGAGAACACGGCCAGCACCTGGGCCCGCGGTGTCCCGGTCCCGGCCTCGTGGGCGACGGCGGCCCTGGCGGTCTCGGACTCGACGGCGGGTGAGAAGAGCGCCGCGGCGAAGCCGATGAGGAGGACGGCTCCGATGACGGTGGCGGTGGTGCCCGCCTGGGCCAGCCAGCAGAATCCGGCGATGCGCAGGACGCAGCCGGTGAGGACGACGGGGCGGGGGCCGTAGCGGTCGGTGAGGGCGCCTCCGACGACGAAGAGGCCCTGCTGGCTGAAGGTGCGCAGCCCGAGCACGAGTCCGACGAGCCACCCCGCCATGCCGAGTCCGTCGCCGAGGTGGGCGGCGAGATAGGGCAGGACCGCGTAGAAGCCGGTGTTGAAGGCGAACTGGGTGGCGGTCAGGAGCCGGAGGTAGGCCTTGAGTTCCGGAGCGGCACCGGAGCGGGTGCGCGTCGTGGGCATCGTCACCCGCGCCCCTTGCCGCGTACGGCCGCCGAGGTCAGCACCGCGAGCGCGCCGAGGGCGGCGAGAGCGGCGGCGGGGGCGAGGACGGCCCAGGGGGCGCGTTCGGCGTAGGGCATGTTCTCCGAGAGCATGCGGCCCCACTCCGGCGCCGGGGCCGGAGTCCCGAGGCCGAGGAAGCCCAGGGAGGCGAGCGCCAGGGCGATGGCCGGGACGCGCAGGACGGCGTGGCGCACGACGGGCGGTACGACGCCCGGCAGGACGTGGCGGCGCAGCCGGTGCCAGGGGCCTGCGCCGAGGGCGAGGGCCACGGTGACGTGCGGGGCGGCGCGCTCCTGGGCGTACAGCGCGGAGGTGTGGGCGGCGAGCGGGGCCCAG
>NZ_DATMVN010000239.1:0-3375 GCF_035563135.1 Streptomyces sp.
GACGTGATGAGGGCGAAGACGCGGTCGTAGTAGCTCCAGTCGAACCGGTTGTCCGCCTCTCCTTCGACATCGCCCCACCACACGTCGACACTCACGGCGTCCACACCGTAGGCAGCCACGGTCTCGAGATCGGCCTCGAACCCCGCCCAGTCGGTCACCCGCAGCGGCGCCATCACGTTGGCGCTGAACTCGGGGTTGTCGAGCGCCACCGGTCCTGGAGGCACCGGCCCGTCGGCGGGTGCCGCCTGGGCGGTGCCGACACCGGTGACGAGCAGGCTGAAGGCGGCGAGCGTCGCTGTGATGCACCTCACATCCAGCGATGCTGCCAGCCCGGTGTCCCGGCGGCACGGGGAGTGCTCGGGTCGGGATCGCCTCAAAGGCGTGTCCCCACGGACACGCCGTACCGACACGTTCGGGGGCGGTCGGTGAGCCGGGGAAGAGCGCCCAGGGATGACCCCCGCGGGTGCCCAGCGCGCGCGGAGGCACGGCGCCCGTCGGTCCGGCTCGGGCACTCCGACCGGGTGGGCCACCCCACGGGCGTGCGTCCGTGACGCCGGCGTGACGCCGTGCCGCGACGCTGAACGCTCCCGACTTGGACGGTGACCGTGGACGAGGACCGGAACGGCGTGCTCGTGGTGCGGGTCTGGCTCGAGGACGGCACCGATCAGTTCCGAGCCCGGCTGACCACCCCGGCGACCGACGGGGACGCATTCACCGTGGCCGTCACCTCCACGCCGGACGACGTGTGGCGCGCGGTGCGGAGCTGGCTCGGCGCATTCCTGCGCGACCACTGAGCGGTCAGCCGCCGGGGTCCGGGCGCGGGCGCGGTCGCCGCCTCCGCGCACGGCTTCGAGCCCGCCGTGCGCCTGCTGGTCGACCCGGCGGGGGAACAGCTGCTGCGCGTACCCGGGGACGAGCGCCCGGGCGAGGATCTGGGCCGATGTGTCCAGGGCGGTGAGACCCGGCCAGAAGCCGCCCCGCATCAGCAGCGGCCCCAGCAGGGCCGTGAGAGCGCCGGTCGGCAGTGTGAGCAGCGCTACGGCCACCGGCACAGCGGTATCGTGGTCGGGCTGGAAGCGCCGACCAGGGCGAGGGCGATCGACAGCAGCCGGGATCGTCACCGTTCCGTGCGGATATTCCTCGCAGGCTGATGCCAGGACGGGCCGCTCCGGAATTTCACGTGAACGGGACATCCGCTCCGGGGCGGGTGGTGTGACGACGCCGTGACGCCTTGACGTCGCATACGGCCGTCAATACGTTCGCATCTGCTCGCGAACCGCTCGGTTGATCGCTCTGTCGCGTAGAGAGTTCCGATGACGGTGACCATGATCTTCCGCATCCCACAAGCCTCTGGTTGCGCCGCTGGATCGTTCGACGACCGACCTGATGTGCACGCCCGAGCCGTCCGCGATGCGCCCGGCAGAATCGGAGCTCGAGTGGCTCGCGCAAGGGCCGGCCGACGGCGCATCGGCAACGGCTCGCACAACAGCGTGGCTGGTGATCACAGTGCTCATCCGCCGAGGCAACGGGAGTGCGGTCACGGTGGGGACATGCACGACACCGCTTCCCGGTCCGGTGTGTTCCGCGGACCGGCGCCGCACCTTTCCGCGCGACACCATGCGTTCCCGGTCGGGTCTTGTCTCGTCAAGGAGTGAACAATGCCGTCCAATTCTGCCGGTCAGACGACTTTCGCCGACAACAGGTCCGCCGTTCCAGGACGATCGATCGAGGCCGACCTCGGGCTGCTCGTCCTGAGGATCTTCCTCGGGGTGGTCTTCATCCTCCACGGAGCGCAGAAGCTCTTCGGCTGGTTCGGTGGCCAGGGCCTGAACGAAACGGCCCCCTTCTTCGAGTCCGTCGGCTACGCGCCGGGCAAGCCGCTGGTGCTCCTGAGCGGCCTCGTCGAGTTCGGCGGAGGCATCCTGCTCATCATCGGTCTCGGGGTCTCGCTCGTCGGTGCGGGGCTCGTCGCTGACATGGCCGGCGCAGCCCTGACGATGCACACCGTGGGCGGCGGGAAGTTCTTCGGCTTCGAGGGCGGCTACGAGCTGGAGCTGACGCTTCTGGTGGCTTGCCTCGCCCTCACCCTGATCGGGGGTGGCGGGCTGTCGCTGGACCGGGGCCGCCCGTGGGATCGTCCCCGGGTGCGGCTGGTGCTGGCAGCCCTCGGGCTCGTCGGCGCTCTCTTCGCGGCGCTGATCAAGTAGTCGCCCCAGGCCTCCTACTGACCCTGCCGGACAACGGGACAGCGCCACCCGGCGCGCGGGCCTCGCAGGCATGCCGGCTTCGCCGGAAGGGCGGGACCGTGGCCGCCCGGCGGAGGGTCAGGCCGAACTCGTCCCGGCCGGTTCCTGGTCGGACCGGCTCTCACCGGACGCGAACCGACCTCGCGGGCTCGTGGACCCGAGGACGACGGGCAGGGATCGGTAACCACGCAGGATGACCGTGACACGGCGGCGCCCGGAGCCCGCGAGATCGAGATCGGGAAAACGCTCGAACAGCGCCCGGAGCGCGACCTCGCCCTCCATCCGCGCGAGCGAGGCACCGAGGCAGAAGTGGATGCCGCTCCCGAAGGCGAGGTGCTCGCGCGCATTGGTGCGCGCGACGTCGAAGACGTGCGGATCGGGGAACACCCGCGGGTCCCGGTCGGCCGCGGCCAGCAGGAGGACCAGCCACTCGCCCTCGGCGACGGGGACCCCGTGGACGGTGGTGGACCGCCGGGCCCGGCGTCCGGTCCGCTGCACCGGGGGGTCGGCGCGGAGGACCTCGTCGACCGCGTTCGGCCACAGCGACGGGTCCTCGGCGAGCAGCCGGCGCTGGTCGGGATGGTCGAAGAGCAGGGCGGCCCCGTTGCCGATGAGGTTGACGGTGGTCTCGAACCCGGCGCCGACGACCAGCGCGGCCGTGGCCCGCAGCTCGGTCTCGGTGAGGCCGCTCCCGTCGTCGTCGACCGTGGTGACCAGGGCGGACAGCAGGTCCGGGCCCGGGTCCCGGCGCAGCTGCTGCAGGTGCCCGCGCCACCAGGCGTCGAGCTCGGCGAGGCTGCGCTCGACGTCGTGGTGGGTCGACCAGTCCAGGCCCATGTCCAGGACCGGCGCAGCGTGGTCACCCCAGGCGAGGAACTGCTCGCGCATCGCCACCGGGACGCCCAGCATCTCCGAGATGACCGTGACCGGCAGCAGGCTGGCGTAGCGGGCGGCGAGGTCCACCTGGCCGCCGTGCGCCGCGGCCTCGCGCTCGAGGCCGTCGAGGAGCTCGTCGGCGATCTGACGGGTGCGCTCGCGCAGCCCGGCGACGGCCCGAGCGCTGAACGCCCGGCTGACCAGCCGGCGGTAGCGGGTGTGCTCGGGCGGGTCGACGGCGACCATCGACGGC
>NZ_DATMVN010000240.1:0-4174 GCF_035563135.1 Streptomyces sp.
GCGTGCCGGGATCGGTGTCACGGGGCAGTTCTCCGCGGTGGACGGTCTGATCACCGGTGAGGAGAACATGCTCCTGATGGCGGATCTGCACCACCTGCCCAGACAGGAGGGACGGCGGGTGGCCGCCGAGCTGCTGGAGCGCTTCGAGCTGACCGAGGCGGCGAAGAAGCCCGCCTCCACCTACTCCGGCGGCATGAAGCGCCGCCTGGACATCGCCATGACCCTGGTCGGCAACCCACGCATCATCTTCCTGGACGAACCCACCACCGGCCTCGACCCCCGCTCCCGGCACACCATGTGGAACATCATCCGCGAACTCGTCACCAGCGGCGTCACCGTCTTCCTCACCACCCAGTACCTCGAAGAAGCCGACCAGCTCGCCGACCGCATCGCCGTACTCCACCACGGCAGGATCGCCGCCCAAGGCACCGCCGAACAACTCAAGCGCCTCATCCCCGGCGGCCACCTCCGCCTCCGCTTCACCGACCCCGACACCTACCGCAACGCCGCCTCCACCCTGGACGAGACCACACGCGACGACGAAGCACTCACCCTGAAGATCCCCAGCGACGGCAGCCAACGCGACCTGCGCACCCTCCTCGACCGCCTGGACACCGCCAACATCGAGGCCGACGAACTCACCATCCACACCCCCGACCTCGACGACGTCTTCTTCGCCCTCACCAGCACCCCGACCACCCAGATCACCCAGACCACCCAGCCCGCCCCGACCAAGGAGAACGCCCGATGAGCACCCTCACCCTCGCCGCACGCGACTCCGCCACCATGCTGCGCCGCAACCTCCTGCACGCCCGGCGCTACCCCTCCCTCACCCTCAACCTCCTGCTCACCCCCGTCATGCTGCTCCTGCTCTTCGTCTACATCTTCGGCGACACCATGAGCACGGGCATCGGCGGCGGAGACCGCTCCGCCTACATCGCCTACCTCGTGCCCGGCATCCTGCTCATGACCATCGGCTCCACCGTGGTCGGAACCGCCGTCTCCGTCTCCACCGACATGAACGAAGGCATCATCGCCCGCTTCCGCACCATGGCCATCCACCGCCCGTCGATACTCGTCGGACACGTCATCGGCAGCGTCCTGCAAGCCGTCATCAGCGTGGTCCTCGTCGGCGCCATCGCCGCAGCCATGGGCTTCCGCTCCACGGACGCCACCCCCCTGGAGTGGACCGCAGCACTGGGACTGCTGGCACTGGTCTCCCTGGCCTTCACCTGGATCGCGGTCGGCATGGGCCTGGGCAGCCCGAACGCCGAGGCGGCCAGCAACAACGCCATGCCCCTGATCCTGCTGCCCCTCATCTCCAGCGCCTTCACCCCGGTCGACTCGATGCCCGGCTGGTTCCAGCCGATCGCCGAGTACCAGCCCTTCACCCCCGCCATCGAAACCCTGCGCGGACTCCTCCTCGGCACCGGGATCGGCCACAACGGGTGGCTCACCATCGCCTGGTGCCTGGGCCTCGCGGCACTCGGCTACTTCTGGTCGAAGGCCCAGTTCAACCGCGACCCGAAGTAATCGACATGACAGCGGGCCGGCTCCCGCACCTCGTGCCACCCCAGGGCGGCGTACCCCGACACCACGTCGGCGTACGCCGCCCCGTTCGTGTGCGGCACGCTTCCGTACGCCGAGGGCGCCACGCCTTCCGCTCCCGGTCGACCACGGCACGGTTGTCGCTCTCCGCGCATACGCTTGAGCAGTGAGTGAGGACGTACAGATTTCCTGTACGGGCCGCGCATGCGTGAAGCACGTACGAGGGCGGGGAGTCCGACCGTATGCACCCCAAGAAGCGGCAGCGCAAGAACGCGTCCGCCATGAAGCTCGTCGGCAAACTGGTCGGCCTGTTCCGCAACGCGGCAGGCCTGACCCAGACCCAACTGGCGGACCGGGCCGCCGTCCAGACGGAAACGATCGCCTCCATCGAACAGGGCCGCCGCTCCCTCCTGCCCGACCTGGCCCGCCGCCTGGACGAGCTCCTGGACACGAAGGGAGCGCTGGAGACGGCGGTGGACAACATGCCGGAGGTGGACCTGATCCCGGTGTGGGCGGAGACCTTTCTCGACCTGGAGCGTGAGGCGCTGGCCCTGTCCTTCTATGAGAACCAAGTGCTGCCCGGCCTGCTCCAGAGGGAGGATTACGCCCGCGCGGTCTTCGGCAGCCGAGTGCCCGCCTTCTCCGAAGACGGGATCAACGCCCAGGTGGCCACGCGATTGGGAAGGCAGGCCATCCTCCGCAGCAGCACCCCGCCCACCGTCAGCTTCATCATTGCCGAAGCAGTACTACTGGACCGACTGGGTGGCGACAAGGTGCGGAGGAACGCGCTGCGACATCTGCGGCAGTGCTCATCGCTGCCGGGCATCACTCTTCAGATCATGCCGATCGGTCGGCAATCGCACGCCGCTCTCGACGGCCCGTTCGTACTCCTGGAGACTCCGGACCATCAACGCCTCGGGTATGCCGAGACCCAACGTGGCAGTCAGCTCATTTCCGACCCTGGCGAGGTCAGCATCCTGACTCAGAGATATGCGATGCTGCGGACGCAAGCCCTCAACGCTGAAGACACCATGGGCCTGCTGGATCGGATGCTAGGAGACTGATGAGCACCGCACTGAAGTGGTTCAAGTCGAGCTACAGCGGGAGTGACGGCGGCAACTGCCTCGAAGTCGCCTACGACTGGCGCAAGTCCAGCTACAGCGGGAGCGAAGGCGGCCAGTGCATCGAGGTCGCCGCACACCCCTCCGCGATCCACATCCGCGACTCCAAGAACCCCGAAGGCCCCACCTTCACCGTCGCCCCCGCCACCTGGTCGGCCTTCGCCGCATACGCCGCCGGGAGCTGACCCCAGGGCCGCCCCGGCCGTCGTCGGCGTCGCCTTCGTCGTGTCCATGACCCTCGTGGACCGGCCCTGAACCGGGTGACGGCGGACCTGGTCACGCGGGCGTGATCCGGGATGCGCGGGCCGCCCGGTCCGCGTACGGGAGAGCCCGAGGCCCCCGGGCGCCGTGTGGTTGACTGATCCGCATGGCCCCGTCCCCGCACCCGTCCGTCCGGCTGTGACCGCCGGTCCGACCGCGGCTGCTCGGCCCCGCAACCGCAGGCAGCTCATCGTCGAGGCGGCCGGCCGGGTCTTCAGCGAGCGTGGCTATCACGCGGCGTCCATGGAGATGATCGCCGCCGGTGTGGGCATCACCGCGGCGGCCCTGTACCGGCACTTCCCCAACAAGTACGCGCTGTTCGCCGAATGCGCCGACCTCATGGCGGACCGGCTCGTCACCGTGCTCGACGAGGTGCCGTCCGGGGCGCCCCTGGCGGACGTGCTCACCGCCGTCACCCGGGTCAGCGTCGCGCATCGCGCATCGGGCGGCGTGTACCGCTGGGAGGCCCGGTACCTCGACCGCGAGGACCGCCGGCTTCTCAGGGCGAAGTTCGGGCACGTCGTCGGGCGGGTCGACGAGGCCGTGCAGCGCGAATACCCGCTGCCCGACGGGCGCCTGCGGGCCGCGGCAGCCCTCGGTGCGATCGGGTCCATCGCGATGCATCACACCTCGATCGCTCAACGCCGCGCCGAGGAACTGCTGGTGGCGTCGGCGTTGCGCGTGGCCGCGACCGATCCCGCGGCGGCCCGGAGCAGCGCCCGCGCCGTCGAACTGCCCACCCAGCCGGTGCCGCGCACGCGGCGCGCGGAGATCCTCGCGGCCGCCGTCCCGCTGTTCGCGCGGGACGGGTTCGCCAGTGTCACGAACGGGCAGATCGCGGAGGCGGTGGGGCTGGCCCCGTCGGCGCTCTACCGCCACTACTCCGGCAAGGTCGACATCCTGGCGGCGGCGTGCCTGCAGGCTGCGGGACTTCTGGCCCAGGGGGTGGACCAGAACCTTCACGAGGTGTCCGGGCCGCGCGACGCCATCGTCGCGCTGACGGCGACGTACGTGGCCTACAGCTTCGAGTACACCGCGCTCAACAGCGTCGCCGAAGCCGAGCTCGCGGGCCTGCCGGCCGGCCTGCGGCAGCCCTTGGTCCTCGCACAGCGGGAACACATCGCCGTCTGGGAGCAGCAGCTGCGGCTGGCCCGTCCGGAGCTGGATCCGCGCCAGGCCCGGGTGCTGGTGCACGCCGGCTTCGGCGTGGCGGTCGAGGCCGGCCGCGGACTGCGGTGGCAGGA
>NZ_DATMVN010000241.1:0-2609 GCF_035563135.1 Streptomyces sp.
TGCTGCGCCGCCGAGCTCGCGGGGGTGCTGGTCGTCGGCACCTGGACACGGCTGGAGCCGTCCGCCTTCCCCGACAGCACGGTGTGGTCGGAGTTCGGCATGGGTTACCTGTTCATCCCGGTGATCCTTCCGGTCACCGGGATGATCTGGCTGCGCCGCGCACGGAAGGCCTGACGCCGGGCGTCAGCGGCGCCGTTCAGGCACTGGCCGCATAGGCCGGCGCGGTGGCGTCCTTCTCCAGCAGGACCAGCCGGACGCCGTCGCCTCCGGTGGTGTCGCCCACCCGGGCGTAACCCGCCTTGCGGTAGAGCCGCAGATTGCCTTCGCTCCGCTCCCCCGTGTGCAGGCGGAAGCGGGTGGCCGAACGCCCGTCGGCGAGGCCGGACTCGGCGGCGCGCAGCAGACGGGTGCCGAGACCGTGCTTACGGAGCCTGGGGTGCACGCAGAGCTTGCCGATCCGGCCGGCGCCGTCCGTGTCGGTGAAGCCGCGTACCGAGCCGACGACTTCGTCGCCGAGCCGGGCCACGAACACCAGGTCCGTGGCGACTTCGTCCCGGACGGATTCGAGGCTCTGGACGAGTGGATCGATCCGGTAGTTGCCGTAGAGCTCCGCCTCGCTCTGGAAACAGAGGTACTGGAGTCTGAAGATCTGCTCGACGTCCTGTGCTGTCGCCGCCGAGATGGTCACGCTCATGCCCATGTGTGCATGCCTCCCGCTCACCTGCTCCGCCGGTTGCCTACCGCTCCTTTCCCCGCAGTTCAGGAGCGACAACCTCCGCCGCCAGCATTCTGCGCAGACATCCAAGGCATCGGGAACGCATAGGACCCAAACTCCCCTGTGACATACCCAACTCCCCTGCGATTTCCCGGTACGTCGGATCGTGGGGAGCCAGCATCGCCTCGATCAGCCGCGGGCATCTCCCGGGTAACCGGCCCACCGCGTTGCGCAGGGCGCGGCGCTCGTCGGCTCCCACCGCGATCCGTTCGGGACAGCCGGTCCAGTCACCCGGGGGGTCGCCGGCGGTGTAGGCCCGTTCACGCCTGGCCCGGCGGCGGGCGGTCCGCGCTTCCGCCCGTACGGCCGTGCGGACCCAGCGGGCGGGGTCGGCGGGCACGTCCGGGCCGGTCCGGCGCTCCAGCAGCCGCAGCCACACCGCCTGTTCCAGGTCCGCGGCCTCGATTCCGGCGGCCTGGGCCTCGGCTCCCGCCTCCGCGCGCACCAGCGCGTGCAGGGCGTGCACACCGGCCCGCCCACGGCTGCCCGTCCCCTCGGCCGGCGCCGCAGGACCATGATCAAGAAAAGTCATGCCCCGTCAACGCTCCCCGTGCGTGACGGGTTGCCGTACACGGGGAGCTCCACCCGACCGGGGTACGCGCGCCCCGGCCGGGTGACACCCGGCCTCGGGCCCTCAGTCCCGGGCGAAGTCGGCGGCTGCGAGGAGGGCGGTGTCCGGGTGGTCGGAGAAGATCCCGTCGATGCCCACCTCGAAGTACGCCCGGAGCGCGCCGAACACGTCGCCGTACGCGTTCGGGTCCGTGCCGCGCCGGAAGTCCGCGGGCAGGAAGGCGTTCTCGTTGCGCATCGTGTACGGGTGCAGGACCAGGCCCCGCGCGTGCGCGTCCGCGACCAGGGCCGTGGGGGCGGTCAGCCGTCCCGCGCCGTCCCTCGGGACGACCAGGTCCAGCGTCGGTCCGATGCCCTGGGCGAAGGACGCGATCCACTTCAGCCCCGCGGGCTTCACCAGATCGGCGACGGTCCGGGGGTCGCCGGCCTCCACGAAGTCCCAGGGCCGTTCCTTCGGGCCGGACAGCAGGACGACACGGGGGGTGGCGACGAGCTTCGACAGCCGCCGCATCGAGCTCGGCTCGAAGGACTGGAGGATCAGGGCGGAGCCGGCCCGGTGCCGGCCGTGGCGGCGCAACAGCTCGGCCAGCGGCTCCTCCAGGCCGAGCCCGAGGCCCCGGAAGTAGGAGGGGTGCTTGGTCTCGACGTAGAGCCAGACGGGCCTGCCGCGCCTGCGGCCCTCCCTGTCGGCCCAGCGCAGGACCTCCTCGAAGGTGGGGATCTCCCATCGGCCGTCGTACAGCGTGTTCTCCTGGCGGGTGCCGGGGATGCGCTCCTTCGCCCGGAGGGTCTTCAGCTCGGCGAGGGTGAAGTCCTCGGTGAACCAGCCGGTGAGCGTCACCCCGTCGACCTGCTTGGTGGCCTTGCGGCCCGCGAACTCGGGGTGCTCGGCCACGTCCGTGGTGCCGGTGATGTCGTTCTCGTGGCGGCAGACCAGATGGCCGTCCTTGGTCGGCACGAGGTCCTGCTCGACGATGTGGGCGCCCATGTCCAGGGCCAGCTGGTAGGAGCCGAGGGTGTGCTCGGGACGGTAGCCGCTGGCGCCGCGGTGCCCGATGACGGTGGGCACGGGCAGGTCCCGGTAGGAGCCGTTGCCCGTCCGCCGGCCGTCCGGGGTCCCCTGCCCGGCGGCGTGCGCCGTACCGGACAGGCCGAAGGCCGCCGTGCCGAGGACGGCCGCCCCCAGAAGGCTCCGCCGACCGGGGGCTGTCTGCGCGCGGTCTGTCATGGACGCTCCTTGTGTGGTGATGCGATGTGATGTCCG
>NZ_DATMVN010000242.1:0-3296 GCF_035563135.1 Streptomyces sp.
TCAGGAGGCTTTACGCTCCTGCTCGTCGTGGCTGATCTCCAGCGCGCCGGAATCCCCGAAGGTGAGCCGGCAGGTGTCCGCCCGGTAGGTGGCGACCGAGACAGCCGCCGTGCCGGCGGCCGCGAGATACCGAGTGGTGACCACGAGGACGGGAGCGCCCGGAAGCCGGTCGAGCTCCTTCGCGTCGTCCGCGCGGGCCGACCCGAGTTCGACCGAACGGTCCTGGCCCTCCAGGTCGAGGCGGTGCAGCTCCCTCAGGACACTTCGGGCCCGGACGGGCCCGGTCGGCGCTTCGATGCCGGAGAGTTCGGGCACGGACCGCGCCGGGACGTACAGGAGTTCCGCGGCTACGGCCTGTCCGTGGGCGAGACGGATGCGGCGCACCACGTGCACGGGCTCCCCGGCGGGCGTGCCGAGCATGACGGCGACTGCCGGAGGAGCGGTCGCCGTGGTGCACTCGAGGGGCTGCCACGCCTCGTCGGTGCCGTCCCCCGCCCAGCCGTGCTGTGCGGTGGCCACGGCCACTCCCACCCGGGGCGGGGCTACGGTCGTGCCGACGCCACGGCGCCGCTGCAGCCTTCCTTCGAGTTCGAGCTGCTCCAGTGCCTGCCGGAGCGTCGCCCTGGCTACACCGAAACGCGCCGCGAGATCCCGCTCGTTGGGCAGTACCTCTCCCACCGCGAAGTCCGAGTCGAGTGCCTCACTGAGCACGGTCCTGAGGTGCCAGTACTTCGGCTCCTGCACCGATTCCAGCTGCGTGGTCCCCACCCTGTCCTCCGCATCCGCCCGGTGGCTGCTTTCCGCGACGTTATTTATTAAAGGTTCCTGCCTTATCGTTCAGACCTTAGGACGGCGAACCACCTTGGTCAAGACCAATCCTCGTTCCGTAACGCAGTGAAACGGTCCGTTGCCACTGAGCGTTCACGGCACGTTCGCGCAGCAGTGAGCCCAGGCGTCACAAAGCCCCACGGCGGTCCCCGTCCACGGGGCTCGTGGGACTCGTGGGGCTCGTGGTCGGAGGTTCGCAGAGCCTGCGTCAGCAGGCCCTGTGCGGTTCTCCGAGAGGCCGCGTACGGCTCGGAGGCCCACGGGTTCCCGGCCGTGCCGCTACCCCGCGTCCACCCCGGCCAGCTTGTCCGGGTTGCGGACGACATAGACGCATCGGATGACTCCGCCGCGGACCTCGGCCTGGAGCGCGGTCTCCACCGCACCGTCCACGCTGAACACCAGAGCGGGGCCCCCGTTGAGCTCCAGGGTCCTCACCTCCGTGCCGGAAGGCTGGTCATTCATCACGGCGAGGAGGAAGCGGCCGACCTTGTCAGCGGTTTCGATGATCCGTCGCGGCGCCTTCGCCTTGCCTCCGCTGTCGCTGACAAGGCGCACATCGGGAGCCAGCAGGGCGAGCATCTGCTCCAGGTCTCCGCCCGCAGCGGCGGCGAGGAAGCGCTCGGTGATATCGCGCCGCACGGCCGGATCCACGTCGTACCGCGGCTTGCGCTCCTCCACATGCCGCTTGGCACGGCCGGCGAGCTGGCGTACCGCCGTCTCCGACCGGCCGAGGACGGCGCCGATCTCCGCGTACGGGAAGCCGAAGGCCTCGCGCAGGACGAAGACCGCGCGCTCCAGCGGGGAGAGGGTTTCGAGGACGACCAGTACGGCGAGGGACACGGAGTCGGCCAGCACCGCCCGCTCCGCGGAGTCGGGAACGGCCTGGCCGAAGTCGGTGGCCATGGGTTCGGGCAGCCAGGGCCCCACGTACGCCTCGCGCCGCGAGCGCAGATGGCGCAGCCGGTCGATGGCCAGACGTGTGGTGATGCGTACGAGAAAGGCCCGCGGCTCCCGCACATCTTCCCGCCCGGCCGACGACCAGCGCAGCCACGCCTCCTGCACCACGTCCTCGGCATCGGCGACGCGGCCGAGCATGCGGTAGGCGACCCCGGTGAGGAAGGGCCGGTGTTCTTCGAAGAGATCGGTCACGGGCTCGGCAGTCACTTCCCCATCCCAGCCGACGCGCCGGAGGGTGTCCAGCGGGAATCGCGCACCCCTCGAACTACAAACCACCCGGCAGCAATCATTGCCGGCGGGATGCCTCAGCCGCTCCCCTTCAGCCCGGCAGGTCCGTCCCGAGGAGCAGCATGGCCACCACGGTCTCGTTCGCAGTCGGCTCAGCCGCCGGCCGCCGCGTCGTCAGCGTGCCCTACGAACGCACGGGTTCCGGCGAGCCTTTGGTGCTTCTGCACGGCATCGGCCATCATCGCCAGGCGTGGGATCCGGTCCTGCGCATCCTGGCAGCCGAGCGCGATGTCATAACCGTCGACCTCCCCGGATCCGGTGCTTCAGCGGCGCTGCCGGAGGGTCTCGCCCACGACGTACGGACCATGACCGCGGTGCTCGGCTCGTTCTTCGACACGCTCGGCGTGGTACGGCCGCATGTCGCCGGAAACGCCCTGGGAGGCCTGCTGGTTCTGGAGCTGGGCCGCAAGGGGCTGGTCCGGCCGGTGACGGCGCTGTCCCCTGCCGGATTCCGGACTCGGAACGAACGCCGCTACGCCTTCGGGGTGCTGCGGGCGACGGGCGGGACGGCTCTCTCGACGCCGATGCCGATGATCGAGCGGCTTTCGAGCAGTTCTCCCGGCCGCACTGCATCGACCAGCACCATCTACGCGCGCCCCGGCCGCCGGTCGTCCGGTGCGGTCGCGCCGGAGGCCGTCACCCTGCGCGAAGCCACCGGTTTCCGTCAGGCTCCCGAGGCAGGTCCGACCGTCGTGTTCACCGACGATGTCCCGGACGTCCCGGTCACCCTCGCCTGGGGCAGCGAAGACCGTCTGCTCCTGCGCCGTCAGGGCGTCAGGGCCGTCAGGGCGTCAGGGCCAAGCACATGATCCCGGACGCGCGGCTCGTCCGCCTTCCGGCCTGCGGCCACGTCCCGATGAACGACGACCCTGCCGCCGTGGCGCGGATCATCCTCGACACGGACCGCTGGCACGGACCGCTGATTCGGGCCGTGGACACCAGCCGCGGACAGACGTGTTTCGCATCGTCCCGGGCCGAGGCGGCCCGGGAGAGCTGTCGGCCCGGTCCCTTCCGGCGGCCGAGGGCCGAGGCCGCACCGACCGGTTGTTCATCTGCGGTTGGCGTGCCCGCCTCTGCCGGGGACTAGGTATGGGTCTGCACCCAGTCTGTACGGCCCCGCTGTTCCGGCCACCGCTCCCGCCACGGAGGCGCATCGATGTCGAACCGTCCCCTCATCCCGGCCCCGGGCCGCCGCACCGTGCTGCGCGGCTCGCTCATGGCCT
>NZ_DATMVN010000243.1:0-3739 GCF_035563135.1 Streptomyces sp.
CGCCGACCGAGGACAGCCTGTTCCTGACGCTCTGCTGCAGGGCGCTGGACAACCGGTCGCCGCGTCCCGTCCTCGGCGACGCGATGGCCGACGAGATCGTCCGCACGCTCGACTACGACCACCGCCAGCTGCACATCGACACGAACCTCATGCTCAACGCCGCACTGCGGGCCAAGAAGCTCGACGAGGTCGCGTCCCGGTTCCTGGCTCGTCACCCGGACGGCGTCGGGCTGGACCTGGGGGCCGGGCTGGACACCCGGGTGCTGCGCATCGATCCGCCGTCCACCGTCGACTGGTACGACGTCGACTCCCCCGCGGTCATCACCGCCCGAGCAGGCCTGGTGCCGGATCGCGCGCACGCTCACGGGATCGGCGCGGACGTGACGGATCCGGACTGGCTCGCTGCCGTCCCTCCCGACCGGCCGGCGGTGATCGTCGCCGACGGCCTGCTGGGGTTCCTGACCCTGGACCAGGTCGTGGCCCTGCTGAACCGGCTCACCAGCCACTTCCCCAGCGGGGAGATCGCCTTCAACAGCTATCCCCGGTTCGCGATCTGGGCCATCAAGCACACCCGCGGCACCCGGTCCGTCGCCGACCTGATCAGGTTCCCCGGCTCCGACGACCCGCACGACCCGGAACGCTGGAACCCGGCACTGACCCTGGTCAGGGAGATCTTGATCCCCCGGGAGCCCGAGGTCGCCCAGTTCCCGCCAGCCCTCCGCACGTACTACCGGCTGGCCGCGCACAGCACCTCCTGGTCCCGCAAGGGGACCGTCGTACTGCACTACCGCTTCTGAGCGGTATCCCCGGGGAGCAACCCGAGCGGTGAGGACGTCCTCAGAACCTCCACGTGGGATCGCCGGTCGGCGCCTCCGTCAGACCCTCTGCAGACATCTGGAAGGTCGCCCGGACCACCCGTTCCCGACCTCACTGGCCCCTGGCTGCCGCCACGTGGGCACGGACAGGTGGCGCCGGGCACCTCGATCCACACGCGAACCGGCCTGGATGACTGCCTGGACACTGCCAGGACCGATCGTGGGTCCCGCGGTGTCCGCCCCTCGGGCTTTCGCAGCTCGGCATCGTCCCTGAGGGCGGCTTCAGAGGACGTTGCATCAGTCCGTCGACAGGCGCCGGGCGCAGATCAGGGTGACGGCCAGGCGGGCCAGCGCGGTGATGGTCAGTGCGGTGCGGTCGTAGCGCAGGGCCAGGCGTTTGTAGGACAGCAGCCAGCCGAGCGTCCGCTCGACGACCCAGCGGTGACGGCCCAGCCGTTGGCTGGCTCGACACCGATCCGGGCGATGCGGGCGGTGATGCCGCGGCGGCGCAGGTAGCGGCGCACGCGCGGGTTCGACGAAGAGGCTGTCGTGCCGGTTTGCGGCCGAGACCAGCACGTTGGGCGGCAGCCCGTGCGCGTCGACCAGCAGGTGGTACGTGCTGCCTGCCTTGCCGCGGTCGGGGGGATCGGAGCCGGTCAGTGCACCCCCCTTTTCGCCCGGACGCTGACCGAGTCCAGGGCCGCCCGCGACCAGTCCAGCTCGCCTTGCTCGGCGAGCCGGTCGAGCACCGCCTGGTGCAGCCGGTCGAAGACGCCGGCGTCGGCCCACTCGTGCATCCGGCGCCAGCAGGTCCAGCCCGAGCCGTAGCCCAGTTCGCTGGGCAGCTTGCTCCAGCCGATGCCGGTGGACAGC
The DNA here is from genome assembly GCF_035563135.1 of Streptomyces sp. GTDB lineage: Bacteria > Actinomycetota > Actinomycetes > Streptomycetales > Streptomycetaceae > Streptomyces. Next base: position 1,689 of record NZ_DATMVN010000243.1, read on the forward strand.
ACGAACGCGATGCCCTCGAGCACATCCCGATCCGATACCCGGGGCCGGCCGGTGCGGCCGTGCACCGCCGGTGGGCGGGGTGGGATCAACGGCTCGACCAGTGCCCACAGCTCGTCACCGATCAGCCGCGGCGGCGGGGAAGACGCCGACGACGACATGCACCGCACGCTGCGACGGGACCTCACCGGCAGACGGAGCCCGATGGCCTACTTCCGCAACGCCTTCTTACTGGAACGCGCCGCGACGAACGTGCGGCGTACGGATCGACGTCAGGGAGTTGGCGGGGGACCGGTGATGAACACCCCGTAGTCCGTCAGTATCTGCGCGAGCCGCTCCACCGCCTCGGGAGGCGGGGGTCCGGGTACGGACGGCAGTTCGGCGTCGGGATCGCTGGGGACGCCGTCGTTGATGAAGAACTGCTCGAAGCCGGCCGGCGTGATGAGCAGGAGAAACCGCGCGGTGGCGCTGCGGACCCGGTATGCGTGCTCGCTGCCCGAAGGCAGGTACAGGGTGTCGCCCGCCGATACGAGCGTGCGGTCTTCATCCGACCAACCGTCGAGTTCGCCGTCGAGCACGATGAAGGTCTCGGCCTCCCTGGTGTGCCGATGCAGCGGCGAACCAGCTCCCCGCCGCCCCACGTGCTCGATCAGCGCGAGGCCGCCCGCGGTCTCCTGGCCCGTGAGGCGCATGCGTAGCCGCAGACCCAGGTGGTCGTATGTGTCGCCCGCGGCGGCACGAACGTGCTGGGTTGTCATGGTCACTCCCTTCCGCGACGTCCCCGCAGTGTGATGACAGGCGGCGCGGTTGTCTGCGCCGGCCGACACCCCTGGCGAGCCCTCGTCGCCGCGGGGGGAGCTACGCGCAACGACGGCAGGAGGATGGAGTCCGCATCACCGTTCGGAGCTGAGTCGGAGTCGGCGACCGCTCCGCGAGCTGCACAGCGGGCGCAGCCATGGTGTTTCACCGATCATCTGGAGTTCGGGGCGGTCCAATCCCGATCGCCTGGAGAGCGGCCTTTCCTCCGCCCGGTTCCCCGCATCAGCATCGGATCCTCCAGGACCCTGACGGTCGCCTCATTCAACCCACTCTGGCTCGCCTCGAGGAGGCGTTCGACGCCCCTGGGCGCGTACCCGATCGATGCCCCCCGTAGGCCCATGTGCGCCAGCATCAGATTCTCCAGATCACTGTCGAATCGCTGACGAGCAGCGTACGAGCGCGCCGGGGTGCTGGATCGCGATAGCCCGCGGCTGGCACGTCCTATCCGCCTGACCGCGGTATCTGCGGGTCCGGGGGCGGGACGTCAGTGATCTCCGTGAGCGGAGGACTTCGATCGCCGGCCACGAGTCGCCGACCGCGCCCCGGAGCCGCAATGGTCCCGCAAGGACGATCGTGTCCCCCAGTGGGCCGTTCATGGACAGAGCGGCAGGCTGCCGCCCGAGCGGAGGACAACGGTCCGTCCGGGGTGGGGACGCGCCCCGGTCACCGGACCGACCGTGGCCGAACGGGTGATCGTCACGCGCCCCGTGCCACCGTGACCGCGCGCCGGCCTGCAGTCAGCCGGGCAGCCCGGCCAGGAAGGCGTCCGCCTGCTCTCGCCCCTCGTCGAACAGCCGGCGGAGGAACGCGGGCCTGCGGTCCAGTTTGCTGGGCAGGTCGAGGTCGAGGTCGAGGTCGATCTCACGGATCTCGAGGCGCCGGTACGGGTCGCCGAGACGGTCCACCCACCCGTTGACCTTGCGGATGGCGTGCAGCTCCTGCTCCAGCGAGAGGTTGCCGGCCAGCTCGTTGCGCCGGTCCGCGATGTCGCCCACCGTCTTCGGCTCCGTGGCCCGGGCACGCGGGTTGATCCGGATGACCCAGATTTCGTCCGGGCCGGCGTCGGGCAACTGGCGCACCGGCGGGTTCTGGCTGAACAGCCCGTCCCAGTAGTACCGGCCCCCCACCTCGACGGCGCGGAAGAGCAGCGGGACGGCGGCCGAGGCCAGCACGGCGTCCACGGTGATCTCCTGTCGCCGGCTGGAGAAGGCCTTGAAGTCGCCGCTGAGGACGTC
>NZ_DATMVN010000244.1:0-2155 GCF_035563135.1 Streptomyces sp.
ATCCGACTGCTGCACAGCCACAACTCGTCAACGGCGGCCGTGACCTGCGGCCGTCCCTTCGATCAAAGTCTTGACCTGCTGCTGGACTGTCGGCGGTGGCGCGGGTCGCCGCCGCCACCAGGGTCAGCCCGAACACGACGCCCAAGGCCTGCCGGGAGCTGGAGCGTGCGGGGCCGGCGGAAGTTCGAGGCCGCCCACCCCCGCGGCCCGGAGAACTGAACACCCAGGATCGTGGTGGCCGGCGCCGAGGGCCGGCCCCACCCTGGTCAGGCCTTGTTCTGCGAGGCCCAGAACTCGTCGAACGTGAGCTCGCCGTCGCCGTTGCCGTCGTGGGCGTTGATCACGGCCTGGGCGACCGTCTCGGTGACATAGGGGTCACCGAGCTGCGCCATCGCGCTCTTGTACTCGGCGGCCGTTATGCTGCCGTCGCTGTTCTGGTCGAAGCGCTCGAATGCCTTGCGTGCCGACTCGATGTCCGCCACTGTTCCGCCCCTTCGTTAAGCGTCGTTGACGGAGGTCAGATTATCCGGCACCTCGGACCCCGGTCCCGGCGGGCGACGACGGGCGGCGCCACGCAAGGGCCGACGACGGTGGACTCAATGAATCAACGAGAGAAATCGGTGAGTACACGCCGAATACCAGGCACGTGACTCAAAACACCTGCGATTCATAACCCTTACGCACCGATTTTCCACCAATTGCCCGTTTAGGTGTTTTGGCTCCGGGGTCACCCGTCTGTCATAGTCGGAGGCACGACCTCCTCCGACCCGAGCCAGGTCCCCTGTGCGGCCGTGGACACACCCCCCATTCCACGGCCCCCGCAGAAGCCCTCGACGTGCCACACCCAGGCCGACCGGGGGCTTCTGTGTGTCAGCGGTCGGTGGCGCGCATCTCGAACCAGGTGGTCTTCCCGCGCGGTAAGAGGTCCACTCCCCACCGGTCGGAGAGCTTGTCGACCAGGAAGAGGCCCCGCCCGCTGACGTCCATCTCGCCGACGGGCATCAGGCACGGCAGCCCGCGCGAGGGGTCACGCACCTCGATCCGCACCCAGCCCCGGCGGCGCAGCATCCGCAGCCCGAAGACCCGCGCACCGGTGTGCCGCACCGCGTTGCCCACGAGCTCGGAGACCAGCAACACCCCGTACTCGGCGGTCTGCGGGGGAAGCTGCCACTGGCGCAGCATCACGCACGAGGTGATCCGGCGGGCGGTGGCGGCGGACTCCGGGCGGGAGGGCAGCCGGACTTCCCCCTCCGTCGGATTTCCGAACAACTCCAGCGCCTTGAACGCCTGTTCGTCTTCGACGGCAGTCGTCCAGTGCGCCGCTGCCGCACCGCTGCGCGGTCGCGGCTGTTCCACACCCTCCAGGCCCGCCATGCCCACCATCATGGCCGCACGGAACGCGCTCCGTGACCGTTCCGGTGAATCCCCTTCCCGGAACCAGTCATTCCGGGTTGTTGTCAGGCATATGCCGGAGGCAGGAGGAATACCTCTGCGACCATGCCCACCTGCGGTTACAGGAGACGGCCGGGTCGTTGCGCGAGCCGGGCGGACGCCGGACCCCGAAGCCCTGCCGAGGTCCGGCCAAACCGCCCGCACGGATGAATGTGCGCGCCTGTGTACGCACCTCACGCTCAGTCAGATGAACTCGGCCTTGCCCGGACCCTTCTCCACGAAGCTGCGCATGCCGCGCTCCCGGTCCTCCGTGGCGAACAGGCCTGCGAACCAGTTCCGCTCGATCGTGAGCCCGGTGTCGATGTCCGTCTCCAGCCCCGCGTCCACGGCCTCCTTGGCGGCCCGCAACGCCAGGGCGGGCCCCTTGGCCAGCCGGGCGGCCCAGGCGTGCGCCTGCTCGTACACCTCGGCGGAGGGCACCACACGGTCCACCAGGCCGATCGCCAGGGCCTCCTCGGCCTTCACCTGACGACCCGTGAAGATCAGGTCCTTGGCCCTGGACGGGCCCACCAGCCGGGCCAGCCGCTGGGTGCCGCCGGCGCCGGGGATCAGCCCCAGCAGGATCTCCGGCTGACCGAGCTTCGCGTTCTCCGCGGCGATCCTGAAGTCGGCGCAGAGCGCCAGCTCGCAGCCGCCGCCCAGGGCGTAGCCGGTGACGGCGGCGACCACGGGCTTGGGGATGCGGGCCACCGCGGTGAAGGAC
>NZ_DATMVN010000245.1:0-11284 GCF_035563135.1 Streptomyces sp.
GGAGATCCCCCGCATCCCGCTCCAGTACGACCGTGCCGTCCTCGCCAGAGCGGTGGTGCGGGAGAAGCTGCACACCACCACGGCCGCCGCCGTGCGGGGCCGGGCGTACGACGTCGTCGCCCACCAGCAGGCGGCGATGCCCGAGCAGCTGCTCCCACCCGAGCCGACCGACCCCGAGCACGACGACCAGGAGCAGAAGCCCGGCCGCCGCGAGGCGCTGGACATGACGGCGCTGCGGGCCCTGCGGGAATCGCGCACGGACGTCGAAGCCCTCGATGTCACCGCCGAACGCCTGCGCCACCTCCAGGACGCGTTCAGCGAGGCGGCCGACCGGGCCCACACCACGATGAATCGCTACACGCGCCGCGACGACACCGAGACGCCGCACCCGGTGCGCCGGGACGATCAGCAAGCGCACCACCCACAGGATCCGGGACCGCACCGCGGCCGCGAGGCCGCGGCTTCGAAGAACAACCTCCATGCGTGAACAGCGACAGCCGCTGGCGTGTTGCGGAGGTGCTGCCGCACCCTGGACCATGCGGGAAGTCGGGAAGTCGGGAAGTCGGGAGGGCGGGAGGGCGGCGAAGGGCCGCCCCCTAGCGAAGGCCGTACCGTCGCTAGGGCGAGGGGATGTCGCCGGGGCCTGGCCGTGAGAACAGGGGACAAGCAGCAGATGGTGACGGGGATGGGCGAGGTGTGGTCGGGAGCTGAAGGTACATGGCCTGACGGGAGGGAGCCACACCCTTCGGTGGTATCCCTGCGAGCGGCCACACGAGCATTGCGCTTTCATCTGGACACGCTTCCTGCGGTGTTCCACTTCGATGGGCCGGGTGACCAGTTCCTCGCCGAGTCGGCATTCCCCTACGCCCGTTGGCGATATGCCTGCGCCGACTCGCTGCTGGGTTCGGGGATAGGGGGAACAGTCGTAGGGGCGCTAGCCCGGAGTCTGTTCGATGACGGCCTGCTGTGGCAGTGGATTGCCGAATCTCCCGCGGAACGACGGCAGGCGCTGCTGGGCAGCATGCTCGAGGAGCGCGACCGGATCTGCGGTTTTCTGTCCGCCCACGAGGTGAGCTGCCCCAATCTTGCCCGGTGGTTCGTTCCGCTGGACGGCATCACCGACCTGACGGGAGCGTCGCTGGCAGCGCTGTCGGCACCGTCCCTGCCTGATGGTTCGGAACTCCTCGACCTGTTTCTTGCTTCCTCTCCGGTTCGACCGGCGCAGCCGGTGCTGACGGGCGGAGGCATCGAGGATCTCCTCAAAGCTGCGTGGGGCATGCTGGCGATGTCCGGGCTCCGCGGAGCGGTGATGGTCCTTGGGCATGCCGGGCACGGCAACCTGCTGGGCATGCAGAGCAGCCTGGCTGTCGGCGGGGTTCCCGGGCATGATCTGCGGGCTGACCACGAAGCACTGTTCATGCACGTAGCCGCCGTCGGCGTCACCGTGACACTTCTGGGCGCGTGCGCAGCCGTTCCGGAGTCCTGGCCGCCGGAGGTGGAGCAGGCCGGTTTCCTCAGGACTCTGATGCGGCTGACCGAAGAGGTGGTTACCGCGGCAAGCGCGGTGCACGGACTCGGCGATCCGCGGCCCCCTGCCGGCGGCCCGCCGAAAGTCAGGGTCAAGGTCCGGGACAGGCGTCTTCGCTCAGCGGCCGTCATCGCCAGCGGCGATGTGCTGCCGGACATCGGCAATGCCAGTGCGGTCGTTTCAGCGGTCCGGAAGTACGACGCTTTCGTGAGCAGTTGGGTCACGAGCCCCTGGGCCCATGGCGACCCCAAACTAGCGAGCGTTCTCGCCTACAGCGGTGCTCATTCGACGTTCGCGACCGTCATGAGCGGTTTCGACGAGCATGCGGCCGTCACGTCGGTTTTCGCCGCGCGGATGCTTCTGGAGGAAGCCGCCCGGTTCACCTGGCTGGCCCAGGACGCGGAGGACGACGAGGCCTTCGTCCAGCGGTCCACCCGCTACTTCGACGAGTTCCGAGCAAGGAAGAAGAAGACGATCGCGCTCTTCTCCAGCAACGGAGTGGCCCGCGCGGCCGCCACGAAACTGTTCCAGATGCCCGACAGCGTCATCGAGGGCCCGGAGACGATTTCCAAGGGCCGCCAGCCCTTGCCGCCGATCGACGAGATGCTCCTGCATCTGGGGGCGCCCTACCCCGAGCCGGGATGGCTGCCGGTGGCGTACTCACTGCTGAGCCAGGTCACGCACAGCACGCCCATCGGCCTGGTTCATATGGCCCGCTACCGTGACGGCACCCTGTCCGCCCACGACATCTCTCCCGAGATGCTCGCCCTCGCTCTGGACGTAGCCTGCTTGGGCAGCGCCCGGCTGCTAGGCATGTCCGGCCTGATACTGACGCACGGCAGCGACGAGGCCCGCCAGTACGCCTTCGGCCTGGAGGAACGCGCTCTGGCAGTACACGACGCAGCGCGCCTGGTGCACTGGCTGGACTGATTCGTCGTGCGCCGTGGCGGCGGCTTGGACAGGGCTGGGGCTGTTCGCGCTCATACGCATCCTCGGCAGCGTGAATGCCCCGACCGTCTGATTTGAGCCATTCTCGCCAACTCTGTCTCTCTGTGCAGACTTCTCTGAAACTGTTCCTGATTGCAATGGGTGATCATTCGGTCACCCGCTGGATCTTGGATGGGGGCGAGGGCCGTGTTGGATCAGGCACAGCTGGTGGGAATGGCGGGGGCGGCCGCAGCTGCATTGGTCGCGGAGATGGCCAAGGAGAGCTGGGCGTCGATGCGCTCTCTGGCAGCGCGACTCTTCCGGCGAGGTGGTCAGGAGGAGGAAGAACGCCAGCTCGCCCGGCTCGACGCTGACCAGGAGCAGGCGGCCACGCTGGATCAAGCGGCCCTGCGGGAGAGGTGGAGCCGGCGGCTGCTGACCCTGGTGGAAGACTTCCCCGAAGCAGCCGACGACCTGGCGGCGATGGCGCGGCGCAAGCCGGAGGAGCAGCAGAGCGGAGTGAGCCAGAGTGCGGAGAACAACACTGGTTCCGTCATCCAGATCGGCAGGGACAACTCCGGCAGCTTGAACACGGAGCGAAGGTGACCACGCCAGACGGGCAGGGTTTGCCCCAGCCCCGCACCAGCCCGCCACCTTTCGGACAATCCGCTGTCGGCAACCTTGGCCCGACCGTCCAGGTCGGCGGTTCCAACACCGGCAACATCAACATCACGGGCCGACCGAAACTGCCGGTCATCGCCATTGCACGCGGTGACCGGGAAGCAGCCCTGGAACCGCTCTGGGCACACACGCCTACCCCACAGCAGGCCGCAAATCTCCTTGCAGCGCATGGCCTCGCCGTCGTCGTGGGAGAACGCGGCACAGGACGGCGTATCTCAGCAGTCCGCGCCCTGCACACCCATCTTTCCACCTCCTCAGGGGCTCCCCAGCTCTATGACCTCGCAGCCGACTGGGAGGACGACGAGGTCCCGGAAAGGGAAGTCCTGCCCGAGCCGATCGCCGGGCACGGCTACCTGATCGATGCTGCCTCGCGCCTGATGTCCGAGAATGCCGCCCGCGCTCTCACGACCTGGGCGGAAGAGCTGCACGCTGTTGGCAGTTGCCTGGTCATCACCGGCAGCCAGCGGGACTGGCGCGGGGACAACCGCTTCGAGATCGGCGCGGTACGCCCTGACGCAGTTCAGGTCGCACGCAATCACCTCGCTCATGCCGGCAGCCACGCACAGGCGGGTTGGCTGCAGACAGATGTCCAGCGCGCTGCGACACGCGGCCTGCTACGCCAATCCGTTCCCGACCGGACCGTGGGCATTCTGTCCGACCTCATCACGCGCACCGTCAGCCCCGGTGACGCGGTCGCGATTGCCGGGCGCCTGCGCAACATCGACCCCGGTCGACTCGCCCGTGCTGTCGAACACAGAGAGAGCCCACCCGATTCGCCGGAGTACCAGCAGGGGGTCAGGGAACTGCGGCGCATCCGGGAGGAGGTCCTGCTGTGGACCAACTTCCTTGAGGAGAAGCTCGCCGGCTCAGGTACCCGTGGCCCGGACCGGATGATGCTGCTTGCCGCTGCCTATCTCGAAGGCGCCCCTCTCGAACTGTGCATCAAGGCGGCCACCGCGTTCGGCTCCCGCGATGAAGCACTCGCACGCCGCTACCGGGAAGGCCGCAGCCCCCGGCGCCGACTGGCTGACGTCGGTGTCGAAACGGCCGACGACACTGCCGCCTTCCACAGCCGCCCCGGCTTCGCCCTCTCCGCCATCCGTACGGACTGGCACCACTGGGCCGATGAACGAGAGGAAACCAGGGACTGGCTCGCCCGCATCACGGCCCCTGATGGCATCGCCAAAAACTGGGCCGAGCAGATCGGATCCCGGCTGCTTGACCTGTCCATTACAGCGGTGGAATCCCCCTTCTTCCCCATCCTCGACATCTGGACCAACACCTCCCCCGACGAACAACGCCTTCGCATCGTCACCGCACTCATCACCCGAGCCGCGGAGACCGAAGAACTCGCACGAGCCGCCCACAAACAACTGCTGGACTGGGCGACAAAGGGCCACTCCCATCGCCGCATGGTCGTCGCTCAGGCCTGCAGCGGCCGCTACGGCATGCGATGGCCGCACATGGCGTTCGTCCGGCTACGCCACATCCTGGCCCTCGACGACGAAGCAGCCCGTATCGCCGCCGGTGCCCTGAGCGCACACGCGGCCGCGAGTACCGACGGGTTCCAACGAGTCGTCGACACGGTTGAGACCTGGTTCGAGAGATACCCGACTCATCTCGCCGGGCCCCGGGCCTTCCTAGCGCTCACCGACCCCACCCACAGCGTCCTGGACACCCTCATGAGCGCGGCACAAGCAGCCCCGGCCATCCGGGACTTCTTGATCAACGGCTGGATGCAGACCCTGCGACAACCAGACGTGCGCGACCACGCCCACCAGATCCTCCTCGGCTGGGCCCGAGCCGCCCACGAGGGCCGGCTGAACCGCACCACGACGTTCGGCATCCTCACCGACGTTCGCAACGCCCACACCCCGCTCGACGCCATGTCCCGCTTCCTGTACGGAAGCCCGGACCAAGACGACAAGGCACTGATCGAAGCGCGCTTCGCCCTGGCTAACCTCCGGGCCTGCAACCACACCCAGTGCTCCGAACCCCACTGCCCACGCAAGGAAGCTGTCGGCCCTCTCCCGGACACCAGCACTGCTGGAGGCACAGGTGAATCCCCATCGTGACGCCTCCACAACACGCATCAAATTTCCGCTGAGCCGGTGGCTGCTGGCACCACTGACCACATGCCGCGCCCGGCGTCTGGCAGCGGCTTACGGGCCCGGCATGGACGCCCGCACCGCCTGGGTGCTGGCCCGGACAACCACCCATCCTGAGGAGATCCCTTTCGCCATGAACCACCTGAGGCAAAACGAAGAAGACGACTCGTAGGCGATGAACCATCAGCCGTTGGCCATCGTGACGGGCTGACGAAACAAGCAGCGGGGCCGGACAGGGAGTGATCCTGTCCGGCCCTGAGTACGTCCGCAGCCGCAGCGATCCGGACGCGGGCCACCGCCCTGGTGGCCGTCGATGTCGTCGCGCCCGTGTTCGTGATGAATGACGAGTGCGTGGGCGGGGGTATGACCCAGGAGCCCTTACCGACGCTGTGCGAGGGTTGCGACCAGCTGCGCGAGATCGACGGGGAGCAGGCCCGGCCGGACGCGAGGCGCCAGGACCCGGAGCAGGAGTCGACCATGCCCGGGCAGAAGGCTGCTGGCTGGTTCTCCCGCCTGCGCGGCTGAGCAGGGAAAGCCGCCGGCACCGGGGAGCAAGCACAAGGGGACCCTGGGCTCTGCCGACGCCCGCTCTGTCGGAAGCCGGGACGCTCGAGTTCTACCTAGGCCGAGACGTCCTTACCGGCTTCGACGGCCAGCTGGTGCTACTGCCGCTCAACGCCGTCGGCGCCGACGGGTTCACCTCGAAGGACGAGAAGGCCATGCAGGACAGGTTCGAGCGGAAGTGCGGCACCGTGCTGGCCGGTCCTCCCGGGAAAGAGCCCGAAGGCGACTGGAGCGCCGTGCACGCCATCATCGCCACCGTCCTCCACGCCTTCGACCCCGCCTAGACCTGACCCGGTCCCGGCCGCCCGAGGCGTCAACAGGGTGACCGGCCCGAGGAAGGGTCAGGTGGTGACGCGGGGCATACGTAGTGCGGACGGGGTCGGGCGCCCGATCGGCAGGATGCCGACCACGATGAGCCGGGGTACCTCGGTGGCGCTGCGCGCGTGGTGGATGATCCAGACGCTGTCCTCGATGCTCCGGTAGCCGCTGGCGTGGCCGCTGTCGTCCCCGACCAGGAGCACGCCGAACGGAGGGCCGGTGGCGGTGTAGTTGGCGGCCTGCGCGATGTAGCTCTTCTTCATGCGTTCGCGGGTCCATCTGGTGTCGCGGCGTTTGACCTCGGCGACGAAGCGGCTGCCGGGCTCGGGGGTGTAGGTGACGTCGGTGCGTCCGCTGGCGACGTCGATGAGTTCGCGCTGCACGGTGCCGGGGATGAGTGTGCCGGCGAGGTGCTGGTGGAGGTCGTCCTGGACGTGCTTTTCGTCCCAGTGGTCGGGACTGCCGTCGGGCTTCTTGTCGGGGCAGGGGCCGAGGTAGGCGGTGCGGGCGCCGTAGTAGTCGGCCTGGGCGTCGAACCGGTCGTAGAGGAACCGCAGGAACTGCTCCAGCAGAGTGGTGAAGTAGGAGCTGTCACGCTGCGTCCAGGCGGGGCTGGTGGCCAGCTCCCCGAGCAGGGATTCCAGGTGGGCGTCGAAGCGGGCGTTGCCGCTGGGGGTGTAGCCCTTGGACTGCTGCTGCAAGAGCTGCTCGATCCGATCCAGGACCAGCGGGTCGAGGTCGTCACGCAGGCCCGAGGCGTCAGCCTGGAAGAGCCCGGCGAGAGCAGGGCGGCCCTCCAGGGCTTTTCCCGGCATCACCTGCCCGGTCGACGATGGTGCCCGCCGCTGGGTCTGGACGACCTCATACAGCGCCCGCGCGTCGGGGGAGCCGGTGAACTGCGGGTCGGTAGTGAGGGCCTGTTCGAGGTGGTGCAGGAGGCCGTCGCTGCGTACGAACGCGGCCTCCACCGGTGGGCTCACCAGTGCCGTCAGGCCGCCGGATCCGTCGGTCCGGGTGGTGTGGATGCTGCGGCTGGCGACGTAGACGTCCAGCAGGTCGCCGAGGGTGCTAGCCGGGTCGTACCAGCTGGGTTGGTCCAGGTGGGTGCGGGCGGTCTGGAGTGAGGTGACGAGCCGGGACCAGGCGCTCTGCGCAAGTCCGCGGGCGCTGAGCCAGTCCAGCCGGTGCATACCGCGGGTCCACTCGGTCAGCAGAGTGGTCGTGGCATCCAGTTGGGCGGCGGCCTGGGCCAGGCGCTGCTCGGAGGGTGCGGCTGTTGCGGGCTGCTGGTCGAGTTCACCGAAGGCGAGGACCGCGTCGACGGCGGCGGCGTGGGCGCGGGCGTCGAGCCGGGCCTCGTGGGTGCGGTCCAGGTCCTTGAACCGCATCAGTGCCCGGCGCAGATGGTCTTCGACGGCCGAGCGGTCGGATGCCTCCAGCGCGCTGCGCATGTCCGCGACGGCCAGTTCGAAGGTAGCGTCGGCCCGGGTGCCCGCAGGGAGATCGGTCTGGTTCTCCAGTGCGCTCAGGACATCGAGCAGGGCGTCGTCGCCGAAGTGGTCGTGGGCAACGCCGACCAGGATCGGCAGGCGCTCCAGGGCCTCGGACGGCTCGTCCCCGGTGATCTCGGCGAGCAACGCCATGAGGCGGTGCGGGGTGGCCGTCTGCGCGACGGCCAGGCGTAGTAGTCCGGCGACGGACGGCTGGGCGAGGGCGGCATCGGCGTCGCCGGCGAGCGCGGCCTCCACGTGTGCGGCAAGGTCTCGGACGGTGCGGGTGCCGAGGCGGGTGGCGAGCGCCGGGTGGGCGCACACCACGTCGATCGCGTCGGCCAGGACCCAGGCGGCCTGGGGGTTCCGCAGCCCCTGGGCCGCGGAGTCGAGCAACTGCCGGGCCTGGTCACCGTCCACGGCGTCGAGGTCGCGGCCGAGTGCCGTGAGCAGATAGGGCAGGAGTGGACCGGCAGCGAGCTGGTCGGCCTCCGCGATCACCGCCTCGGCACCGCCGAGGTCCGCGATCGAGGGCCCGGTGTCCAGCTCGTCGTCGGTCGCGTTGCTGGCCCAGGCCTGGAGCGTCTGGTCCACGCTTGGGGCCACGGTCCTCTCCTTGTCGCCGGCCGGTTCGCGAACGAGCAGCTTAGAACAGGTGTTCACCGTCGCTGGTGATGAGGTGGTCCTTCGGCAGGGCGTCGACGAGCTCGGGCTGCGCCGTGGTGAGAACGACCTGCAGCTCGGGAAGTTCTGCGGCGATGGCCTGCAGCTCGGCGATCAGGGTGCGGGCTGGCACCTCGGTGACTTCTTCGGCGGCTACCGAGTCGATCAGAAGGAGGCCGGGGTGCGTGGCCACGCCACGGTCAGCACTCACACGCAGAAGCGCGATGACGGTCGCGATCCGCATGCGGAGCCGGTCGCCGCGGCTGAGCCTCTTGAACGTGGTCTTCACCCCGGCCTTGACGGCGTTGACCTTGCCGGCGCGGTCGAGTTTGACGCTGTCGAGGTTCTGCACGCCGAACCGTGTGGCGAGCTCGACGATCGCTTCGTTCATCGCCGGGAACAGCTGCTTCGCCGCAGCGTCGACGGCCGCGCGGACGGCTTCCTCGGTGGCGGCCAGGACCTGGGCGGACACCGGGACCGGCGGAGCCGGAGGCGTCGATCCGGTCGCCTCGAGCCGTCCGCGGAGCTCGGCAGCCCGGATCTCCAGGTCACGCAGCCGGTCGTGGGCCTGTGAGGTGGCAAGTCCCTGCTCCAGACCGGCCGCTGCCTCGCGATGGTCGGCCAGAGCACTCTGCACCGCCTCCACAGCCCTCAGCCGCCGGTCGGTTGCCTCCCGCTCGGCATCCTGGGCTCGCTCTAGGGTCTGTTCCAGCTCCGCCAGCAGCGCTTCGGCGGTCTCCGGGTCGACCTCGGGCAGCGGCCGCGTGCACACCGCACAGTTCGCCTGCTCGCGCTCCTCGCTGCGCCGCACGCTGCCCAGCGGCTCCTCACACCGCGGACAGCACACCGGGTCCAGCCGTCCCAGGACCCGCCGGGCCTGCCACGTCTCCCGGGCATCCAGTAGCCCCTGCTCCGCGCGCATCCGGGCGCCGGACACCTCCGTGAGCGTCTGCTCGGCCTCCTCCAACAGCGCCCGCATGCCGCGCAGCTCCGTCGCAGCCTGGTCGGCGGCCCGCAGGAGTGGGGAGATGTCTTGGGCAGCCGTCCGGCGCCGCGCCTCGATCTGCCTAGTCACGTCGGCGATTTCGGTTTGCCACGCCTCGCGCTCGGTCCGGCGGGCTTCCGCGTCCCCTTCCGCGCGGCGCTGCCCCTGGGTGATCGTCTTCTTCTCCCGTTTCCCGGCGACGGACAGCTGGGTGAGGGCCGTGCTGTACGGGATGTCGACGAACAGCTCCATGAGCCGTCCGGGCAGGCCACCGGCGACATCGCCGAGCAGGATCTCGTCCCCACCGGGATTGAGGTAGCAGGCCCCGAAGTACGACGCCCAGCCGTGGACCTGCGGGGCTCCCTCGCCGTCGGCGCCGCCGGTCACCTGCCACAGGTTGGTGTGCTCCATACGCATCGCGTCCAGGAAGAACTCACCGATACACCGGCTCACCTCCTCGTTGCCGGATGCTGTCGCCAGCAGACGAAGCGCTTCGTCGTCTGCGGCAAGCAGATGGTCGGTGGACTCCCCGGCGAGGATCCGGCCCCGCAACTGGGGGTGCGGCTGGTCATCGACGTCCAAGACGATGCGGATCGCCCGGCCCGCCACTGCGATGTCCACACTCAGATGCCGCAGCCACGATCGGACATCGGGCGGCAGATCGCGCGGCCCGCCGCGCAACGGGAAGACGAGGAACTCCAGCAGGCTGGTTTTCCCAGCGCTGTTGTCCGGGTGGACGATCGCCCACACCCCTGGAGTGAAGGGCTGCTCCACGGTGAAGTCGTCGCCCGAGTGCTTCGTGCCGCTGGCGCGCAGCCGGATGATGCGCAGCCGCCGGTCGGCGGCAGTCGGGCTCTTCAGGGTGATGTTCGCCTCGGCCAGAGTCCGCTCGACCTGCACCGGCGTTAGCCCCAGCTTCTCCGCGACCTCCTTCAGGATGTCGCTGGCGCTCGGGGCGACGGTCAGGTCCTTCGCGTCGGAGCGGGCCGGGCCGGGCGCGGTCATGAAGCCTCCTGGTCAGTGTCGCCCGTGGCTCCCGGGCCTGGTGCCGCTTGAAGTTCGCGCAGCCGCTCGCGGGCCTGCTCGGTGATGGGGCCGATGTGCTGGCCCCAGGGGGTGTCGGCGTAGTCCCGCAGCAGGTACTGCCGGTCCTTTAGCTGTGTGCCGCCGAGACCGTCGACCAGGTCCACGACCAGGCGGGTGCGCTCGACGTACCAGGCCAGCGCGGGCGCCTCGGCGACCATCGACTGCGCCACCTGCCGGCCCCGCTCCAGCAGGAAGTAGATGTGCTCCACCACGCGCTCACGCCCGAGGACTTGCGTCTTGCGCAGCAGCCCCCGTTCCACCAGCGGCGCCAGAGCGTCATCGAGCTCCTCGAAGGCGCCGTACTTGTAACGCAGCATCGGGAAGCGCCGCAGATCCGATTCCTCCGACTCCAGAATCTCTGCGGCAAGCTCCAGCAGCCGAGGAACGTCCGGAGCGGCCACGTACTCGTTCATCAGCTCGTAGGCCAGGTAGTCCGGATTACGGACCCAGAAGTCGAGCTTCTGCAGCCGCACCTGGGTGTGGACCACCCCGACGGTCGCCGGCGGCACCGACTCGCCTTCGGCCGCCGGCTTTGCGGCGGCGTCGATCAGCAACAGCAGCCGCACCGAATCCTGCCAGCGAGTGGCCCGACGTACTCCTGCGGATCCGACCATCACGCTCCTCTGGATCGGTACACACCCTAGGTCCTGAACATCATCCTGACAGTGTGTTGAGGTGAGTGGGGAGAAGTCGGCGCGAATCGGCGCACCAAAGTCGCGCCGGTCGCCAGAGCCTGACCAGCGGGCTAACTGGTCCAGGTCTTGACCGAGCAGACCGCGGTGACGACGACGCCCACCATCAGGACCACCGCATCCCGATCGCGGACAGCAGCTCCATCCGCTCCGGCGTCAGCGTCGCCGCCCGGGAGCGCTGGTTCCCGATCCAGGCTCCCAGCTTGTGCTCCCGCTCCTCCTGGTCCTCGCCGCCGACGATC
>NZ_DATMVN010000246.1:0-6549 GCF_035563135.1 Streptomyces sp.
CGTTGCCGTACGGGGCAGGGCGGGTGGCCGGGTGCGGTGCGTTCACGAGGTGCGAGCCCTCCTTCTCTGCGGCCGCTTCTCGCTCGGCCGCTTCACGGCGTCGCCCGCCTCGATCTGCGCGGCCCGGCGCTGCGCGCCGAAGTCCGCCAGCGCCTGGGCCAGCTTGTGGACCGAGGGCTCCGGGGACAGGACGTCGACCCGCAGGCCGTGCTCCTCGGCGGTCTTCGCCGTCGCCGGGCCGATGCACGCGATCACCGTCACGTTGTGCGGCTTGCCCGCGATCCCGACCAGGTTGCGGACCGTCGAGGACGAGGTGAACAGCACCGCGTCGAAGCCGCCGCCCTTGATCGCCTCGCGGGTGTCGGCCGGCGGCGGCGAAGCGCGGACCGTGCGGTACGCGGTGACGTCGTCGACCTCCCAGCCCAGCTCGATGAGCCCGGCCACCAGCGTCTCCGTGGCGATGTCGGCACGCGGCAGGAACACCCGGTCGATCGGGTCGAAGACCGGGTCGTACGGCGGCCAGTCCTCCAGCAGACCGGCGGCGGACTGCTCACCGGACGGCACGAGATCCGGCTTCACACCGAAGTCGATCAGCGCGGCGGCGGTCTGCTCACCGACGGCCGCGACCTTGATCCCGGCGAAGGCACGGGCGTCGAGCCCGTACTCCTCGAACTTCTCCCGCACGGCCTTCACCGCGTTGACCGAGGTGAACGCGATCCACTCGTAGCGGCCCGTGACCAGACCCTTGACCGCGCGCTCCATCTGCTGCGGCGTGCGCGGCGGCTCGACGGCGATCGTCGGGACCTCGTGCGGCACGGCACCGTACGAACGCAGCTGCTCGGAGAGCGACGCCGCCTGCTCCTTCGTACGCGGTACGAGCACCTTCCAGCCGAACAGCGGCTTCGACTCGAACCACGCGAGCTGGTCGCGCTGGGCGGCGGAGCTGCGCTCGCCGACGACGGCTATCACCGGCAGGTGCCCGTCCGGCGACGGGAGGACCTTGGCCTGCTTGAGGACCTGGGCGATCGTCCCGAGGGTCGCCGTCCAGGTGCGCTGGCGGGTCGTCGTCCCCGCGATCGTGACCGTGAGCGGGGTGTCCGGCTTACGGCCCGCCGAGACCAGCTCACCGGCGGCCGCGGCCACCGAGTCGAGCGACGCGGACACGACGGCCGTCGCGTCGCTCGCACCGACCTCGGACCAGCAGCGGTCCGACGCCGTGCGCGCGTCGACGAAACGCACATCGGCACCCTGCGCGTCACGCAGCGGCACACCGGCGTACGCGGGCACACCGACCGCGTTCGCGATGCCGGGCACGACCTCGAAGGGCACACCCGCGGCAGCGCAGGCGAGCATCTCGGCACCCGTGTTGCCGTCCAGGCCGGGGTCGCCCGTGACAGCACGGACCACCCGCCTGCCGCCCTTCGCTGCCTCCATGACAAGATTGGCGGCATCCCTGAGGACGGGTACTCCTGCGGGTGTTGACGCCATGTCAACAACCGTCATCTCAGGCGTGCTTACCCCTGCCCGCGCATGGCAGCGAACGACGTCGAGAACCTCCGGTTCAGCGACAAGGACGTCCGCGCTCGCAAGCGCCTCGACGGCGCGCAGAGTCAGCAGTCCCGGGTCGCCGGGACCGGCGCCGAGGAAGGTGACATGCCCTGAGGACAGGACAGGGAAGTCGGATACGACAGGGCCGGTGGGGCTCAAAGTGCTCGCTCCCCCATAAGACCGGCCGCACCCTTGGCGAGCATCTCGGCCGCGAGCTCGCGACCGAGGGCCGCCGCGTCGCCGTGCGACGTGGGGACGGGACCGGTGATGGACAGCTGCACCAGGGAAGTGCCGTCGGTCGAACCGACGACACCGCGCAGGCGCAGTTCGTTGACAACCTGCCCGTCGGCCAGGAGGTCGGCCAGCGCACCCACAGGTGCGGAACAGCCGGCCTCCAGGGCGTTGAGCAGGGCGCGCTCGGCGGTCACGGCGACCCGGGTGTACGGGTCGTCGAGCTCGGCGAGAGCTGCGGCGAGGTCGGCGCTGCTTTCAGCGCACTCGATCGCCAGTGCTCCCTGGCCGGGAGCGGGCAGGACGGTGTCGACCGGCAGGAAGCCGGTGACCTCGTCCGTGCGTCCGAGGCGGCTGAGCCCCGCGGCGGCGAGAACCACCGCGTCCAGCTCCCCGCTTCGTACAAAACCGATGCGCGTATCGACGTTGCCACGGATCGCGACGGTCTCTATCTCGAGGCCGTGCGAGCGGGCGTACGCGTTGAGCTGCGCCATGCGGCGCGGCGAGCCGGTACCGATGCGGGCACCGGGCGGCAGCTGCTCGAAGGACAGCCCGTCCCGCGCCACCAGGGCGTCACGCGGGTCCTCGCGCACCGGCACGGCGGCCAGCACGAGGCCCTCGGGCTGCACGGTCGGCAGATCCTTGAGCGAGTGGACGGCGAAGTCCACCTCACCGCTCAGCAGCGCCTCGCGCAGCGCGGCGACGAACACACCGGTCCCGCCGATCTGCGCCAGGTGCTCCCGGGAGACGTCCCCGTACGTGGTGATCTCGACGAGCTCGACGGCACGCCCGGTCACCTCACGGACCGCATCAGCGACCATGCCGGACTGCGCCATGGCGAGCTTGCTGCGCCGGGTACCTAGCCGGAGCGGTGTGGTGGTCTCCCCGCCCAGGGGTGAGTTGTCGGTCATGACCGCCCTCTATTCGGGTCGTTCAGGTCTGCCCGGGAGACGGCGGCCACCGTCTGCGGGTCGAGGTCGAAGAGTTCCCGCAGCGCATCGGCGTACCCGGCACCGCCGGGCTCGCTCGCGAGCTGCTTGACCCGCACGGTGGGCGCGTGCAGGAGCTTGTCGACGACACGGCGCACGGTCTGGGTGATCTCGGCGCGCTGCTTCTCGTCGAGGCCGGGAAGGCGCCCGTCGAGCCGCGCGATCTCGCCGGCCACCACATCCGCGGCCATGGTGCGCAGGGCGACGACGGTCGGGGTGATGTGGGCGGCGCGCTGAGCGGCCCCGAACGCGGCGACCTCGTCGGCGACGAGGGTGCGCACCTGGTCCACATCGGCGGCCATCGGAGCGTCCGCGGACGCCTCGGCGAGCGACTCGATGTCGACGAGGCGCACACCGGCGATGCGGTGGGCCGCTCCGTCGATGTCGCGCGGCATCGCGAGGTCGAGCAGATGGAGCCGGGCCGGGCCGGTGAAGACCGGCCGCACGGGCACCCGGCGCACGGCCCGGTCCTGAGCTGCGGCCGTGGCGGAACCGTTCTCGACCCACGCGGCGTGCTGGTCCAGCGCGTCGGGGGCGGCGGCCGCGGGGGCCTCGGGCTCCCGGACCGCGGTGTCGAAGCCGACGCCGAGCGCGGCGGCCACGGCCTGTGCCGTCAGGACGAGCCCGGTCGCACCCGTGCAGGACACGACGACATCGGCACGTGCCAGTTCGTCCGCGACCCCGGCCATCTCCACGGCGCGCACCGTCGGGACGCCGGTCTGGCCGAGGATCTCGACGAGCCGGTCGGCACGGGCCCGGGTCCGGTTGGCGACGACGATCTCCTCGACACCCGCACGGGCCAGGGTGGCCGCGGCGAGCGAGGACATCGAGCCCGCGCCGATCACCAGCGCGTGCTTGCCCGCCGCCCACGCGGTGACCTCGGCGCCGTCGGCCAGCTGTTCGAGACCGAAGGTGACGAGCGACTGCCCGGCCCGGTCGATCCCGGTCTCGCTGTGGGCACGCTTGCCGACCCGCAGGGCCTGCTGGAAGAGGTCGTTCAGCAGACGGCCCGCCGTGTGGAGCTCCTGCCCCAGCGCCAGCGCGTCCTTGATCTGGCCGAGGATCTGGCCCTCGCCGACGACCATCGAGTCCAGCCCGCACGCCACCGAGAAGAGGTGGTGGACGGCACGGTCCTCGTAGTGCACATAAAGATAAGGAGTGAGCTCGTCCAGCCCGACCCCGCTGTGCTGCGCGAGCAGGGTGGACAGCTCGGCGACCCCGGCGTGGAACTTGTCCACGTCCGCGTACAGCTCGATGCGGTTGCACGTGGCCAGGACGGCGGCCTCGGTCGCGGGCTCCGCGGCGAGGGTGCTCTGAAGCAGCTTCGTCCGCGCCTCGGCCGGGAGGGACGCCCGCTCCAGCACGGAGACAGGGGCGCTGCGGTGACTCAGTCCTACGACCAGGAGACTCATGCCGGCATCACGGCGGGCATGTCCCCGTCAGGTCCCTTCCGGCCGGCGGAAGTGGCGCGGACCGGCGGCGCCGCGTCGGGGCCGTCGACCGCACCCGCCCTGCCGTCGGCGGCGGCCTCCTCGCCGGCCTTGCGCTGCTCGTGGAAGGCGAGGATCTGCAGCTCGATCGAGAGATCGACCTTGCGCACGTCCACACCGTCGGGCACGGAGAGCACCGTCGGCGCGAAGTTCAGGATGGAGGTCACGCCCGCCGCGACGAGCCGGTCGCAGACCTGCTGCGCCGCGCCGGGCGGGGTGGTGATGACACCGATGGACACACCGTTCTCGCTGATGATCCGGTCCAGGTCGTCGGTGTGCTGGACGGCGATCCCGGCCACCGGCGTACCCGCCATGGCGGGGTCGGCGTCTATCAGCGCGGCGACCCGGAAACCACGGGAGGCGAAACCGCCGTAGTTGGCGAGTGCGGCGCCGAGGTTACCGATGCCGACGATGGCGACCGGCCAGTCCTGGGTGAGCCCGAGTTCACGGGAGATCTGGTAGACGAGATACTCGACGTCGTACCCGACACCGCGTGTGCCGTAGGAGCCCAGATAACTGAAGTCCTTGCGCAGCTTGGCGGAATTGACTCCCGCCGCCGCGGCGAGTTCCTCGGAGGAGACCGTGGGAACCGAGCGCTCGGAGAGCGCTGTCAGTGCGCGGAGATACAGCGGAAGCCTGGCGACGGTGGCCTCGGGAATTCCTCGGCTACGGGTCGCCGGTCGGTGAGTTCGGCCAGTTGCCACGGTGCTCCTGCGGGATGAGCGGGGCTGCAGGCGGCCGTATGTCCTATGACCGCCCCGTCCACAGCAGGCTATGTCTTTGTGAACGCGTGCACAAAGATGGTGTCCGTTTTGTCCGGTCAAAGTGACCGGGGTCACGCATATTCGCTGCGTAATCCCGGAACCCGGGACGTCATCAGCCCGTTGCGGGCCCGAAGGGGGCAAGACGGTACACACTCCTCATGTCCACGCCCCCCGAGGCCACTCAAAACGCCCACGATGTTAACCGGGTTTCACCGAGGAAGCCCCCTCACGTACGCAACGCCGTGCGCAGCCTCTGCGGGTCCACCCGCCAGAAGGTGTGCTGTTCGTCATCGATCAGGACCACCGGGATCTGCTCCCAGTACTCCTTGTGCAGCGCCTCGTCCTGCGTGATGTCCTTCTCCACCCAGGACGCGCCGGTCTCCTCGCAGACCGCGCTCACCACCAGCCGGGCGTCCTCACAGAGATGGCACCCGGGCTTCCCCACGAGGGTCACCACCCGGTCCGCGGGCTTCTTCTTCCTACGACGCAGCAGAGCACTCATACCTTCATTCTGCGCCTGCCCCCGGGCCCTCCCGGGAACGGCAGGGACGCGGTGTCACCCGTTTAACGCTCCGGCCCCGGAGAGTTCACGCCGCGGCATCCCGCCGCGTCGGGAAGAGCCGAACAGAATGGCTATGCTCACGACATGGCCGCTCTTGGATGGCTCACCCCCCGCAGGCGCCCCGCCACGGCGCGCAGCGTGCTCGCAGGCGAGGCCGCCGCCGAAGCCGCACGGAAGACGGCCCTCCCGGCCGGCCCCGACGGACGGCCGGCCCTCTCCGAAGGCACCCGGGAGCCCGTGTTCCCGGTGGCCGGGGACCTGAGGGCGGCAGCCTTCTTCGACCTCGACAACACCGTGATGCAGGGCGCCGCGATCTTCCACTTCGGCCGCGGTCTGTACAAGCGGAAGTTCTTCCAGCGCCGGGAACTGACCAGGTTCGCCTGGCAGCAGGCCTGGTTCCGGCTGGCCGGCGTCGAGGACCCGGAGCACATGCAGGACGCCCGTGACAGCGCCCTGTCCATCGTCAAGGGCCACCGCGTCTCCGAGCTGATGTCCATCGGCGAGGAGATCTACGACGAGTACATGGCCGACCGCATCTGGCCCGGCACCCGCGCTCTCGCCCAGGCCCACCTCGACGCGGGCCAGCGGGTCTGGCTGGTCACCGCCGCCCCGGTGGAGACGGCCACGATCATCGCCCGCCGCCTGGGCCTCACCGGCGCCCTGGGCACGGTCGCCGAGTCGGTCGACGGCGTCTACACCGGCCGGCTGGTCGGAGAGCCCCTGCACGGCCCCGCGAAGGCCGAGGCGGTCCGCGCACTGGCCGCGGCCGAGGGCCTGGACCTGGAGCGCTGCGCGGCGTACAGCGACTCGCACAACGACATCCCGATGCTCTCCCTGGTCGGCCACCCGTACGCGATCAACCCGGACTCCAAGCTGCGCAAGCACGCCCGCTCCCTGGACTGGCGGCTGCGCGACTACCGCACCGGCCGCAAGGCGGCCAAGGTCGGCATCCCGGCAGCGGCGGG
>NZ_DATMVN010000247.1:0-3971 GCF_035563135.1 Streptomyces sp.
GGCCCGGCAGGGGGCCGGCGGCCGGCGACGGCTGAGCGCGGCCCCGCTACGGCTTGCCGCGCCTGCCGCGCAGATGCTCCGCGACCGGGGTCAGTGCCGTGTGCACTCCGGCGAGCTCCTCGGGGGACAGCAGGTCCATGAAGTGCCTGCGCACCGACTCGACGTGGTGCGGCGCGACCCTCCGCATCGTCTCGCCGCCCAGGTCGGTGAGGACCGCGAACAGGCCGCGCCGGTCCGACTCGCAGTGCTCGCGCCGGACCAGGCCGGCGTTCTCCATGCGGGTGATCTGGTGCGAGAGCCTGCTCTTGGACTGCAGCGTCGCGGAGGCGAGGTCGCTCATCCGCATGCGCTGGTCCTCCGACTCCGAGAGGTTGACCAGGATCTCGTAGTCGTTCATGGTCAGGCCGAACGGCTGGAGGTCCTTCTCCAGCTGATGTGTCAGCAGTCTGCTGACGTCCAGGTGGGTGCGCCAGGCGCACTGCTCGGCATCGGTCAGCCAGCGGGTGGCCGTCTCGGTCTCCATGTATGGATTCTACCTAAGATGTTGAAAGCCGGACGAAGTCTGGGAGTGTGACGCCTCGCACGCACTGCCGGGCGTCACACTCCGCAGACTACCGTTCACAGCCCGAAGCGACGCTGGAGGTCCCCCAGCTGACCGGGCATGCGGGGTGTGGAGCCGTGTTGACCGCCGCCCCCGGAACCGCCTCCCGGCACACCCGGCTCGTGCGGGACGGCTCCCGTCGCCTGCTCGGGCATCAGCAGCTCGGTCGACTGGAGCAGGACCGTGCCCGCCCCGACGAACTCGAACTGGTGCTCCTCCCCCGAGGTGCCGCCGATCCCGGTCAGCGAGCGCAGGCCGCCCATCACGCCCGTCATGTAGCCGTGGTCGTAGTGGTGGCACGGCGAGGGGCAGTCGGCCCACCCCACCAGCGCCTGCGGGTCCACCCGCAGCGGCGGCTCCATGAAGACCACCGGGCCGTTGGACGCGGCGACGAACTTCCCCGTCCCGATCAGGGTCAGGAAGCCCGGCACGATCGACTGCTTCAGGGCCAGCGTCGGCTGGTAGGCCAGCAGGTTGCCGGACCTGATCGTCAGGTTGCCGTCCTCCAGGTCGAAGGAGTTCACGTCGAAGGCCCGGTCGGCGAGCAGCATCTTGCCGCTGCCCTCGGCCACCACCCAGTCGCTCGCGTGCAGCGGGGAGTGGAAGCTCGTACGGATCAGCCGCTCGAAGCGGCCGTGCCCGATGCCGTTGAAGTCGATCTGCCCGTAATAGGCGATCATCTTGCCCTTCTGCAGGAACCACTGGCTCCCCTTGAGCTCCACACAGAAGGTGTACGCGTTGACGTTGTCGTCCGACGGCAGCGTCATCGGATCGAAGGCCCCCTCGGGCCCGGCGGCCCCGGGGAGGCCCCACTCCGGCATGCTCACAGCTTCTCCTCCGACGCCTGGACGTACACCGCTCCGTTGCCGCTGAGCTCCAGCTGGAACGCCTCGCCCGAGCCGCGCCCCACCATGTCGCGCCAGCCGAGCGCGGTGGACAGCTTGTTGGCCACGTCCCCGTGGTGGGCGACGTAGGCCTGCGGGTCCACATGGACCGGCCTGCCCGGGGTGATCGGCAGCTCGATCACCCCGCCGTGCGCCATCACGGCGACCGCGCCGTGGCCCTTGAGCGTCGTCGTGAACAGGCCCTGCCCGGTCACCTGGCCGCGCACCATGCCCATCACCCCGCCCTGGGAGCCCAGGAACAGGGTGCCCTGCTGGAGCGTCCCGTCGAAGGCGAGCAGCCGGTCGGCCTCCACGCAGAGGGTGTCGCCGGCGAGGTCGATCACCTGGATGTGGTGGCCGCCGTGGCCGAACATCACCGTGCCACTGCCCTCGACCGTCATCAGCGGGGCCGCCTCGTCGGCCACCCGCCTGCCGATCATCGACCCCAGGCCGCCCTGTCCGCCCTGGATGTTCGGGGTGAACGAGACGTCGCCCCGGTACGCGAGCATCGCGCCGCGCTGGCTGTACATCTTCCGGCCGGGGCTCACCACGGCCTCGACCATCTTCGAGTTGATCTCACGGAACGGCATCAGACATCGCCCCCGAGGGTGTTCCGTTCGCTGGGCTGTACGTAGACGAGGCCGTCGCCCTCGAAGCGGATCTGGAAGGACTCGCCGGAACCCTCACCCATGAACGTCCGGAAGTTCACCCCGGACCGGAAGTGCTGCTGGAGCCTGCCCTGGTGGGCGATGTAGGCGCCGGGGTCGACGTTCAGCGGGTACTGGGGTGCCACCCGCAGCGCCACGGCCGATCCGTCCGACAGGATCGCCGCCCGGCCGGTGCCCTCGACGGTCGTGGTGAACAGCCCGTTGCCGTTCGCGCCGCCGCGCAGGCCCGTGAAGGAGGTGCCGGTGCGCAGTCCGGCGTCGGTGACCAGCAGATTGCTCGCCTCGACGTACAACGTGTCGCTGTGCAGAGAGACGAGGTTGATCTCACTCGCCCGGTCCGCGAAATAGCAGGTGCCCTGCCCCTTCACCTCCATCATCACCATCTGTTCGCCGGTCAGCCGGCGGGTCACCATGCCGCGCAGGCCCTCACCGCCGCCCGACATCTTCTTGAAAGCCATCCGGCCGTCGTACGCGACCATCGAGCCGTTCTTCGCCTTGACCGCATCGCCCGTCAGATCGACGGCGAGCGTCTTGCTGCCTTGGAGTCGGAACATCGCCACGGTGCGACGTTAGCCGCAGTGCGCTCCGCCGGACAGGGACCGGCGGCCGATCCCCTCCCCGGCATGACCCTGATGCGCACTGATACGCGCAGCGCCGGCCGGACGGCGACCCCCCGCCCGGGGGGCCCGGGAACGATGCCACAATGGCTCTGCTTGTGCCTGCGTTCACAAGCCGACACGCCCCTCCCACCGAAGGTGCCCTCGTGGACATCAAGACCGCTTCCGCCCTGCACCGGCTGCGCCTCATCTCGCTTCCCGAGGCGCTGTCCTTCCCGGCGCTGCTCATCTTCGGCTCGCTGCTCATGCGGGTCTCGGACATCGACTTCCTGATGCCGCCCCTCGGCGCGCTGCACGGCCTGCTCTTCACGATCTACGTGATCTTCCTGCTGGACGTATGGGTCAAGGCCAAGTGGCCGCTCAAGCGCGTCGCCCTGTTCTTCCTCCTCGCGGTGGTGCCCTTCGGCGGCCTCTACGGTGAGAAGCTGCTCAAGAAGTACGAGGCCGACGGCGTCATCGCCGCCCGTGCCCGTGCCGAGGGGACGGTCAGCGCGTGATCGTCGCCTTCTCCGTCAGTCCCCTGGGTGTCGGGGAGGACGTCGGCGAGTACGTCGCCGACGCCGTCCGGGTCGTCCGCGAGTCCGGGCTGCCCAACCGCACGGACGCGATGTTCACCTCGGTCGAGGGTGAGTGGGACGAAGTCATGGACGTCGTCAAGCGTGCGGTCGCCGCCGTCGAGGCCCGTGCGGGCCGCGTCTCCCTGGTGCTGAAGGCCGACATCCGGCCGGGCGTCACCGACGGTCTGACCTCCAAGGTCGAGACGGTGGAGCGGCACCTGGCGGGCTGACGCCCCGTCCGCGCACCGCGCGCCCCGTACGAGAGCCCGCGCGCCCCGCGTACGGGATCGCCCGCGCCTCCCGTACGAGAGCCCCCGCGCACGCCGGGAGCCTCCCGTGCGCATGAAGAGCCCCCGGCGCCGGGGGCTCTTCCCGTTCGGCCGAAGAAAACCCCTCACTCGGACCTGCCGGGTCGACACGGCGTTCGGTCTCCCCTTCTGTGGGGACACCGGCGTGTTCCGACCACGGGAGGCCTGATGCCGTCGGAGTGCTACGACCACGACAGCCGCAGCCGTCCCCCGGGGCCGCTCGGAGAGCCGCCCGCGGCGGGGTACCGGGTGCGGTACCGCGGCCTCCCGCGCGCCGAGAGGTACCGAATAGGAACAGCCCTCCTCATGGCGCTCGCTCCCGCGCTCGCCGGACTG
>NZ_DATMVN010000248.1:0-41327 GCF_035563135.1 Streptomyces sp.
TCGAGCCGCGCTCCGGCACCGACCTGCCGTTCGAGGCCCTGCTCCAGGTCTACGCGGATCAGCTGCGCCGCCACGGGGAGACGGAGCACCCCGACAGGATGCGGCTGCTCACCGCCGCCGAATCGGCCGGCATGCTGGTCGCCGCGGAGATGAACAGATCGGGGCTCCCCTGGCGCGCCGATGTACACCGCGAAGTGCTGAACGACCTGCTCGGCGAGCGGTACGCCGGTGGCGGCGAGCCCCGCAGGCTGGCGGAGGCCGCGGACGAGGTGTCGGCCGCCTTCGGCAGACGGGTACGGCCCGATCTGCCGGCCGATGTCATCAAGGCGTTCGCGCAGGCCGGGATCAAGGTGAAGTCGACCCGGCGCTGGGAGCTGGAAGGGCTCGGCCACCCGGCGGTGGAGCCGCTGATCCGCTACAAGAAGCTGTACCGCGTCTGGACGGCACACGGCTGGAGCTGGCTCCAGGACTGGGTGCGCGAGGGCCGCTTCCGCCCCGGGTACCAGCCCGGGGGCACGGTCAGCGGGCGCTGGACGACCAACGGCGGCGGGGCCCTGCAGATCCCCAAGGTGATACGCCAGGCGGTCGTCGCCGACGAGGGCTGGCGGCTGGTCGTGGCGGACGCGGACCAGATGGAGCCGCGCGTGCTGGCCGCGATCTCCCGCGACCGGGGGCTGATGGAGGTGGCCGGACACGAGGGCGACCTCTACAAGGCCCTGTCCGACCGGGCGTTCCACGGCGACCGCGACCACGCCAAGATCGCACTGCTGGGCGCGGTCTACGGGCAGACCTCGGGGGACGGCCTGAAGAACCTGGCGGCGCTGCGGCGGCGGTTCCCGCACGCCGTCGCCTACGTCGACGACGCGGCGAAGGCCGGCGAGGAGGGCCGCCTCGTCCGCACCTGGCTGGGCCGCACGAGTCCGCCCGCCGCCGGGGCGGGCGAGGACGGGGAGGCCGGTATCCCGCAGGGGAGCGAGGAACCGCCGGCCGGGGAGAGCGCGAGCACCGCAGGATTCACTCCGGGCTATGCCTCGTCGAACGCCCGGGCGCGGGGCCGCTTCACCCGCAACTTCGTGGTCCAGGGCAGCGCCGCGGACTGGGCGCTGCTGCTCCTGGCGGCGCTGCGGCAGACGCTCGCCGCCGGGGAGATGCGGGCGGAGCTGGTGTTCTTCCAGCACGACGAGGTGATCGTGCACTGCCCGGCCGGGGAGGCGCCCGCGGTGGTGGAGGCGATCCGGAGGGCCGGGGACCTGGCGGGCCGGGTCGCGTTCGGGGAGACACCGGTGCGGTTCCCGTTCAGCACGGCGGTCGTCGAGCGCTACTCGGACGCCAAATAACCCGCCCGGGACATCCGTCTCCCGGGTGCCGTCGCCGGGGCGCCGGGCTCCGGGCTCCGGGCTCCGGGCTCCGGGCTCCGGGCTCCGGGCTCCGGGCTCCGAGGACACGATCGTCGGCCCCGCCCCGATCCGCCTCAGGCCGTCCGGGAGCAGGTTGCGCATCGGCAGCGGGATCGGATCGCGACGTTCGCGAGGAGCCGGACCGGCAGCGGTCCGTCTCCGGCCCGTCGTCCTCCTGGATCCTCCGTACGCCCCTGTCCGGCCAGGCGGACCTGTCGTTCACGCCGTTCCACCACCGGGCCGCGCACACGGACGCCGGGCTGATCGCCCCTCGCACCGGCCGGCGCTTCGGGCACCACGACGGCCGGGTCCGTGACCACGACGGCGAGATCACCGTGGAGCACCTGCGGGGACGGGCCGAGGACATCCCCGTGCGCCGGTGTCTCCCCCGGCCGGAACGGCGCGGGTAGGTTTCCCCCATGCATATAGGCCCACTCCTGGGTACGGGACGCACCGCCGATGTGTACGCACTCGACGGCCCCTGGGTCCTGCGCCGCTACCGCCACGGCATCGACGTCACCGGTGAGCTGGCCGTGATGTCGTACCTCTCGGCCTCGGGCTTCCCGGTCCCGCGCATCGGTCCGCCGGCCGAGGACGCGCTTCCCACGGACCTGGTGGTGCAGCGGCTGACCGGCCCGACGCTGGCCGAAGCCCTGCTGGCCGGCACGGTCACCGGAGGCGAGGGCGCGGACCTGCTGGCACGGCTCCTTCGGGAGCTGCACGCGATCCCTCCGCGGCTCTCCCAGGACCCCGAGGACCGGATCCTGCATCTGGACCTGCACCCGGAAAAAGTGATCATGACTTCCGGCGGTGCCATGGTGATCGACTGGCTGGCGGCCGGCGAGGGGCCGCCCGCGCTGGACCGGGCCATGACATCGGTGATCCTGGCCCGGACCGCCCTCGATCCGTCGTTCCCCGCCGGTGCTCAGCTCCGGGAGCTGCTGGCGGCGCTGCTCTCCCGGTTCGCGGACGACGGGGGCGTGCCCGCCGACGCCCTCGCCCGCGCCACCGCCCTGCGCGCTGCGGATCCGCAGCTCACCGCGCACGAGACGGCAGTTCTGGACGAGGCGGCGGAGCTGGTCACCTCGCTGGCGGGCTGACGGTACTCCTGCCGTCAGCCCTTCGGCATCCGGGAGCGGCTCCCTTCCGCAGGCAGGCCGGCCCAGCGAGGACACGGCGGTTCGTCGCATCGGTCAGCGACAGATCCAGCTCGGTGAGGATCGCGCCGAAATGCTTGCTGAGCATGCCCCACCGACCGTCAGCGCCTCGGCGACCGAGGCGTTCGGCCGGCCCTCCGCCATCAGGGCCGGCACCTCCCGCTCCCCCCGGCCGGGCGGGACACCGGCACCCCGGTCATGACGCGGGACGCGCAGGTGGCCGCGCACCACCCACGAACCGGCGGCAACACCCGGGCGGGTCTGCTGCTCCTCCTGGGCACCACCCTGCTGTGCACGGGGATCACCCTGGTGAACACCCTGGTCATGGCCGCCTCGGACCGGGAACGTGACCCGGCGGTACTCCGCCTCACCGGTGCCACGAAGGCGCAGGTGCTCCGGCCGGTGGCGGTCGAGGCGCTGATGGTGGCGGCGGGCACGGCCCCGTCGATGCCGAAGCGCCGGGCTCCCGGGATGCGCCGCCCGGTTTCGCGGTGCGCCCCCACCGAGGCGTCGAGGACCACGGTCCCCGGCCTCGTGACCCGGCTCGCGAGCCAGTGCACACCGACGAGAGGACCGGGCACGCCCTGTGCCCCGGCATCGGCGGCCGCTTCCCTGTGCCCGGTGGTCATGAGTGCCCTCCCTCGCGTCGAAGTGCAGGTGCGGTGTCCGGCGTACGGGCTCCGGGCTCCGGGCTCCGGGCTCCGGGCTCCGATGAAGTCTCCGGCCGTCATGACCCGCCCGGCAAAGGTACGGGGCGATCCCCTCGGCCGGCCTACCTCTCCGGTTCGCCCGGCCCCCGGTGCTCGTCCGGCGCGACTTCGAGGAGGACCTCGCAGGTGTACTGGAACTCCTCCAGGAGGCGCGTCGCCTCGGTGACGAGGATGCCGTACGGGGCCGAGGGGTCGGCGAGGGCCAAGGACAGCCGGCGGGTCTCCTCTATCACCTCGTCCCGCCGTGCCTCGGTCTCGCCGGTGAGCCGCTCCAGCCGTTTCGCCTGCGCGAGCAAGGTGGTCTCGTCCAGCGTCGTCAGCACCTCCGCCACCGCGCAGGCCGCCTCCAGGAAGGCCGCGTAACGCTGCAGGAACGGCCGACATGCCTCGTCCTCCTCGATGGAGCGGTCGAGACCACGGGTGAGGGCGGCCACCTGGTAGAGCGTGCGTTCCAGGGCGCCGAGCACGGCCTCGTACCCCCGGAAGCCGGGATGGCCCCGGTAACGGCGGCTCAGGCGCCGGGGGTTGAGCTGGAGGCTCTCCTTGGATTCCTCCAGCCCCGACCTCGCCTGCCCGATCAGTTCCCCGGTCCGTGCCGCCCGGGCCCGCCAGCCTTCGGTGGTGTCCTGGTCGGGCACTCCCCCGGCCAGTACGGGGTACATGTCGGAGAGCAGGTCGTGAAGGGTGCGGGCCAGACTCCGGATGCCGTACTCGGCGCTGCGGTAGCGCAGCGGCGGGGCCACGAGGACGTTGACGGCGGTCCCGATCGCACAGCCGATGAGGACGAGCACCACGATCTCCCCCAGCCGGAAGACACGCTGGGCGTCCCCGGACGACGCGGTGTACGTCGAGAAGGCGAAGAACGCGGCGGTGGCGACCTGCGGTCCCTGTGCTCCCAGGACACGCCAGCGCCCGATCGCGAGGGCGATGAGGGCGACGAGCACGAAGGTCAGCAGATCGGGACCGGCGAGGAACCCGAGGGCGGCCTGCACCAGGACCCCCGCCACGACGGCACCGACGTAGCGCAGTGACTGCACGACCGAGCGGTAGACGGTCACCTGCATGATCAGCACCGCCGAGAACGGGGCGAAGGCAGGCGAGCGCGCGTCGAGGACGTCATAGGCGATCACCCAGGCCACCCCGGCGGCGAGGGCGCTCTTCCCGATCACCAGCAGGGTGTCGCGCTCGTCCCCGTCGTAGGAGAAGGCGCGCCGCCACCACTGGGTCACGGCGGTGAGCCGCCCCCTGCCCGCCCGCTCACTCGTCGTCCCACCGGTCATGAGTACCTGGACCCTCCCGCTCCGTTCGCTGTCATGGCCTCTGCCGCTCCCGCCGCGCACCGGTCGAGCTGCCGTACAGGTCCGGCGAGCGTGTTGGGGTGGGTACCGTGACCGCCCCGGGCGCGGGCCGTCAGGCGCGCGGAGGTGAGGACCGGGAAGCGTCCGGTGCGCAGGACGCGGCGACCGGCCGCCTCCAGCGGGAACACCGGCGCATGGCCCTCACCGCTCTCCGGTGCGGGACAGCCGCCGCAGCGCAGACGGACGTCCGCCCGTACGCCCGGGCCGGCACCGCGGACATGCGGGCGGGAACCAGGCCGGCCGGGGTGGCGGCCTGTCTCCCCGTACTCATGTGTGTGCCGGCGGACCCCGTCGGTGAGCGCGAGATTCCGTCCCTGCGGTCGTACGGTACCCACCAGCACATCCGGGCTCCGCCCGGTACAGCTCCGCCGGTGGGCGAGAGGTCGGCGGGGCGGGGACCCACCGACCATGGCGCTGCCCGGCGGCGGGGAGCCCATCCCGCCCGCGTCGATCGCGACGGCCGCCGCGGCGAAGCGCGGGGCGGTCTCCGCGCACAGGGTGCCGGCATGGAAATCCCCGGCTCCACCGGACCGGGGCGAGGGCACCGCGGGACGCCGCGCGGCGTTCTCCGTCATTCGCGTGCCTCCGTCCGTCCGGCCGGATGCGTTCTCCGCCCGGTCACCTGCGCTCACTCCAGTGCCCTGTGAGGCACGGTTGAAGCAGACCCATGAGAAACCCGGCTCGCCGGGCCACGGAACCGGCCCCCCGCCACGACCGGCGGTCTCCCGGTGGTCCGGCCGCCCGTACAGCCCCGGTCCGGGAGCGGGCGGCTCGCCCGCGGGCTCAATAAAAGCAAAAGCCCCAGGTCACGGCGAGTGAGTCCTGAGGCTTCGGCAGAGCCGCCTTCGGGATTCGAACCCGAGACCTACGCATTACGAGTGCGTTGCTCTGGCCAACTGAGCTAAGGCGGCACGCTCTGTCGCACCATGGTGCGGTCAGCAGCGACGCCAAGTCTACACAGTTTCCGAGGGTGCTCCGCACCACCCGCTCTCGCGACCGTATCCGCAGGTCAGGTGCACTTCTTGCTGTCCTTGGGCGGTGTGCCCTCCAGCAGATAGGTGTTGATCGCCGTGTCGATGCAGTCGCTGCCCCGGCCGTACGCCGTGTGCCCGTCACCGTCATAGGTGAGCAGCGTCCCGGAGGAGAGCTGGTCCGCGAGGGACTCCGCCCACTTGTACGGGGTGGCCGGGTCGCGCGTGGTGCCGACCACGACGATCGGGGCGGCGCCCTCCGCCTCGGTGCGGTGCGGAGTGCCCGTGGCGTCCACGGGCCAGGAGCCACAGTTCAGCGCGGCCCAGGCGAAGCCCCTGCCGAAGACCGGGGAGGCCTTCTCGAATTCCGGGAGGGCCTTCTCCGCCGCCGCGGGGCCGGTGAAGGCGGGGGCCAGGTCGAGGCAGTTCACAGCGGCGTTGGCGAACATCAGGTTGGCGTACTCGCCGCTCGGCCCGCGCTCGTAGTAGCTGTCGGCCAGGGAGAGGAGGCCGGCGCCGTCGCCGCGCTGCGCGGCGGCGACGGCTTCGCGGAGCTGGGGCCAGGCGGACTCGTCGTACATCGCGGCGATCACGCCCGTGGTCGCCAGGGATTCGGTCAGCTGCCGGGTCCCACCGGCCGGCACGGGATCGGTGTCCAGGTCGGAGAAGAGCTTCTTCAGCGCGGCCGCCGCACCGGCGGTGGAGGAGGTGCCCAGCGGGCAGTCCGGCTGCTTCACACAGTCCGCGGCGAAGGACTGGAACGCCCCCTCGAAGCCGGCGGTCTGGTCACGGTTGATGTCGAGCGCGGGGAGCGAGGGGTCCATCGCCCCGTCCAGGACGAGACGGCCCACCCGGGCGGGGAACAGCTCGGCGTAGGTCGCCCCGAGGAAGGTGCCGTACGAGGCGCCGACGTAATGCAGCTTCTCGTCGCCGAGCAGGGAGCGCAGGATGTCCATGTCGCGCGCCGTCTCGACCGTGGAGACATGGGGAAGGATCTTGCCGGAGCGCTTCTCGCAGCCGTCGGCGAACTTCTCGAAGGACTTCCTCAGCGCGGTGATCTCGCCCTTGTCGTCCGGCGTCTGGTCGACCTGTGTGTAGGCGTCCATCTCCTTGCCGGTGAGGCACTCGACCGGTTCGCTGCGGGCCACCCCGCGCGGATCGATGGACACCATGTCGTACCGGGCCCGGACGGGGGCGGGGTAACCGATGGCCGCGTACCCCTGGAGATAATCGATGGCCGAGCCCCCGGGACCGCCGGGATTCACCAGGAGCGAGCCGATCCGCTCGCCCGGCCCCGTGGCCTTCTTACGGGAGACAGCCAGCTCGACGTCTCCGCCGTCAGGCTTCGCGTAGTCCAGCGGGGCCTTCATCGTGGCGCACTGGAAGCCCTCCACCCCGCAGTCCCGCCAACTCAGCTTCTGTCCGTAGTACGGCTCCAGCTCCTCGGCGGTGGCCGAACCCGTCGCCGACGCACTCGACGACGGACTTCCGCTGCTGCAGCCGGAGAGGAGAAGACCGGCAGTGCCGAGCGCGGTGGCGAAGATACGGAGCAGGCGCCTGGTGTCCATCCCCGGAGCGTAGCCTCCGCGTGACGATTCAACCGATTTCCCGCTCTTACGGGTGAATCCGCTCGACTCCGTGGACCATGCGGGACTACGGGACGACGGGAGACTGCTCCACCACGCGGGGTGCCGGACGCCGCCGGAGGTCAGCCCGCCCGGAGCGCCATCGTCATCGCCTCCACGGCGAGCAGCGGCGCGACGTTGCGGTCGAGGGCGCGGCGGCAGGCGAACACGGCCTCGATCCGGCGGAGGGTGCGCTCGGGGGTGGACGACTCGGCGATCCGGTCCAGGGCGTCCCGTACGTCGGTGTTGGCGAGGGCGATCCGGGAGCCGAGCTGGAGCGCCAGCACATCACGGTAGAAACCGGTGAGTTCACTCAGCGCGAGATCGAGGCTGTCGCGCTGCGTACGCGTCCTCCGGCGCTTCTGCCTGTCCTCCAGCTCCTTCATCGCACCTGCCGTCCCGCGCGGCATCCGGCCCCCGGCCACCCCGCCGAGCGCCGCCTTCAGCTCGTCCGTCTCCTTGACGTCGACCTCCTCGGCGACCTGCTTGGCGTCGTCCGTAGCCGTGTCGATGAGCTCCTGGGCCGCCTTGAGACAGCCACCGACATCATGAACACGCAGCGGGAGCTTGAGCACGGCAGCACGACGGGAACGCGCCCGCTCGTCCGTGGCCAGGCGGCGCGCCCTGTCGATGTGCCCCTGAGTGGCACGGGCGGCTGCCGCCGCCCTCTCGGGGTCGATGCCGTCGCGTCTGACCAGCACATCGGCCACGGCGTCCACGGGAGGCGTACGCAACGTGAG
The DNA here is from genome assembly GCF_035563135.1 of Streptomyces sp. Taxonomy (GTDB): domain Bacteria; phylum Actinomycetota; class Actinomycetes; order Streptomycetales; family Streptomycetaceae; genus Streptomyces. The sequence continues at coordinate 7,959 of NZ_DATMVN010000248.1, forward strand.
GTGGCGGCACCGGGAACGGATCGTGGGCAGCACGTCTTCGAGGGAGGGGGCGCAGAGCAGCCACACCGTGCGGGGCGCGGGCTCCTCCACCGCCTTCAGCAGGACGTTCCCGGCGCCCTCGGTGAGACGGTCGGCGTCCTCCATGACGATGACCTGCCAGCGGCCCACGGCGGGGGACAGCTGGGCGCGGCGGACCAGCTCACGGGTCTCCTTCACACCGATGGAGAGCAGATCCGTGCGGATCACCTCGACGTCGGCGTGGGTCCCGATCAGGGCCGTGTGGCAGCCGTCGCAGAACCCGCAGCCGGGAGCCCCGCCCAGGGCGCGGTCGGGGCTGGTGCACTGGAGCGCCGCGGCGAAGGCACGGGCGGCGGTGGACCGGCCGGAGCCGGGCGGACCCGTGAACAGCCAGGCATGGGTCATCTTCGAGCCCGGAGGAACCGGCTCACCCTCGGAATTGGCGGTGACCAGCGCATCGGCGTCCCGGGCGGCGGCTCCGAGCTGCTCCTGCACCCGGTCCTGTCCGACCAGGTCGTCCCATACGGTCATGGTCACCGCCCTTCCGGTGGTGTGCTGCGGGAACGCCGGGATGCCGACGCCTCCCCATTGTGCGGGAAGGCACTGACAGTCCCGGCGTTCCGTCCCCGGGCTCTCCGCCCGTCAGCGGCGCGGCCGGCGTCCGCCCCGTCCGGAGCCGCCCTGATCCTCGTCGTTGCCGCCGAGCAGTTCGTCCGCCAGGGACGGCAGGTCGTCGAGCGGCGTCTCCTCGGCCCAGTCGGGACGCGGCCGCTTCCGGCGGCCGGGAGCGTCCTGAGCCTCCCGGTCCGCCTGCGGGTCCTCACCCTGCGGGACCTCGATCTGCGGCAGTTCACGCGTGCGCTCGTTCTCGCTCTCGGCAGCAAAAGCGCGGGGCTCGTCACGGAAGACACCCGGCGGTACGCGGTCGGACGGGTTCTCGTCCCGCACGGGCGGCAGGACCGCTGTCTCGTCCGCGTCCCGCACGGGCGGCAGGACCGCCGTCCCGTCCGCCGGGCGGTCCGGCCGGGCGACGGGCACGGGCTGGGTGATCTCGTTCGGGTTCACGACCGGAGTCGGGACGGTGAGCTCGTTGTCCGGCACGGACGGCCCGGCGGACCCGGAGCCGGACCCGGGCCCGGACCGGCCGGACTCCTGGGAACGCTGGGCGGCAGCCGCAGCAGCGGCCTCCTCGGCCCGGGCAGCCGCCTCGGCCTCGGCGCGACGGCGGGCCTCCTCGGCCCTCACCAGCGCCTCCTCAGCCTTGCGCTGCTTCTCCAGGCGCAGTGTCTCCGCCTCCTTGCGCAGCCGCGCCTCCTCCTGGGCCTGCGCGCGCAACCGCTCCTGCTCGGCCTCGCGTGCGCGTTCCTCGGCCTCGAGACGCGCCCGCTCCTCCTCGGCGCGGCGACGGGCCTCCTCGGCGCGCTGCCGGGCCTCCTCCGCCTGCCGTTCCGCCTCGCGCTGCCGCGCCTCCTCCTCCTCGCGGCGCCTGCGCTCCTCCTCCTCGGCCCGGAGCTTGGCGAGCTGAGCCTGCCGCTCACGCTCCAGCCGCTCCTCCTCGGCCTTGCGGGCCGCCTCTTCCTCGGCCTTGCGCCGGGCCTCCTCCTCGGCCGCCCTGCGCGCCTCCTCCCGGGCCTTGATCTCGGCCTCGGAGAGCGGCAGGAGCCGGTCGAGCCGGTGGCGTACGACGGTGGTGATCGCTTCGGGTTCCTGTCCGGCGTCCACCACGAGGTAACGGGCCGGGTCGGCCGCCGCGAGGGTGAGGAAGCCGGACCGCACCCGGGTGTGGAATTCGGCCGGTTCGGACTCCAGCCGGTCGGGCGCCTCGGTGAAGCGTTCCCGCGCCGTCTCCGGGTCGACGTCCAGGAGCACCGTCAGATGCGGTACGAGTCCGCTCGTCGCCCAGCGCGAGATCCGGGCGATCTCGGTCGGGGCGAGGTCCCGGCCCGCTCCCTGGTAGGCCACGGACGAGTCGATGTAGCGGTCCGAGATGACGATCGCGCCGCGCTCCAGCGCCGGACGGACGACCGAGTCCACGTGCTCGGCACGGTCGGCGGCGTACAGGAGTGCCTCGGCGCGGTTCGACAGGCCGGCCGACGAGACGTCCAGCAGGATCGAACGCAGTCGCTTGCCGACCGGGGTGGCCCCCGGCTCGCGCGTCACGACGACCTCGTGGCCCTTGGCCCGGATCCATTCGGCGAGCGCCTCGACCTGGGTGGACTTGCCCGCTCCGTCGCCGCCTTCCAGGGCGAGGAAGAAACCGTTCGCCGCGGGCGCGACGGCGGGGTCGCCGCCGCGCAGCGCCTCACGCAGGTCACGGCGGAGCGGCACACCGGCACGGTCGTCGGTCCTGGCAAGGACGATCACGGCGACCGGCAGCAGCAGGGCGCCGATGAGCATCAGCGCGAAGGCCGCTCCACCGTGTGCGAAGACGAAGTCACCGGATCCCAGACGGTGGCGTCCGATGGCCGCGGCGAGCAGCGGACCGCCCACCGCGCCGAGCGCGACCAGCACCCGGACGACTGCCTGGAGGTGCTCGGTTGACCTGGCCTGCCGGAAAGCCTCCGTCTCCTGGTCGATGACCGCGTGCCCGATGTGGGCGGCGACCCCCGCCGCGTAACCGGCGAGCAGCGCGAGCAGCAGTCCGGTGGCGGTGTCGGGCACCAGGCCGAGCGCGAGCAGCGCCACGCCCGTGACCGCGACGGCCAGTGCGAGCAGCCGGCGCCGCGACAGGGCGGGCAGCACCTTCTGCGCGGTACGGATACCGAGGGCCGTGCCACCGGTCAGAGCCAGGATCAGCAGGGCGAAGGTGGCAGGTCCGCCGTCGAGGTCGGCGGCGTGCAGCACGGAGACGGCCGCAGCGGCGGCGATCGCCCCGGCGACCGCGGAGCACGCGGCGACGACCAGCGGGATGCTGCCGGTGCGGCCCTTGTCGGGCCCCGTGCCGGTGGCAGGCCGGCGCAGCCCCTCCAGGGGCGAGCGCGGGCGGGGCGTCTGCGTGGCCGGAAGCCGGAGGAAGTACAGGATCGAGACGGAGGCCGAGAAGAGTCCCGCCGCGACGTAGGAACCGAGAGCGGCCTGGTGGAAGGAGAACCAGTCGAAGCCGGTGCCGAGGAGCTCACCGATCAGCGCGGCGACCACCAGCACGGCCGCGGCCGCGGGAACCGACAGGAAGTTCGTCCGCAGGGAGAGCCTGCGAAGGGCGTCGAGGTGGTCCGGCAGCGGGCGCACGGCGGCGCCCTCCGGGGGCGGGGCGGGGAGCAGCGCCGGAGCCGCGCTCTCCTTGGCCACCGTCCACAGCCGCTCGCCGGCACCCGCCACGAAGACGGTGATCAGGATCATCATGAGTGCCTTGTCAGGCATCCAGTCGATCCACAGGGGCGCGACGACCAGCAGGGCGAGGCGCAGCGCGTCCACCCCGATCATCAGCCAGCGCCGGTCGACCGGGCCGCCGGGCGCCGTGAGCGCCGTCAGCGGTCCCAGGAGTACGGCTCCGAAGAGCACGGTGGAAAGGATCCGGGCACCGAACACGGCGGCGACGGCAAAGGCCGCCCCCCGGTATCCGGCCCCGAAGGAGCCCTCGAGGACCGCCGCCTGCAGAGACAACAGCACAAGCACGAGAAGGGCGAGTGAATCGCCGATACCGCCGACGAGCTGGGCGCTCCACAACCGCCTGAGCGGGGGAACACGCAACAGGGCTCGTACGGCGCGCTCGCGTGAGTCTGCGGCAAGTGTGTCGGAGGTGGGGCTCACGACCGGTGGCTGCTCGGCTCGCGTCATCCGCCCAGCCTATCGGGAGCGGTGCGGTACCCGGGGGCCGCGTCCGAACATACGATCAGTGGAGGCGCGGCAGCACCTCATGCGAACGCCGGCAGCACCTCATACGAACGCCGGAAGGGCCGGGGCGACCCGGCCCTTCCGGCGTTCGGACACAACCGGTGGCCAGCTCTCCACCCCTGCGCAGCCGACGGCCGACCTCCGCAGCGGATCCCACGGCCGGGGCCCGACGACCGGCCTCCGCGGCGGACCCCACGGCCGAGGTCCGGCGGCCGGCGTTTCACCGTCGGCCGCCGGGTGGTCAGCTCTCCTCGGACGAGGCCGGAGCCGTCTCCTTCGCCGCGACGGCCGCCTTTTTCGCAGGCGCCTTCTTGGCCGCGGCCGTCTTCTTCGCCGCCGTCGTCCTGGTGGCGGTCGTCTTGGCGGCGGTCGTCTTCTTCGCCACCGCCTTCTTGGCCGTCGTGGCCTTCTTCGCGGTCGCCTTCTTGGCAGGGGCCTTCTTCGCCGTCTTCTTCTTCGCCGGCCCCTTGGCCCGCTTCTCGGCGAGCAGCTCGTAGCCGCGCTCCGGCGTGATGCCCTCGACGCTGTCGTCGGTCCGCAGTGTCGCGTTCGTCTCGCCGTCGGTGACGTACGCACCGAAGCGGCCGTCCTTCACGACCACCGGAGCCCCGCTCACGGGGTCCGTGCCCAGTTCCTTCAGCGGCGGCTTGGCGGCGGCCCGCCCGCGCTGCTTCGGCTGGGCATAGATCGCGAGGGCCTCTTCGAGGGTGATGTCGAAGAGCTGGTCCTCGGACGTCAGGGAACGCGAGTCCGTGCCCTTCTTGAGGTAGGGCCCGTAACGGCCGTTCTGCGCGGTGATCTCGACGCCCTCGGCGTCCTCGCCGACGACCCTCGGCAGGGACATCAGCTTGAGCGCGTCTGCCAGCGTCACCGTGTCGAGCGACATGGACTTGAAGAGCGACGCGGTCCGCGGCTTCACCGCGTTCTTGCCCGTCTTCGGCGTGCCCTCGGGCAGCACCTCGGTGACGTACGGGCCGTAACGCCCGTCCTTCGCGATGATCTGGTTGCCGCTGACCGGGTCGGTGCCCAGCTCGAAATCGCCGCTCGGCTTGGCCAGCAGCTCCTCCGCGAGTTCCACGGACAGTTCGTCGGGGGCCAGGTCCTCCGGCACGTCCGCGCGCTGGTGGCCCTCGGAGTCCTTCTCGCCACGCTCGATGTACGGCCCGTAGCGGCCGACGCGGAGCTTGATGTCGTTGCCGACGGGGAACGAGGAAATTTCACGGGCGTCGATCGCACCCAGGTCCGTCACGAGCTCCTTCAGGCCGCCGAGGTGGTCCCCGTCGCCGTTGCCCGCGGCGGAGGCGGTGCCCGCTCCGGCGGTGTCGTCGCCGGTGCCGAAGTAGAAGTGCCGCAGCCACGGCACGGACTGGGCCTCACCCCGCGCGATGCGGTCGAGGTCGTCCTCCATGCGTGCGGTGAAGTCGTAGTCGACGAGGCGGCCGAAGTGCTTCTCCAGCAGGTTGACCACGGCGAACGAGAGGAACGACGGCACCAGGGCCGTCCCCTTCTTGAACACGTAACCGCGGTCCAGGATGGTCCCGATGATCGAGGCGTACGTCGACGGGCGGCCGATCTCCCGCTCTTCGAGCTCCTTGACCAGCGAGGCCTCGGTGTAACGGGCCGGCGGCTTGGTCGCGTGGCCGTCGACCGTGACCTCGTCGGCGGTCAGCGCGTCGCCCTCGGCCACCTGCGGCAGCCTGCGCTCGCGGTCGTCCAGCTCGGCGTTCGGGTCGTCCGCGCCTTCGACGTACGCCTTCATGAAGCCGTGGAAGGTGATCGTCTTGCCGGACGCGGAGAACTCGGCGTCGCGGCCGTCGCTCGCCCGGCCGCCGATCTTCACGGTGACGGAGTTGCCCGTGGCGTCCTTCATCTGGGAGGCGACGGTCCGCTTCCAGATCAGCTCGTACAGCCGGAACTGGTCACCGGTGAGGCCCGTCTCGGCCGGGGTGCGGAAGCGGTCGCCGGAGGGGCGGATCGCCTCGTGCGCCTCCTGCGCGTTCTTGACCTTCCCGGCGTACGTGCGGGGCCTGTCGGGCAGGTAGTTCGCCCCGTACAGCTGCGTGACCTGCGCCCGGGCCGCGGAGACCGCGGTGTCCGAGAGGGTCGTGGAGTCCGTACGCATATAGGTGATGAAGCCGTTCTCGTACAGCTTCTGCGCCACCTGCATCGTGGCCTTGGCTCCGAAGCCCAGCTTCCGGCTCGCCTCCTGCTGGAGGGTCGTCGTGCGGAAGGGTGCGTACGGCGAGCGGCGGTACGGCTTGGACTCCACCGAGCGGACCGCGAACGTGGAGCCGGCGAGTGCCGCGGCCAGGGCGCGGGCATTCACCTCGTCCAGGTGCAGCGTCTGGCCCGAGGAGGACTTGAGCTGCCCGTCCGGGCCGAAGTCGCGGCCCTGGGCGATGCGGCGCCCGTCGACCGCGCTGAGGCGGGCGGTGAGCGTCGAAGGGTCGGAGATGTCCCCGGTGCGGCCGGTGGCGAAGGTACCGGTCAGGTCCCAGTACTCGGCGGACCGGAAGGCGATGCGCTCGCGCTCGCGCTCGACGACGAGGCGGGTGGCCACGGACTGGACACGGCCCGCGGAGAGCCGCGGCATGACCTTCTTCCACAGGACCGGCGAGACCTCGTAGCCGTAGAGGCGGTCGAGGATACGGCGGGTCTCCTGGGCGTCGACCATGCGCTGGTTGAGCTCGCGCGGATTGGCGACCGCGGCCCGGATCGCGTCCTTGGTGATCTCGTGGAAGACCATCCGGTGGACCGGGACCTTGGGCTTGAGGACTTCCTGCAGGTGCCACGCGATGGCTTCGCCCTCGCGGTCCTCATCGGTGGCGAGGAAGAGTTCGTCGGATTCGGCGAGAAGCTGCTTGAGCTTCCTGACCTGGGCTTTCTTGTCTGCGTTGACGACGTAGATCGGCTGGAAGTCGTTCTCGACGTCCACACCGAGGCGGCGTACCTCACCGGTGTATTCATCCGGCACCTCGGCGGCGCCGTTCGGCAGGTCGCGGATGTGCCCGACGCTCGCCTCGACGACGTATCCGGGGCCGAGATAGCCCTTGATCGTCTTCGCCTTGGCAGGCGACTCGACAATGACGAGTCGGCGGCCTGCGGTCTCGCTGGTCGGGGACAACTTCGCTCTTCTCTCCGGTCGGCACTCGTGGGCATCCGGGCAGCGCTCTGACGCTGCCCGCGGTGCTGTCGCTGCGGAGTGTGACGGTACAACCCGCCCCCGTGTCAAACGGCAAAAGCCCGCAACGGCCACTCGAACGGTAACCCGACTTCCGCCATTCCTGCCGCCCGGACTGCCCGGTCCGGCCCTCACACGGCTTTCGCCTGCGGGTTTCGAGGCCTGGCGGAGGAGCCTGCCGGGCGGCCGGTCCGAGGCCGCCGTCCCCTGCCGGAGCAGCGGATCAGCTGCGGGTGAAGCACCACACGCCGAGGACGAGGAAGAGTACGCCGAAGAACGTGGCGAGAACGGTGGAGGCGACGGGGCTCACACCGAGCGCAACCGGCGCACGCTGAATGGTGCGCGCCCCCGTCCATACGAGGAGAGCGGCTCCGAACAGCGTGAATGCCGCACCGGCGAAGACAGCGGTGACGCTCTCCATGTCCGTGCCCCTCTCGCTCTTCCCCTCGGCTGACACCGTGGCGCTCGTACGCCGTCGTGTCCCCCTTGGCTCCCGCGCCCCCGTCCGGTGGCCCGGCAGGGCTGTCGGACGGCTCGCTGCCGGGTGACGCGGCAGAGGGGAGGCTGCCATGCCGGGGCGTCGCGGGCACGTACCCCGGATGAACGCCGGACATCTGCCCGGAGAACGGTCATGAGCGGAACCTGCGGCCACGCCGGAGCGTCACATGGACACACGTGAAGACGCTGGTCAGAAGGGTGTTGAGGGCCGGAGGCCCGGTATCGCTGCGCAGAAACGGAGCGTGACGGCAGACCGGGTCAGCCGGCCCCGTGCGAGGGCGCGGCGCCGCCTCACCGCACGGGCTCCAGGAAGCCTTCCTCCACCAGGAGCCGGATCGCCTGCGGGGTACGGTCACGCAGCAGCACCGGGTCCTCGGCCATCAACTGGGCGATGGCGTCCAGGATGCGGCCCGCGGGCAGCGAACCGTCGCACACGCCTGCGAATCCGGCTCCGACCGCGTCGACCTTGGTCGCACGCCGCATCCCACGGTGCTGACGCAGCACCACATGCTCGGGGTCCTCGGCGCCCGGCAGCCCGACCTGCTCCTGGACGATCTCCTCGGCAAGGGTGAAGTGCGCGGCGAGCAGGGCCGCGTCGTCGTGCTCCCGCAGATAGTCCTGCCGCGCGAAATGGGCCTCGACGGCGGGCCCGAGGGGCTGTTCCACCGCGTGCGGCCACTCCTCGGCCACGAGCGAGGGGGTCCCGGCGGCGGCCGCGGCGGACTTCCGGAGTGTGATCCAGCCGAAACCGACCGCCTTGGTACTGCGGGCCTCGAACTCGTCCAGCCACGCCTCGTACCGCTGGACGTAGACGGCGGGGTCGGTGCGGTGGTCTCCGCTGTCGCGCAGCCACAGCTCGGCGTACTGCGTGATGTCCTGCACCTCGCGCTGCACGATCCAGGCGTCACAGCCGGCGGGCACCCAGGAGCGCACCCGGTCCTGCCATTCCTCGCCCTCCACGTGCTGCCAGTTCGCGAGGAACTGCGCGTACCCGCCCTCGTTGAGCCGGTCCCCGGCCTGCTGCACGAGGGTCCGGCACAGATCGTCGCCGCCCATGCCGCCGTCGCGGTAGGTCAGCCGCGCACCGGGGGAAATGACGAAGGGCGGGTTGGACACGATCAAGTCGTACGTCTCGTCGCCGACCGGTTCGAAGAGAGAGCCCTCCCGCAGATCGGCGGGTGCGGCTCCGGACAGGGCAAGGGTCAGGCGGGTGAATTCCAGCGCACGCGGGTTGACGTCCGTGGCCGTGACCCGGGTGGAGTGCTGGGCGGCGTGCAGGGCTTGGATGCCGGAGCCCGTACCGAGGTCGAGGGCGGAGGCCACCGGCTTCCGAACGGTGATCCCGGCGAGCGTGGTGGAGGCCCCGCCGACGCCGAGGACCACGCCTTCCTCGTGCGAGCCGATGCCGCCCGCACCGCCGACCGCGCATCCCAGGTCGGAGACGATGAACCAGTCCTGCCCGTCGGGCCCACCGTAGGGCCGTACGTCGACCGTCGCTCTCACCAGGTCGCCCCCGTGGACGGCCCAGCCGTCCGCCACGCATTCCGCCAGAGGGAGGGCGGCGGCGGCCGCGGCGGCCGGAACGGGGCGCTGCAGGAGGAACAGCCGCACCAGCGTGTCCAGCGGCGAGTCCCCGCGGGTGGCCCGGAGCGCCGGGACGGTTTCGCTGCGGGCGAGCGCTGCGTACGCGGGCGCGCCGAGCCGTTCGAGGAGGCCATCGGCGGTGAACGCGGCGGCGATCAGGGCTTCGCGGAGCCGGGGAGCGTGGTCGGATGCGGGGAGGCTGGTCGTACTCACCCGCCCATTGTGTCCGCTCACACCGACAACGGCAGCTGCCCGGCCCCCGCGAGGGACGGCCGGGCAGCAACTGCGAGGGGTCACGACCGCTACGGGATGCCGACCCGCTACGGCATGCCGTCCACTGCGGGACGCCGGTCGCTGCGGGACGCCGGTCGCTGCGGGACGCCGGTCACTGCGGGATGCCGACCGCTGCAGGGCGTCGACCGCTGCGCCTTCTCGACCGTTACGCCTTCTCGGCCGCTATGCCTTCTCGACCGCCGAGGCCGAAGGCGATGCGGTCTTCGACGCCGGGGTGGACGGCGCTGAGGCGGACGGAGCGGGGGCGGGGGGAGCCGAGGCCGTCGGCTTCTGGCAGCCCTTCTGCTTCGCCATCGCGGAACCGACCTCGCCGGACTGCAGCTTCTTCAGCGCCTGGTCACCATTGGTGCTGATCTTTGTCAGCTCATCGGCGATGCTCTTGAGACCGTCGGCGAACTTGGCCTGGTCCTTCGGATCGAGCGCGTCGACCTTCGTCTTCAGGTCCACATAGGCAGCCGACGAAGCGTTGAGCTCCTTCACGGCCTCCTTGTGCGTGGTTTCTCCGCCGTCCACGGGCGGAGCCCCCGCCGACTGCACAGCCGCGCCCAGCGCCTTGTACGCCTGTGAAATCTGCTGGAAGGCGGACGAGTCGGTCTTCTGGACGTCGGCGGGCTTGCTCTCATCGTCCGTCTGCTGCTGGATCGCGGCATTGGCGTCCGCGATCTTCTGCAACTGCGGCTGAACCTGGTCACAGACCTTCTTCGCCCAGTCGTTCACCTTGTTGTCGCTGTCGTCGCTACAGCCCGACAGCGTCAGTACGAGTACCGCACCGCCGGACAGTGCGGCTGCAAGCTTCTTGTTCACCGGATTGGGTCCCTTCCAAGGCTCTCGGCCCCGGAACTTACACGCCGCGTGCGCGGCAATCAGGCGCCGGTCATCCGATATATATTCTTTTGCATCCATTTGAACCAAGGAAAATGAGGGAGATACAACTCACCTGCCCGCTCGGACACACATGCGGAATCAGTACCTCCGTAAGGGACTCGTCCCTTCACCGAAGCAGCGGACGGCACATCACATCGCGCCGCCCGCCGTCCCGCTGATCAGGAGTTATGCCTCAGTCGGAGCGCCCCTGACCGCGAGTCCAACGAAACGCCGCCGGGCCCGTGGTTTCTGCAGGGCTGCCCTCGCCGTCACCACCACCGGCGCCGTCCGTGCTGTCGCTGTCGCTGTCGCTGTCGCCCACGGCAATCCCCCGTCGCTTGGACACATAGACCGCGCCGATGATGACGGCGACGGCGATGACGGCCACCAGGGCCCGTACCCCCGCGCTCGCGTCATCGCCGTAACTGAACTGCACCACGGCGGGGGCGATGAGCAGTGCTACGAGATTCATCACCTTGAGGAGCGGGTTGATGGCCGGTCCTGCCGTGTCCTTGAACGGGTCGCCGACCGTGTCGCCGATGACCGTCGCCGCATGGGCCTCGCTGCCTTTGCCGCCGTGGTGGCCGTCCTCGACGAGTTTCTTGGCGTTGTCCCACGCGCCACCGGAGTTGGCGAGGAAGACGGCCATGAGGGTGCCGGTGGCGATCGCCCCCGCCAGGTAGGAGCCGAGGGCCCCGACCCCCAGGGTGAATCCCACCGCGATCGGCGCCAGGACCGCGAGCAGCCCGGGCGTGGCGAGCTCGCGCAGCGCGTCCTTGGTGCAGATGTCGACGACGCGGCCGTATTCCGGCTTCTCCGTGTGGTCCATGATCCCGGGATGCTCCCGGAACTGCCGCCGCACCTCGAGGACCACGGCCCCCGCCGACCGGGAGACCGCGTTGATGGCCAGCCCGGAGAAGAGGAAGACGACCGCGGCTCCGAGGATGAGACCGACCAGATTGTTCGGCTGCGAGATGTCCAGACTCAGACCCAGCTCCCCCGCCCGGGCTCCCACGTCGCCGACCGCCGTGGCGATGGCATCCCGGTACGAACCGAAGAGCGCGGCCGCCGCCAGGACCGCCGTGGCGATCGCGATGCCCTTGGTGATGGCCTTGGTGGTATTGCCGACGGCGTCCAGGTCCGTGAGGACCTGGGCTCCCGCGCCCGTGACGTCCCCGGACATCTCGGCGATTCCCTGGGCGTTGTCGGAGACCGGACCGAAGGTGTCCATCGCGACGATGACACCGACGGTGGTGAGCAGGCCGGTCCCGGCCAGCGCCACCGCGAAGAGTGCCAGCATGATCGACGTACCGCCGAGCAGGAACGCCCCGTAGACGCCGAGGCCGATCAGGAGCGCGGTGTAGACGGCCGATTCCAGGCCGATGGAGATACCCGCGAGGACGACGGTCGCCGGCCCGGTCAGCGAGGACTTCCCGATGTCCCGGACGGGGCGCCGGCTGGTCTCGGTGAAATAGCCGGTGAGCTGCTGGATCAGTGCGGCGAGCACGATCCCGATGGCCACGGCGACCAGCGCGAAGACGCGCGGATCGCCGCCGTGCGAGGTGATGGCGGCGTCGGTGACCCCGTCCAGCTCGGCGTACGAGGACGGCAGGTAGGCGAAGACTGCCACCGCCACGAGCAGGAGCGAGATCACGGCGGAGACGAAGAAGCCTCGGTTGATGGCACTCATCCCGCTGCGGTCGGCGCGCCTGGGAACGACCGCGAAGATCCCGGTCATCGCGGTGACCACCCCGATCGCCGGGACGATCAGCGGAAAGGCGAGCCCGGCATCCCCGAAGGCGACCTTGCCCAGGATGAGTGCGGCCACGAGTGTCACGGCGTACGACTCGAAGAGGTCGGCAGCCATACCCGCACAGTCACCGACGTTGTCGCCCACGTTGTCGGCGATGGTGGCGGCGTTGCGCGGGTCGTCCTCAGGAATGCCCTGCTCCACCTTGCCCACAAGGTCGGCACCCACATCGGCGGCCTTGGTGAAGATGCCGCCCCCGACCCTCATGAACATGGCGATCAACGCGGCACCGAGGCCGAAACCCTCCAGCACCTTGGGCGCGTCGGCGGCATACACGAGCACCACGCAGGAGGCACCGAGCAGGCCGAGGCCCACCGTGATCATGCCGACCACACCACCGGTGCGAAAAGCGATCTTCATCGCTTTGTGCGAAACAGCGGTGAGATCTTTCTCCGGTTCCCCCGCGGCGGGAGTCGCCTCGCGCGCGGCAGCGGCCACGCGCACATTGCTGCGGACGGCGAGTCGCATACCGATGTATCCGGTGGCCGCCGAGAAAATCGCACCCACCAGGAAGAACAACGAGCGCCCCGCACGCTGCGACCAGTTGTCGGCCGGGAGCAGCAGAAGCAGGAAGAACACGACGACGGCGAAGATGCCGACGGTACGCAGCTGCCGGGCCAGATAGGCGTTCGCGCCCTCCTGGACCACCGCCGCGATCTCTTTCATGCGTTCGGTGCCTTCACCGGCCGCCAGGACCTGGCGTACGAGCAACTGGGCCACCGCCAGCGCGGCAAGGGCGACGACCGCGATGACGACGACGATCAGCCGGTTGCCGTCGGTGAGTACTGCTGCTGCCAGTGAGGTGGGCCGGCCGGAAGATACGGAAACGTGCGTCAGTTCTGCCATTGGGGTGTTGAGGAACTCCGCCATACGTCCTCCTTGACGCTGAGCGCTCAAGACGTGGACGGATTGTAGGGAGAGGAACCTGATCAAAACAGTGGGTGGTCAATGAAATCGAGTTCCGTCCACCCAATGGCAAATGATCTCGCTCTCATATGAACCCGAATGCAGTAATGGGGCAGACATGCGGGGCGCACGGAATTTCGGAGATCATTGATCAAGCGCTACGGAGAAGTCCCTGTTCAGCAGGGGCCGAAATTGCGATCACACCTGTCCCCGATACCGGCGTCCACGCGGCACGAGGAGGGGCGGAGACCGCGCCGGGCAACAGGATCGGCTCGCACGAGGAGAAGCCGGTTGCACGAGGAGAAGCTGGTTGCACGAGGAGGCGCGGGCTGCGCGGGAGGGCTCGGAACCACGGAGGGTACGTGCGCACGACGGGGGCGTGGGCCGAACGTGAGCACGGGCCGCACCAGGCGGGCTGAACGGCCCGGGCGAGGGGTACTGCGCCGGACCGGGCAGGTTCGCACCGGACGAGGCGAACCTCCGGACGAGATGGGCTGCGCCGGCCTGAGCGGGGTCCGTCGAGCGAGTTCGACCGCGCCGGGTGAGTCCCTATCTCGCCGGGCGAGTCCCTTCGTGCCGGGCGAGACAGGTCAGGGAAGCACAACGGCCAGGGCCGTCGGCCAGGTCATGCGGATCACTCCGCCATCCACGCCTGTGCGGACCTCCATGTCGTCGACCAGGCCACTGATGACCGCAAGGCCCATCTCGTCCTCGCTGTCGGCATCGGTCTCCGGGCCGTCAAGGCCAACACCGCCGGGCGCTCCGGGCACTGAGGTGCCGCTCCCCGGGGCGGAAAGCCCGTCGCCCACCTCGATGGAGAACGCCTTCTCCTCCTCGGTCAGAACAACCGTGACGGGAGCAGCGACGCCATGGCTCCGATGCAGTCCTACGGCGCGGCTGCACGCCTCGCCAACCGCGAGTCTGACCTCGTCGAGCACCGCCTCGTCGACGCCGGCCCGGCGCGCCATGGCGGCTGCCACGAGGCGGGCCGTCCTGACGTGCTCGGGCTGAGCGCTGAAGCGGAGTTCAACGGTTGGCATGCCATCCCCCTCGAACGTATGGGTGTGCATTTCAGGGGCCCGGGCGTGGCGCCCGGTACCCCTGCTCTCACTTTCCTCCAAAAACCGACGAAGCCGGCAGTCGGCCACATGGCCGACCGCCCGCTCATGGCGGCCCGTCTGCTGCCGCCTGCCGGTCTGTCACAGCGTGCCTGCCGGCCTTGGAGCTGCCGACCTGCACCGACGGTCAGTCGGTGGCCGCGACAGCCTCGTCGACCGTGGTGTGGATGGGAAACACCTTGGTCAGACCTGTGATCCGGAAGATCTTGAGAATGCGCTCCTGGTTGCACACCAGGCGCAGTGAGCCCTCATGGGCCCGGACACGCTTCAAGCCGCCCACGAGCACGCCGAGGCCGGTGGAGTCGAGGAAGTCGACGCCTTCCATGTCGACAACCAGGTGGTAGCTGCCGTCATTCACCAACTCGACCAACTGCTCGCGCAGCTTGGGCGCGGTATACACATCAATCTCGCCACCGACCTCGACGACCGTACGGTCGCCACCAGGCCCGGACACATTGCGAGTCGACAGGGACAGGTCCACGGATCCTCCAGCACCTTGCTATCGAGCGGTCGCCCCTCGGTCTCCCCGACGGAGGCCAGGGGACGGATCGCCAGCCGCGATGGCATTCAATCACTTACCAGCAGCCATGCACGACGCCTTGGGACCATTGTCCGTCACGCCAGTGACACACTCGGTGCCGATGGCCAAGAATCACCGCCCCAGTCGACCACCCGAGAACGCGGGCTCGCGCCCCTCTCCCACGGTGGTTCTCGACCGGCTCGCCGCAGCGGCGGGCCGGGCAGCGCGCATCACTCATACGGAGCACTTGCCCCCGCGTGCGGGAACCCATGCCATCTGGCCGGACCGCATCCGGTCAGAAGTGATCTCGGCGATCGGCCAGGCCGGGATCGACCATCCGTGGACACACCAGGCCACCGCCGCCGAGCATGCCCTGGACGGTGAGTCCGTCGTGATCGCCACCGGAACGGCGTCCGGCAAGTCACTCGCCTACCTCGCTCCGGTGCTGAGTACCCTCCTCGACGGCGCCCAAGCCCCGAACGGGCGCGGCACCACCGCCCTGTACCTCGCCCCCACGAAGGCGCTGGCCGCCGACCAGCGCCGCGCGGTGAAGGCGCTGGCGGCGCCCCTCGGCCCCGCGATCCGGCCGGCGGTCTACGACGGGGACACGCCGGTCGAAGAACGCGAATGGGTGCGTCAGTACGCCAATTACGTCCTCACGAATCCCGACATGCTGCACCGGGGCATCCTCCCGTCCCACCCCCGCTGGGCCTCCTTCCTCCGCTCTCTCCGTTTCGTGGTCATCGACGAGTGCCACACCTACCGGGGTGTCTTCGGCTCCCACGTCGCCCAGGTCCTGCGCCGCCTTCGCCGCCTCTGCGCCCGCTACGGGTCCGATCCCGTCTTCCTCCTCGCCTCCGCCACCGCGGCACGGCCCTCGGACGCCGCAGGCCGTCTCACGGGCCTTCCCGTCAAGGAGGTCGCCGACGACGCCTCGCCCCGGGGAGAGATGGTCTTCGCCCTCTGGGAGCCGCCGCTGACCGAGCTGCACGGTGAGAAAGGGGCTCCGGTGCGCCGTACGGCCACGGCAGAGACCGCCGACCTCCTGACCGACCTGACCCTCCAGGGCGTGCGCTCGGTCGCCTTCGTCCGCTCCCGGCGCGGAGCCGAACTCATCTCTCTCATCGCCAAGGAACGGCTGGCCGAGGTGGACCGCTCCCTGCCCGGACGCGTCGCCGCCTATCGTGGCGGTTACCTGCCCGAGGAACGCCGGGCCCTGGAACGGGCACTGCACTCCGGAGAACTGCTCGGCCTTGCCGCCACGACCGCCCTGGAACTCGGCATCGATGTCTCGGGCCTGGACGCCGTGGTCATCGCCGGCTATCCGGGAACCCGTGCCTCTCTCTGGCAGCAGGCCGGCCGTGCCGGACGCTCGGGCCAGGGCGCCCTCGCCGTCCTCGTAGCGCGGGACGACCCGCTGGACACCTTCCTCGTCCACCACCCGGAAGCGCTGTTCCAGCAGCCTGTGGAATCCACCGTCCTGGACCCGGACAACCCCTACGTCCTTGCGCCACACCTGTGCGCCGCGGCTGCGGAACTCCCTCTCACCGAAACCGACATCGAGCTCTTCGGTCCCGCGGTGCCCGAGCTTCTGCCACAACTGGAAACCGCGAAATTGCTGCGCAGGCGGAAAACGGGCTGGCACTGGACCCGCCGTGAACGCGCCGCCGACCTCACCGACATCCGCGGCGGGGGCGGCCGTCCCGTCCAGATCGTCGAGGAAGGCACCGGCCGGCTGCTGGGAACGGTTGACGAATCTGCCGCACACACTGCCGTCCACGAGGGGGCCGTCCACCTCCACCAGGGCCGGACATACCTGGTCCGGACGCTGGATCTGGAGGATTCGGTGGCCCTGGTGGAGGAAGCCGCCCCTCCCTACTCGACCAACGCCCGCGACACGACCGCGATCACTGTTCTGGAGAGCGACACCGAGATCCCGTGGGGTGACGGACGGCTCTGCTTCGGTTCCGTCGAGGTCACCAACCAGGTCGTCTCCTTCCTTCGCCGCAGGCTGATCACCGGCGAGGTCCTGGGCGAGACCAAACTCGACCTGCCGCCCCGCACCCTCCGTACCCGAGCTGTGTGGTGGACGGTCACCGAGGACCAACTCGATGCCGCCCGGATCACTCCGGAGATCCTCGGAGGGGCCCTGCACGCAGCCGAGCACGCGTCCATCGGGATGCTGCCGCTCTTCGCCACCTGCGACCGCTGGGACATCGGCGGAGTCTCCGTCCCGCTGCACCCCGACACGCTCCTTCCCACGGTGTTCGTCTACGACGGCCACCCGGGTGGCGCCGGTTTCGCAGAGCGCGCCTTCCACACCGCCCGCTCATGGCTCACAGCGACACGTCAGGCCATCGCGTCCTGCGAGTGCGAGGCGGGCTGCCCGTCCTGCATCCAGTCCCCCAAGTGCGGCAACGGCAACGACCCACTGCACAAACGGGGTGCCGTACGCCTCCTGACCGAACTGCTCAGGACCGCACCCCCCGAACTCGAGGAAGGCCGCCCGGCGGAGACCTCGGAGGATCCGCAGCCGGAAAGTACCGAGGGATGAGGCCATGCGCGTGAACCGCGCCCTCGGCGGACAACAGTGACCCCGAACGCACCGGGGACGGTGAGGCCTCAGGAGGCCCCGCTCTCGACCTGACCTCAGGTGCGTACGGGCCGAAACGCGCGCGGGCAGTCACATCGGCGATCTCGCCCTGGATCCCGCAGCGCACGATCTCCGTCCTCTGCGCCTCGGCGACCTCACGGGCCGCTCCGCACGCCACCTCCGCACCCCGCAGCGCTTGGTCGGCTGCGGCGAGCGCAGCCAGATCCGCCGCACCGCCGGCCCTGTGGCGGGCGGACACGGCTTGGCCGAGAGCCAGCACCATCGCGAAGACAGCGCACAGCGTCGCCGTCGTGACGGCCACCCAGACCGTCGCCAGACCTCGGTCCCCGGCCTCGGCCCCGGGCCCGCCTCCCGTCCTTCTCACGGCTCCACCCCCGCGGTGTCCTCGGCCGATGCGACTGCCTCAGCGCTCAGCGTCAGGCTGAGTAGTCCGGGCCCCGGAGTCGGCGCCTCCACCCGGACCCGCCACAGTCCACCGGCCCGCTCCACCGCGATCCGGGCCTTCCCGGGCGCCGCCTCCTGCGCCACGGACCGCACCGCGTCCTCCGGCTCCGACCGGGCCGCAGCCCGTGCTCCGGCCCGCGCCGCATCCACACAGCGGATCTGGTCCGATGCCGCCACCAACGCCCAGACGAGGGCAAGCACGAACGCCACCAGTACGGGAAGGGTCATGGCCGCCTCCGCCGTCACTGCTCCCCCGTCGGCATCCCGGCCGCTCCGCGGCACTTCAGAACTTCGCATCAAGGGCGTCCTTGACCAGCGACTGCAACGCCGACAGCACCGCCCCGCTGGTGACCACCTTGTAGAGCACCGCCGCGAACGCGCAGGCCGCGATCGTCCCCACCGCGTACTCGGACGTCGTCATCCCCCGGTCGAGGCCGCGGCACCGGGCGCTCCTGCCGAACCTCACCTGCCACGCACGGCGCAGTGCACTCGAAGCCTGCTCCATCATTTCCCTGCTCATCTCGGCCCCCATCGTCAGACCCACGTTGTTTCGTCCAGAAATTCGATTCGCGCTTCGCGCCATCCGGAGCCCGGCCCGGCTCCCGCTCGGAAACCGGACAGGGCTTCGGCTCTCGGGAACCCGCAAAGACGCCGGCTCTCGGGAGGCCATCCGGTCGGGCTCACGGTTCGGATCTCAGCTGAGGCCCCATCTGGCCCTGAGCTCGAACTGCCTTCGGATCCGGCCTCCGGGAGCAGGGCTGTCCGCGCTCAGCTACGGTGCAGCAAGCCGGACGTCAGCCCGATCACCACCGGCGCCACTCCCACCGCCAGAAAGGCGGGCAGGAAGCAAAGCCCCACCGGTGCGGTGATCAGCACACCTGCCCGCTGGGCACGCGCCACGGCCGCACTCGCCCGCTCGGCGCGTATCTCGTCGGCCAGCCTGGAAACAGGCACCGCCGCAGGTGCGCCCGTCGATGCGGCTCGCTCCAGACAGCGGGCCAGGGGCGCGGCACCCGGCAGCTCCCCGAACCGGCCCCATGCCTCGGCCGGCTCACTGCCGAGCAGGATCTCGGCCGCCGTACGAGCCAGCCGTTCGCCGACCGGACCTGCAATGGATTCCCCGACCGCCTCCGCCGCGTCCCGCGGCCCTGCACCCGCCGAAATGCAGGATGCCAAGAGGTCTGCGGTGATCGGCAGTTGCCGGGCGATCAGAGCGGTCTCGGCCTTCCGGCCGGCAGTGCCACGCCCGCTCACGGAGCGCTGCCACCGAAGCACTCCGTAAGCCACCGCAAGACCGGCCCCACATCCGGCCGGCCCTCCGACGAGGATCCAGCCGGCTGCCCAGACGGCCAGGAACTTCGCCCACCGCCGCGCACTGCCCCGACCCGGCGCCCACAGGTCCACCCGCCCCCGCCTCTGCCTGCTCGCGCAGGACCCGGTCAGCAGCGCCCCCCGCCTGCGTACAGCCCGCGCATGTCGCCGGGCGGACAGGACGAAAGTGAGATACACGGCTGTGCCCAGCGCGCCTCCCACCGCCCCGGCCACGCCCAGTGATTCCCCCATGCCGGACATCACGCTCATTCCGCCTCCCCCGTCCGCACGATCCTCGATGCCCAGAACAGCCCTGCAGCTTCCAGCAGGCCGCCCGTCACCAGGCAGACGAGTCCACCCGGGCTGTGCAGCAGAACCCCCAACGGATCCGCTCCGAGGGCCGCCCCGAGCCCGAGTCCCACCACCGGGAGCAGAGCCAGGACCACAACCGTCGCCCACGCGCCCGCCAACTGTGCCCGCAGCCCTTCCCGCCACCGCCTCTCGTCCCGTAGCGAGCTCTCCAGACGCGCCAGACCCGCCGCCAACCCGGCTCCGCCGTCCACTGCAACCCGCCAGCAGGCCGCCACACCCGCGAGCCCGTCGAGACCGGGCCCTGCCGACGCCTGCCGCAGTGCCCCCGGCACATCACCGCCGAACCGCGCGGCAGCCAACACGGCGGGCTCGGCAGCGCCAAGTGCACCGGTGTTCCGCGCTGCGGCGAGCAAAGCCAGCCCGGGCTCCCGGCCCGCCCTCAGCTCGCCGACCACCGCCCCACAGAGCGCCGTCACCGCGTCAGTCGCCTTCTGACACTCCTGCCGCCGCGCCCGTCGCCACAGCCAGCGCCTCACCAGCGGAACCGCCACGGCGCACGCGAGCAGCGGTAGTACCGATTCACCCACCGCAGCGAGAAGAACCGCCACAGGCGCACACAGCCATTCCCGCCGCCTGTCGAAGAACGCGCGGGCCGTGGCACGTGCCGCCGGCCCCCACCGCTCCTCCTCCTGTCGAGCCATCAGCGCCCGAGCCCGTCGCGCCCCTGGGTCCCCTGCCACGGCCAGGCCGCCGGCCAGGCCTGCGCATCCCGCCATCGTCCACGCCGGCAACTGCGTCAGCACGTCGGAGCCCGCCGCCATCACGTCTTCTCCCCGATCAGCGCCCTGAGCCGGTCCCAGCCCCGCTCCGGCTCGAACCCCTCGGCGCCCCAGCGCAGCGCGGGCACGGTGATGACCAGGCCTGCGGGATCCCGCTCGAGTACGTGAACTTCGGCCAGACGCCGCTGTCCGCCCGCATCCCGTGCAAGGTGGACGACCACGGACAGCGCCGCTGCCAACTGGCTGTGCACAGCCGCACGGTCAAGGCCCGCAGCCGTCCCGAGAGCCTCCAGACGCGCCGGAACATGCTCGGCAGCATTGGCGTGCACCGTGCCGCACCCACCTTCGTGTCCGGTGTTGAGTGCTGCCAGGAGCTCCGTCACCTCGGCACCCCGGACCTCTCCCACCACCAGCCGGTCCGGACGCATACGTAAGGCCTGGCGCACCAGATCCCGTAGCGTCACCTGCCCAGCGCCTTCCTGATTGGCGGGCCGTGACTCCAGACGCACCACATGCGGGTGATCCGGGCGCAGTTCCGCCGAATCCTCGGCCAGCACGATGCGCTCCCGCTCACCGACCGCCCCCAGCAGACTCGACAGCAGAGTCGTCTTCCCCGCGCCGGTGCCCCCGCTGATCAGATACGAGACACGAGCCTCGACCAGAGCTCTCAGCAACCGATCACCGCCGGGCGGTACCGTCCCCGCCGCCACGAGCTCCGCCAGCGTGAAGGCCTTCGGCCTCACCACCCGCAGTGAGAGACACGTCGAACCGACGGACACCGGTGGCAGAACCGCGTGCATGCGCGTCCCGTCCGGCAGCCGGGCGTCCACCCAGGGGCGGGCGTCGTCCAGGCGGCGCCCCGCTACCGCGGCGAGCCTCTGCGCCAGCCTCCGGACGGCTGCCGCATCCTGAAAGGCGACTCGGGTCAGCTCGAGTCCGCCGCCTCGGTCCACCCACACCCGGTCCGGAGCGGACACCAGCACATCGGTCACCGCCGGGTCGGCCAACAGACGCTCCAGCACGCCTGTGCCGATCAGTTCACTCCTCAGTTCCTCGGCCGCCCCGAGGATTTCCGCGTCACCGAGCAAACGACCCTGCTCCCTCAACGCGGCAGCCACACCGGCCGGAGTGGGCGCCGCACCACTGCGGGCCAGTCGTTGACGTACGGCATCGAGCAGCGCCTCGGTCATGACGCCCCTCCCCCGCGAGGCCGGGCAGGGACTCCGTCCGAGCGGCCCGGGCCATCCGCCAGCTCCCAGAAAGCCGTGCAGAAGCGGGCCAGTGCGCCGCGGGAATTCCCACCCGGGGGCACACCGTTGTCCTGAGCCGAAGGCAGCCCGGCCTCCGTGGGCAGGTCACCGACGAGTGGCAGGCCGAGCGCCTGTGCCACCCACTGCTCGTCCAGGCCTGCCGTGTAGGGACCTCGGGCGACGACTCGTAGGTCATCCAGGACCATGCGGGCCGCAGCCGCCACGCGCTGCGCTGCCGCGACCGCCCTCAGCTCCCCGGGCACGAGCAGAAGCCCGACGTCCAACTGTGCCAGGGCCTCTGCCACGCTTTCGTCGACCCGCCGCGGCAGATCCACGACCACCACTCCACCGAGCCGACGCGCTGCGGCCAATACCGACCGCATGGCCTGTGGCGGAATGATCACCTCGTCGTCCCGGCCCCAGCTGAGCACACGCAGCCCGTGCAACGCAGGCAGTGACTCCTCCAGCGCCCCTCCGCCCAGCCTCCCCTTCGAACGGGCGAAATCCGGCCATCGCAGACCCTCGGACTCCTCACCGCCGAGCAGCACGTCGATCCCGCCGCCCAGGGGGTCACCGTCGATCAGCATGGCTCGTCGGCCCGACCGCGCCGCCGTCACGGCAAGCGCACAGGCCAGGGTGGAGGCGCCGGAGCCGCCGCGTCCACCCATCACTCCGACGGTGAGCGCGGACCGGCCCACACCTTCCACCGCGTTGGCGATCTGGTCGACGAGCCAACCTTCGGAATCGGGCAGCCGCAACACGTATTCGGCCCCGATCTCGACTGCGCGGCGCCACACATCGGGGTTGTCCTGGTCCCGCCCCACGAGCATGACGCCGGGTCTGCGGGCCGCTCCCCGGCACGCATGTGCCGCGTCGTCACCCACCAGAATCATCGGGGCCCGCTCCCAGCCGCCCCTCTCCCCTGGAGGCCCGTGATGAACCTCGGGCATCGCCCCGGCCGCCGCGCAGAGTCTGAGCAGGTCGTCCAGCAAAATCGCGTCCTCGGTCACGATCAGTGGTCCGTCCCGCCACCCTCCGGCGCTCGACGGGTCTTCGCCCACGAAGGATCCAGCCACGATCTCCGCCCTCTCCCACTGTCCCTCAGTGCGGTTTCGCGGCGATCTCGAACACTGCCGAGACACGCGATTCCGGAACCCGCGGACTTCGCGGGTGGAATCAACATGCATCGGCACGGAAAAACGTGTGGATCTTGCTCAGAAACTGTGGACAACGCCACCGTTGTGGATATTTCCGTAGCTCGTACAGGGGACTTTCGTTGCGCAGCTATTCCGCTACGCTCGGTGACGGGGCATGATCGAGGGGTCCCCGCAGAAGAAGGGGACGACGTGGCGAGAAGGTTGGCCGGCACATGAACTTCTGCTGAAAAATGCATCTGGACATGCGACGACCCCCGCCGGGGGGGAGAGCGGGGGTCGTCCCCACGGCCGACTCGGGGGGGGAGGAGTCGGACCGGGTTAGCACGGTCGCGAACGATCCGTGACTTCCATGGTGTACCCGAGCAGCTTCTCAGGCAAACCCACCCGCCGGACTTTACGCCGAATGGCGGGCCCCTATGCTCACCTTTGTGGAAAACTGCTTCTCGCCTCGCACAGCAGCCTTCTTTGACCTGGACAAGACGGTCATTGCGAAGTCATCGACACTGACCTTCAGCAAGTCCTTCTACCAAGGCGGGCTGATCAACCGCCGCGCCGTACTGCGCACCGCGTACACCCAGTTCGTGTTTCTTGCCGGGGGCGCCGATCACGACCAGATGGAGCGGATGCGTGAATACCTCTCAGCGCTCTGCAAGGGGTGGAACGTCCAGCAGGTCAAGGACCTGGTCGCCGAAACCCTGCACGACCTGATCGACCCGATCATCTACGACGAGGCGGCGACCCTCATCGAGCAGCACCACACCGCCGGGCGCGATGTGGTCATCGTTTCGACCTCCGGCGCCGAGGTCGTGGAACCGATCGGGGAACTCCTCGGTGCCGACCGGGTCGTGGCGACCCGGATGGTCGTAGGCGACGACGGCTGCTTCACCGGCGAAGTCGAGTACTACGCTTACGGGCCGACCAAAGCCGAGGCGATCAAGGCTCTCGCGGAGTCGGAAGGCTATGACCTCTCGCGCTCCTACGCGTACAGCGACTCCGTCACCGATGTCCCGATGCTGGAAGCGGTCGGGCACCCTCATGCCGTCAACCCGGACCGAGCGCTGCGGCGCGAGGCGGCCCTCCGGGGATGGCCGGTTCTCGTCTTCGACCGCCCGGTCCGGCTCAAGCAGCGCCTGTCCGGATTCTCGCTGCCGCCACGGCCGGCACTCGTGGCCGCAGCCGCGCTGGGGGCGGCCGCCGTGACGGCCGGACTGGTCTGGTACGCCAACCGCCGCCGCGCCGCCGCGCTCACCACCTGACAGAGCTGGACCAAAGGCCGCCCCCTGCGCTCGACGGCGGCAGAGTTGCTGCCGGATGTGCTTGGCCACGCCTGACCAGCGATATCCGGCTTCGACACATTTATGCACAAAGGTAAAGAAGTGCGCCCAGACCTTCCACTTCCCTGAAACCCGGAGTACAAAGGAGACAACGGCCCGCGAGACCAAGGAGATCCGAGAGGATCACCTTCCACGCACAGAAGGCCCCACGGACCGAGCACGGAAGCCGAGCACCCACGCGACGTCGACCCGTCGATTACGGGCCAGCCATACCAGGCGACGGGCAATGAACCCGGCCTGATGGGCACATATCGAGGACGCTTGGTAACTGGGCGGACGTGCCAGCGGCGGTGCCGGATCCGGCACCGCCGCACCCCTTTCCGGAGCCGTGCGCAGCTGGCGGAACGCCCTCGCGTTACTCAGCCGGCCGCGCGGGAACCGCACACCGGAGCACCGGCCTAGGCGGCGCCGCGCTGCAGCGCCTCACACACTGCCGTGGACTCCCTGACCCCCAGCTCCACCGAGCGTCCGCAGTGGGTGATCCATGCGGCCATGCCCTCCGGCGTCCCCGACAGGTACCCCTCGAACGCGGCTACGTATGCCGCACGCCCCTGCTCCGCGTGCCCGACTTCGGCAGGGCAGATCGACTTGGGATCGAGTCCACTGGCGATCAGCACGATCCGCTCCGCGGTCCGGGCGACCAGGCCGTTGTGCGAACCGAAGGGGCGCAGCGCCAGGAGTTCACCGTGCACCACCGAGGACGTCACCAGCGCGGGCGCCGAGCCGCCGGCGATGATCAGTTGCGACAGCCCTTCGAGCCGCCCGGTCGCCTCACCCGCACCCGGGACAGGCGCCTCGATCAACGGCTCATCGACCGGCTCACCCGGCAGTCGGGGCCTGCCGACCGTGTCATCGGGAAGTGCACCGCCCGCCGCCACCAGATGCAGTCGGGCCAGGACCCGAAGCGGCGACTGCCGCCAGATGGAAAGCAGCTGTCCCGCTTCCGCCGTCAGCCTCAAGGCGGCACCGATGGCACGCGACTCGCCGTCACCGCTGAAGTCCGTACGCCGACGCACTTCCTCGAGGTTCCAGTCGGCGCCCGAGAGCGCCGCCGAACCGCGGGCTCCCCGCAGCGCCGCCTCCGCGGTGACCTCGTTACTACGGCGCCGCATGACCCGGTGCCCGTAGACCCGGTCCACGGCCTTGCGCACGGAGTCCACCGCATCGGCGACCCCCGGCAGGTCGCCCAGAGCGGCCAGCGGGTCTGAGGAAGTCGTACTCATAAGCAGGGAGGCTACGCGCATGCGGCACCGATTCCGCCCAGGAGTGGCTTTCTTCACGAAGCATGACAGCACTGAGCAATGACACCGCTACCCTAGGTGAACATGAAGATCGCTTTCGTAGGGAAGGGCGGCAGCGGCAAGACCACGCTGTCCTCGCTCTTCATCCGCCACCTCGCTGCCAATGGAGCCCATGTCGTCGCGGTGGACGCCGACATCAACCAGCATCTCGGAGCCGCCCTCGGCCTGGACGACAACGAAGCCGCCACCCTGCCCGCCATGGGTGCCCAGCTGCCCCTCATCAAGGACTACCTTCGCGGCACCAACCCCCGCATCACATCCGCCGCAACGATGATCAAGACCACGCCGCCCGGAGAAGGGTCCCGGCTCCTGCGCGTCCGCGAGGATAATCCGGTCTACGACGCCTGCGCCCGCACGGTCCGTCTCGACGACGGGGTAATCCGTCTGATGGCCACAGGCCCGTTCACCGAGTCCGATCTCGGTGTCGCCTGCTACCACTCCAAGGTCGGGGCGGTCGAACTCTGCCTCAACCACCTGGTCGACGGCCCGGACGAGTACGTGGTGGTGGACATGACAGCGGGATCGGATTCGTTCGCGTCAGGGATGTTCACCCGTTTCGACATGACGTTCCTGGTCGCTGAACCCACACGGAAGGGCGTGTCGGTCTACCGGCAGTACAAGGAGTACGCACGGGACTTCGGTGTCGCACTGAAGGTGGTGGGCAACAAGGTGCAGGGCGAGGACGACCTCGACTTCCTGCGCGCCGAGGTCGGCGACGACCTGCTGGTCGGCGTCGGGCAGTCCGACTGGGTCCGGACGATGGAAAAGGGCCGGCCGGCCCGGTTCGAGCTGCTGGAGGCAGACAACCGGATGGCGCTGCAGGCCCTGCAGGACGCCGCGGAGGACTCCTACAAATTGCGTGACTGGGAGCGTTACACACGTCAGATGGTGCACTTCCATCTGAAGAACGCGGAAAGCTGGGGCAACGAGAAGACGGGCGCCGACCTGGCTGCCCAGGTCGACCCCGCCTTCGTCCTGCATGAGCACTGCACGGAAACGGGTGCCCGCCAGCCGGCCTGAACCGGAGGGAGCCACACCGGAAGGTGATCCCTAGTCCGCGCTCCCGTCGGGTCCCTTGCCTGCCGACTGGTCCGCCGGCCTGGCAGGCACGGGACTGGCCGCGGCCTTACCCGGGGCCGCACTCGCGAGGAAGGAGGTCCAGCCCGGTTCGGGCGCCTGGCCCACCTTCAGCGTCCTGAGCCTGGCCAGCGTGGCCGGATCCTGCGCGTCCAGCCAGTCGGCGAGCTGGCGGAAGGAGACGCATCGCACCTCCTGCTGGGTGCACACCGTCTCGACCGTCTCCTCGATCGCACGCATGTAGGTGCCACCGTTCCACGACTCGAAGTGATTGCCGATGATCAGTGGGGCGCGGTTCCCCTTGTAGGCACGGCCGAACGCCTGCAGAAGCCCGTCCCGCATCTGATTGCCCCAGTACTGATGCTTGTCCGGGTCGCCCTGCGTCGTACCGGACTGGTTGAACATGAAGTTGTAGTCCATCGAGAGTGTCTCGAACGCGCGTCCCGGTACCGGGACGAGTTGCAGGGGAAGGTCCCAGAGTCCGTCCTTCTTCGTAGGCCAGACCTGATTGCCGATACCGCTGGAGTCATAGCGGAAGCCCATGGTCCGCGCGGCTGCGACCATGTTCTTCTGTCCCTCCAGGCAAGGAGTGCGAGCGCCGATCAGCTCCTTGTCGTAGTCGAAGGGAAGTGGCGCTTCACCCTTGAGGTCCGGGGCGTTGGTCTTCCAGCTCTTCACGAACGACTTCGCCTGACTGATCTCGCTCTTCCACTCCTCGACCGACCAGGTCCCGACGCCTCCGTCCGGCCCGCAGAAATGCCCGTTGAAGTGGGTGCCGATCTCGTTGCCGTCCAGCCACGCGGCACGCAGCTCCGTCAGCGTGCGGCGAATCCCTTCGGTGTCGTTGAATCCGATGTCGGAGCGGCCCGCTGCGTGCTGAGGAGGGTCGTAGAGCTCCTTCTTCTCCTCCGGCAAGAGGTACACGCCGCTGAGGAAGTACGTCATCTTCGCGTCGTGCTTCTTGGCGACCGCACGAAAATGCGAGAACAGTTTCTGACTGTCCTCCCCAGCACCATCCCACGAGAACACCACGAACTGGGGCGGCTTCTGGCCAGGCTTGAGGCGTTTGACCGGAGGAAGTTTCGGCTGGACTCCCGTGAAGGCGGTGGAACCGTCACCGATGAGGTTGACCGTCCCCTTCGGTGCCGCCGCCGGAGAATGCCCCTCCGCACCGAGGGACTTCTTCCCTGTTCCCGGCACGGGG
This sequence comes from Streptomyces sp., assembly GCF_035563135.1. Taxonomy (GTDB): domain Bacteria; phylum Actinomycetota; class Actinomycetes; order Streptomycetales; family Streptomycetaceae; genus Streptomyces. Next base: position 35,369 of record NZ_DATMVN010000248.1, read on the forward strand.
CCGGCGGTCCCCGCGCCAGGGCCCGAGCATCCGGCCAGACCGGCGATCAGTACCGTGGCCACGGCGCCCAGGGCGATCCGCTTCGTGGCGGCCATCATCCGTCCACCCTCTTCCTTGCAGGATTCGTGCGTTGAAGTGCCGACACGGCGCGGTCAACCTCACACGCAGTCCCACTGGAACGAGCACGACAACCCCGTTGAAAAGATGCTTATTCACTTGAAAGAGTGATCGTCGGGGCCATTTGCTCGAAAACATGGACACTATTCTTTACCCTCCATTACCATTCGTTTACGGAGAGTTGAGAAATCCCGCCGCTGCACCTCACCGCTGCACGCCGTGACCCACGGCCGCCGTCAGTCGAGTACCACGACCGCGCTGCCCCGGAGGAGACGGGAACATGTGTGCCTGCGTCCCTACCCGAAACGACCATTCATCCCGCAGTTCGCGCCCTTCCCGCGCCTCGGAATTCAAGCGTCCTCACAACCCGCCGCCCCCGCCCCGCGCCGGACGCTTCCGCGTCTCGGGCAGAGATCTGTCCGCATCGATCACTGTTTTCCTGATCGCCGTTCCCATGTCGCTCGGTCTCGCTGTCGCCATGGACGCCCCTCTCGCTGCCGGCCTGGTCTCGGCAGCGATCGGCGGCATCGTCGCCGGCCTGCTGGGGGGCACACCCCTCCAGGTCAGCGGCCCGTCCGCCGGACTGACCGTGGTCACCGCCGAGTTGATCCAGATCTACGGCTGGCGCACCACGTGTGCGATCACCATCGGTGCGGGGCTCCTGCAGATTCTGCTGGGGTCGCTGAGAGCAGCCCGCAGCGCCCTCGCCGTCAGCCCGGCCATCGTGCACGGCACGCTCGCGGGTATCGGTGTGGCCATCGCTCTCGCACAGCTGCACATCGTGCTCGGCGGGGCTCCACAGAGTTCGGCCCTCGACAACGTCCTGGCGCTTCCCTCCCACCTGGCTCGGACCGGTCCGGCCGCACCCTTCATCGGGGCCCTGACGATCCTGCTTCTCGTCGTGTGGCCACGCATGCCCGGACGGATCGGTGCGACGCTGGGCAGAATTCCCGCCGCACTCTCCGCAGTGGTGATCGCGACGGTCGTGGCCGCCGTGGCAACTCCCGGGATCGCCCGGGTGGACCTTCCGTCATGGCACTCGCACGCACTGCCTGAGCTGCCGCAGGGCCCGGTGGCCGCGCTGGCGACGGCTGTGTTCACGGTCATGCTCGTGGCCAGCCTCGAATCCCTGCTCGCCGCGGTTTCCGTGGACAAGCTGACTGCAGACCGGGTGACATCCATGCCCAAGGACGGGTCGGCGCCGCCCGCGCCTGTCAAGCGATCCGATCTCGACCGTGAGTTGCGGGCCCAGGGTGTCGCCAATGCGGTGTCAGGGCTGGCCGGAGGGCTTCCCGTGTCCGGCGGGGCCGTGCGCAGTTCCGCAAATGTGCGGGCAGGCGCGGAGAGCCGCGCCTCCACCGTGCTGCACGGTGTCTGGGTCCTGCTGGCAGCCCTGCTGCTGGTCACAGCTCTCGAGCGGATTCCCCTGGCGGCGCTCGCCGCCCTGGTGATGGTGGTCGGCATTCAGATGGTCAATTTCGCCCACATCCGCAAGGTCCACAAACACCGGGAGTTCCTGGTGTACGGCGCGACAATCAGCGGTGTGATTCTCGCGGGAGTACTCGAGGGTGTGGGGATCGGCATCGTGGTGGCGGTGGCCGTCGCACTGCACCGGCTGGCACGCACGCGGATCACCGTGACGGAGCAGGACGGCCGCCATGTGGTGACCGTGCGTGGTCAGCTGACCTTCCTGGCCGTGCCCCGTCTCAGCCGCTTGCTCGGAAAGCTCCCCCCAGGAGTGGACGCCGTCGTCGAGCTGGACGGCTCATTCATGGACCACGCGGCATACGAGGCCATCCAGGACTGGTACACGGCGCAGACCGCTCTCGGGGGGCGGATCGAGTTCACCGGACGTTCCGGTGGCCGGATCGCCGAGCCCGCGTCGGCCGCCCATTCCTGCTGCCGCCCATGGACACCATGGCGCAACCATCACTGCCACGACCGCTTGGCCGATGCCTCACAGGCCAGCACCCCTCCCGCCCCGCACCCCACCTCCAAGGCTGCCCCTGCCCCGAAAGACACCTCGGGCCACCGGCACGGCGGCCACCGGCTGCTCAGCGGCCTCAGTTCATTTCAGCGCACCACCGCCCCACTGGTCCGTGAGGAGTTGGCGCGGCTGGCTGCCGAGGGGCAGCGGCCTTCACAGCTGTTCCTCACCTGTGCCGACTCTCGCCTGGTCACCAGCATGATCACCGCAAGCGGTCCGGGCGACCTCTTCACCGTGCGGAACGTCGGAAATCTGGTGCCGCCGCCGGGCACCGGAGGCACGACGAGCAACGACGATTCTGTTGCTGCCGCCATCGAGTACGCGGTGGACGTGCTCGAAGTCGAATCCATCACCATCTGCGGCCACTCCGGATGCGGGGCGATGCAGGCCCTGCTGGACGCCGCGCCCGAGACACCCCGGACGCCACTGTGGCGCTGGTTGCGGCACGGGCTGCCGAGCTTGGAGCGTATGCGTTCCCGTCACCACTCCTGGGTGCGTATCGCCGGCCGGCTGCCTGCCGATGCGGTGGAGCAGCTCTGTCTTACCAATGTGGTGCAGCAGTTGGAGCACCTACGGGCGCATGAATCGGTGGCCCGCCGACTGGCAGCAGGCACCCTGCAACTGCACGGCATGTACTTCCATGTCGGTGAGGCTCAGGCCTACCTGCTGACCGAAGGCGCCAGTTCCGGAACCGGGCCCGACGAGGTATTCGCGCGGGTCACCCCCGGTGCGGGATGGGGGGCGGAGCCCGGCGCCGAAACACTGCACACGCCCCCCAGCGCCACGATCGACGCCTGAACCGCTCACGTACCCGGGCCGTGACACCTTGTGGTCCCGCCTTCGCATCGCACAGCGCTGCTTGCGGAAGCGGGACAGGTGACTCCCCGCACGGGGCACAGGTCTAAACCAATTTCCGGCAGACACTTGTCACCTGGCCCGCAGCCTGATGAGCTGTCCCCCGGGACACAACGGACACCCTGGGAATGGGAGATGTCGTGAGCAACGAAAGTCTGGCCAATCTGCCCAAGGAGGAGACCGCAGTATGAGCGAACCTTCCTCCCTCTCCAATCTGCTCAAGGAGGAGCGGCGGTTCGCACCGCCTGCCGATCTGGCCGCGAACGCCAACGTGACGGTGGAGGCGTACGAGCAGGCCGAGGCGGACAGGCTGGGCTTCTGGGCCGAGCAGGCCCGTCGCCTGACCTGGGCCACGGAGCCGACCGAGACGCTCGACTGGAGCAACCCGCCCTTCGCGAAGTGGTTCGCGGACGGCAAGCTCAACGTCGCGTACAACTGCGTGGACCGCCACGTCGAGGCCGGAAACGGCGACCGGGTCGCGATCCATTTCGAGGGCGAACCCGGCGACAGCCGCGCGATCACCTACGCCCAGCTGAAGGACGAGGTCTCCCGCGCGGCCAATGCCCTCACCGAGCTCGGTGTCGGCAAGGGGGACCGGGTCGCCGTCTACCTGCCGATGATCCCGGAGGCTGCCGTGGCGATGCTGGCCTGCGCCCGCATCGGCGCAGCGCATTCGGTCGTCTTCGGGGGCTTCTCCGCGGATGCCATCGCCGCCCGTATCCAGGACGCCGACGCCAAGGTCGTGATCACCGCCGACGGCGGTTACCGCCGCGGAAAGCCCTCGGCGCTCAAGCCCGCCGTGGACGACGCCGTCTCGCGCATCGACAGTGTCGAGCATGTCCTGGTGGTCCGGCGCACCGGCCAGGACACCGCCTGGTCCGAGGGCAGGGACGTCTGGTGGCACGAGATCACCGCAAGGCAGTCCGCCGAGCACACGCCCGAGGCCTTCGACGCGGAGCAGCCGCTCTTCATCCTCTACACCTCGGGAACCACGGGTAAGCCGAAGGGGATCCTGCACACCTCCGGGGGTTACCTGACCCAGACGGCGTACACCCACCACGCTGTCTTCGACCTCAAGCCCGAATCGGACGTGTACTGGTGCACCGCCGACATCGGCTGGGTGACCGGGCACTCGTACCTCGTCTACGGCCCGCTGGCCAACGGTGCGACACAGGTGATGTACGAGGGCACGCCCGACACGCCCCACCAGGGACGGTTCTGGGAGATCGTGCAGAAGTACGGGGTGACGATCCTCTACACCGCGCCGACCGCGATCCGTACGTTCATGAAGTGGGGAGACGACATCCCCGCCAAGTTCGACCTGTCGTCGCTGCGCGTGCTGGGTTCGGTCGGTGAGCCGATCAACCCCGAGGCCTGGATCTGGTATCGCAAGCACATCGGCGCCGACACCTGTCCGATCGTGGACACCTGGTGGCAGACCGAGACCGGCGCCATGATGGTCTCGCCGCTTCCCGGGGTCACAGCGACCAAGCCCGGTTCCGCCCAGCGGGCGCTGCCAGGCATCTGTGCCACGGTGGTCGACGACGAGGCCCGCGAGGTGCCGGACGGCGGGGGTGGTTATCTCGTCCTCACCGAGCCGTGGCCGTCGATGCTCCGCACCATCTGGGGTGACGACCAGCGCTTCATCGACACCTACTGGTCGCGCTTCGAAGGCAAGTACTTCGCGGGCGACGGTGCCAAGAAGGACGCGGACGGCGATGTCTGGCTGCTCGGCCGAGTCGACGACGTCATGCTCGTGTCCGGGCACAACATCTCGACCACCGAGGTCGAGTCGGCTCTCGTGTCGCACCCCTCGGTCGCCGAGGCAGCCGTGGTCGGCGCCAACGACGAGACGACCGGTCAGGCCATCGTCGCCTTCGTGATCCTGCGCGGCACGGCCACCGCTTCCGAGGAGCTGGTCACCGAGCTGCGCAACCACGTCGGCACCACGCTCGGGCCGATCGCCAAGCCCAAGCGCGTGCTGCCGGTGGCGGAGCTGCCGAAGACCCGATCCGGCAAGATCATGCGCCGGCTCCTGCGCGATGTCGCCGAGAACCGCGAGCTGGGTGATGTCACCACGCTCACGGACTCCTCGGTGATGGCTCTTATCCAGACACAGCTCCCCTCCGCTCCTTCCGAGGGCTGAGGAGGACTGTGGAGGGCTGAGAGGGCCTGCGTCCGGCAGAGCTCGTTTCCGAGGCCGTCCACTTCGAGGGGCACCCGGTAGCAATCCGGGTGCCCCTTCCGGCAACCGACCGGCGGCTCGGACGACATCCGGTGCCCACCGCACGCCTCGCTCTGCCGGACGACACACACCGAATCCGGATGCCTTTCCGGGGTCCCGGGTAGAGTGGTGATTTCGTCGGGGAAGCACATCGAGACGATCGTGTGCATGCCGAAGGGCGTGAGCACGAGATCCCGACAACGAACAACCGCACAGAAGAACTCCACAGGGGCGCCGGGAAGTCTGGTCGGCACGTGCATCCGCATGCCACCACTGCCGTAACCCGACCCGGAGGTCTCCCTCGTGGCCCCGCCCGTCCCCCCTTCCGGCCGCCGTACTCTGTTCGGACGGCTCTCCCTCCCTGAGCGCAACTACGTCGCCGAGGCCTTGCGCACCGAGACGGTCGGCGGGATCATCCTGCTGGTCGCGGCCGTTGCCGCGCTGATCTGGGCGAACACCTTCGGCTCCTCCTATGCGTCCATCAGCCGTTTCCACTTCGGCCCCGAAGCTCTGGGGCTGAACCTCTCCGTGGCCCACTGGGCGGCCGACGGCCTGCTCGCCGTCTTCTTCTTCGTGGCGGGAGTCGAACTCAAGCGTGAGCTGGTCGCGGGTGAACTCCGTGACCCCCGGGCCGCAGCTCTGCCCGTCGTCGCAGCGCTCTGCGGCATGGCCGTGCCCGCAATCGTCTACACGCTGACCGCTGTGCTGGGTGGCGGATCCCTCGCCGGCTGGGCCGTCCCCACCGCCACCGACATCGCGTTCGCGCTCGCCGTCCT
>NZ_DATMVN010000249.1:0-12404 GCF_035563135.1 Streptomyces sp.
GCGTGCCCAAGACCATCGACAACGACATCGCCTCCACCGACGTGACCTTCGGCTTCGACACCGCGGTCGGGGTCGCGACCGAGGCGCTCGACCGGCTGAAGACGACGGCCGAGTCGCACCAGCGGGTGCTGATCGTCGAGGTCATGGGGCGCCACACCGGCTGGATCGCGCTGCATTCGGGCATGGCGGCCGGCGCGCACGCCATCGTCGTACCCGAGCGGCCCTTCGACATCGACGAGCTGACAGCACTGGTCGGCCGGCGCTTCTCGGACGGCAAGAAGTTCGCGATCGTCGTCGTGGCCGAGGGCGCCAAGCCCCGGGAGGGCTCCATGGAGTTCAACCAGGGCACGAAGGACATCTACGGCCACGAGCGTTTCGCAGGAGTGGCGACGCAGCTCTCCGGTGAGCTGGAGGAGCGCCTCGGCAAGGAGGCCCGCCCGGTGATCCTCGGCCATGTGCAGCGCGGTGGCACCCCGACCGCGTACGACCGTGTTCTGGCCACCCGCTTCGGCTGGCACGCGGTGGAGGCCGCTCACCGCGGTGAGTTCGGCATGATGACGGCGCTGCGCGGCACGGACATCACGATGGTTCCCCTGGCTGCGGCCGTGGAGACGCTGAAGACGGTTCCGGCCGAGCGCTACGCGGAGGCGCAGGTCGTGCTCTGACCGTCACGACGCTCCCTGGACCGCCCCCGGCCGCACCCGCGGCCGGGGGCGGTTCTAGTCTGGACCGGACAACCGGCACGAAACGGGGACGTCCCCAGCGGGAGTGAACAGATGGATCACAGCGGGCACGGCATGAACATGGACCTGCCGCCGTTCACGCTGGGCCGTGGGCTCGAATTCTCCGCGGACCCGTTCTTCCTGATCGGCTGCCTCGCCGCACTCGCCCTGTACGGCTACGGCGTGGTGCGGCTGCGCAGCCGGGGTGACGGCTGGCCCGTGAACCGGACCGTGCTGTTCGTCGTCGGCGTGCTCTCCATCGCGCTGGTGATGTGTACGGGGCTCAACGACTACGGCATGGTCATGTTCAGCGTGCACATGGTGCAGCACATGGTGATCAGCATGGTGTCGCCGATCCTGTTGCTGCTGGGCGCACCGGTGACGCTGGCGCTGCGCGCGCTGCCGGTGGCGGGGCGGGGCCGTACGGGACCGCGCGAGCTGCTGCTCAAGCTTCTCCACAGCCGCTACATGAAGATCATCACGCATCCGGTCTTCACGATCCCGCTCTTCATCGCGAGCCTGTACGGGCTCTACTTCACCCCGCTCTTCGACTTCCTGATGGGGTCGAAGACGGGCCACATCGCGATGATGGTGCACTTCCTGGCGGTCGGCCTGGTGTTCTTCTGGCCGATCATGGGCGTCGACCCGGGCCCGCACAGGCCCGGCTATGTGATGCGGATGCTGGAGCTCTTCGCGGGCATGCCCTTCCACGCGTTCTTCGGGATCGCGCTGATGATGGCGAGCCAGCCGATGGTCAAGGCGTACGAGAACCCCCCCGCCTCGCTCGGTATCGACGCCCTGAGCGACCAGTCCGCGGCCGGCGGCATCGCCTGGGCGTTCAGCGAGATCCCGTCCGTGCTGGTGCTGATCGCGCTGGTCTTCCAGTGGTACCGCTCCGAGCAGCGGACGGCCAAGCGCTCCGACCGTGCCGCGGACCGGGACGGTGACCAGGATCTGAAGGCGTACAACGCCTATCTCGCCTCATTGGAGGCACGCGGACAGTAGCGGGGGGCGTGTCCGAGGGGTGACCATGGCTCCAACGGCCGTGCGGCCGGGTGAGGAGCGTGTGCTCGTGCCTGGATCCACGAAAACCATGGGAGTGCTCACTGTCGGGGTGCTGGTCGCGGTGACCGCGTACACGGTCGCGCTGGGGAGCAACGGCTGGCTCTGGTTCGGCTGGGTGGTCCTCGGGCTGGCCACTCTGGGAATGGTCGCCACCCGCGACACCTGAGGGGTGAGCGGCCGGAGGGGCCCCGTGCGGCGCCCCTCCCCTGTCCGTGCGCGGCGCGGCCCCGCATCCGCACACAGTCGGCGTACGGCGTCGTGCGAGGGGGCTCCGGCGGTGCCACCCTGGTGGCACCGTGCGGCGAACGACCGGCCGATGGGGCGGGCGGTCATGCCCGCCGCGCGTCTTCGTCGGCGGGAAAGAGGTACCAGGCATGGACAGGTCCGGGTTGATCGAGGCGATCGGACGCAGGACGGCACACGACGGCGAGCTGTCGGCCGACCGGATCGGCCGGGTCCTCGACGCCGTTTTCGGTACGGTCGGAGAGGCCGGGGTGATCGCGGAGGCGCTCAGAGCGGGCAGGACCGTCACCCTGGTGGGATTCGGCAGCTTCCACCAGGTGGGCGGCGAGGCTGCCCTGCGGCCGGGCAAGGCCCTCAACGAGTTCGTCCACGACCAGGCCGGATGAGCCGGGTGACGGCCTGACCACGGTCATGGCCTCGATGAGCCGCAGGCATGCTCCGTGGTCCACCGGCCGGTTCCCTCGGGCCGTCACCGGATCCGCCGGCCAGGTGCTCGACGCCACGGTGCGGGACCGGACCCGCGGCCGGTTCGAGGATCTCCGGCGCGGAGCCGGCACCACCACCGTCCACGTCGCCCACGACCGGGCCGAGGCGGTGTCCCTGTCCGACCGCGTCGCCGTGTTCATGTGCGGCTGCCTCCAGCAGGCCGGTGCCCCCACCGAGATCCACGAGGCCCCGCCACCCCGGAGGCCGCGGGCCTCACCGGCCGGTGCGAGCTCCTGGAAGGCCGCCCCGGCGCGGCCGAGGGCAGCGCCGTACAGGTGGAACCCGGCGGGACGGAGCAGTTCCTGAGGGTGACCGGTACCGGCTCCGCAGGGGCGTCCGCCACGGTGGGCCTGCGCTCCGGACGCCTCACGCCCGCCGACCGCGCGGGCCCTCCGCGCGACGGTGCCATCGATGCGCTGCGGGCGAGAAGCACGCAGTGCTCGTCCACCGGGGCCCGATCCGAGTACGAACTCGGCGCGGGCGGCCTGCGCCTCCACTCCGGGAGCCCCGTCCGCCGCACCGGTGGTGAGATCGGTCTGCCCATCCGCCCCGGGGCCTGCCTGCCGTGCCCGGCGGCCCTCTGATCCGGAATCCGGCACGCGGCCGTCCCGGCACCCTCCGCCACGGACCCTTCCGCACTACTGCCCGGCACGCCCGGACCAGGGCTACGATCGATCACCGGAGAGAAGCGGGTGTGCGTACGGGCCATCGGCTGATGAGACGTCAGTGAGGCGGGGAGGAGCGGGTACCAGTCCGGGAGGGGCGACCCCCGGCCGACCGTGCCATCGAGCCGGCCGAGAACGACAACACCTTGTGTGACCTGGCAGAACGCGGCCGCCAGCCCGGTCAGGAAGGCTAGGAGAGAAGCTGTGTTCTATTACGTCCTGAAGTATGTCGTGCTGGGCCCCCTGCTCCGGCTGGTGTTCCGCCCCCGCATCGAGGGGCTCGCACACATCCCCGAAGACGGTGCGGCCATCGTCGCGGGCAACCACCTCTCCTTCTCCGACCACTTCCTGATGCCCGCGATCCTCAAGCGCCGCATCACGTTTCTCGCGAAGGCCGAATACTTCACCGGCCCCGGCATCAAGGGCAAGCTGACCGCGGCGTTCTTCCACAGCATCGGGCAGATCCCCGTGGACCGCTCCGGCAAGGAAGCCGGACAGGCGGCGATCCGCGAAGGACTGGGAGTGCTGAGCAGGAACGAGCTCCTGGGCATCTATCCGGAGGGCACCCGCTCGCACGACGGGCGGCTGTACAAGGGCAAGGTCGGGGTGGCGGTGATGGCCATCAAGGCAGGGGTCCCGGTCATCCCCTGCGCGATGGTCGGCACGTTCGAGATCCAGCCCCCCGGGCAGAAGGTGCCGAAGGTCAAGCGGGTCACGATCCGGTTCGGGGAGCCGCTGGACTTCTCCCGCTATGCCGGCCTGGAGGACCAGAAGGCGGCGATCCGGGCGGTCACGGACGAGATCATGTACGCCATTCTCGGTCTCTCCGGCCAGGAGTACGTCGACGAGTACGCGGTCAAGGCGAAGGCGGCGCAGGCCGAGGAGGCCAAGAAGTTCCCGCGGCGGCCACGCTGAGCGGGGAATCTGCTCTCGGCCGATATCCCTGTCCCTGCGGTTGAGGCGGCCGTAGCGTGGCTCGCATGAGCAGAGGACGAGCATGCGTGCTGGGCGCCACGGGACAGATCGGCCGGGCCGCGGTGCGCGCTCTGGCCGAGGACGGCTGGGAGGTGACAGCGTTCTCCCGTGGTGGCGGCCGTGACGGCGCCTGGGGGGACGGCGTCCACGCCGTCGCAGTCGATCGCGATGAGGAAGGCGCTCTGGCTGCCGCGCTCGGCGACGGCTGCGACGCCCTGGTCGACATGGTCGCCTTCGGCCGGGAGCACGCCGCACAGCTGACGGGGCTGGCGGACCGGGTCGGGTCCGCGGTCGTCATCTCCAGCGGCGCGGTGTACGAGGACGAGCGGGGCCGGAGTTTCGACACACAGGACGAGCCGGACGGCTTCCCTGAGTACCCGGTACCTGTTTCGGAGGCCCAGCGAACGGTCACCCCCGGGGACGCGACGTACGGGACACGCAAGATCGCACTGGAGCGGGAACTGCTCGCGGCCGGCGACGCCTTGCCGGTGACGCTGCTGCGGGCGGGAGCGGTGCACGGGGAGCACTGCCGCACACCGCGTGAGCTGTACTTCGTGAAGCGTCTGCTGGACGGACGCCGGCGGCGGGTCCTGGCGTACGAGGGGGCCAGCCGCTTCCATCCGGTTCATGTGTCCAACGTCGCCGAGCTGGTGCGGCTCGCCGCTCTCCGGCCGGCCTCCCGGGTGCTCAACGCGGGGGATCCGCAGGCACCGACCGTCGCCGAGATCGGGACGGCCGTCGACGAGGTGCTGGGTCTGGAGACCGAGACGGTGCTGGTGGCGGGCGCGCCGCCCGAGGGCGGGATCGGGGAGACACCGTGGAGCGGGGCGCACCCCGTCGTCTACGACATGTCGGCCGCCGAACGGGAGCTGGGATACCGCCCGGTGACGGGGTATGTCCAGTCGCTGCCGCAGACCGTCGCATGGCTCGCCGCACAGCTCGACGGCCGCGACTGGCGGCAGGCTTTCCCGAAGATGGTGCGCAACTACGGCGAGGGGCTCTTCGACTACGCGGCGGAGGACGCCTGGCTGGAGCGGCACGACCGGAAGGCGTGAGGAGGCCCGGACCCGGCCGGAGGTGAGCGGGGGCACGGACCGGAGGCGAACGGGCGGCACGGGCCGGGGGTGAGCAGGCGGCACGGGCCGGGGGGTGAGCGGGCGGCCGCCGGACTTCATCGGCCGCCCGCTCACGTCAGGTGGTGATCACGGCTTCGGCGTGGCGTGCGGAGTGCACGTCACATCGCGCCGGTCCGTCTTCCCGGTGAGCAGGTAGGTGTCCACCCGCTCGTTGATGCAGGGGTTGACCAGGCCGGTGACACCGTGCGAGCCGGCGCCCTCCTCGGTGATGAGACGGGAGCCCTTGAAGCGCTTGTGCAGCTCGACGGCGCCTTCGTACGGGGTGGCGGCGTCGCGCGTGGACTGCACGATCAGTACCGGAGGCAGGCCCTTGCCCGTGCGGACCTCCAGCGGGGTCTGCTGCTCGGTCGACCAGGTCGCACACGGCAGGTTCATCCAGGCGTTCGCCCAGGTGATGAACGGGTGGTCCCTGTGCAGCCGGGTGTTGTCGCGGTCCCACTTCCTCCAGCTGGTGGGCCACTTGGCGTCCGCGCACTCGACCGCCGTGTACACGGCGTTGCTGTTCTCCGAGCGGATGTTCCCCGCGGTGTCCGACAGGTCGGGTGCCGCGGCGTCGAGCAGCGCCTGGGTGTCACCGCCCAGGTAGTCGCTCCAGACCTGGGCGGTGGGCGCCCAGGCGGAGTCGTAGTACGGCGCGCCCTGGAAGAAACCGATGAGTTCGGCGGGGCCGACGACACCGCCGATCGGGTTCTTCCTGGCCGCCGCCCGCAGCGTCAGCCATGCCTGCTCGACCTTCTCGGGCGTGTCACCGATGTGGTAGGCCGCGTCGTTCTCGGCGACCCACGCCTTCCAGTCGTTCCAGCGTGTCTGGAAGGCGATGTCCTGGTTGAGGTTGGCCTCGTACCAGATGTTGTCCTTCGCCGGGTCGACCACGCTGTCGACGACCATGCGGCGTACGTGCGACGGGAAGAGCGTGCCGTAGACCGCGCCCAGGTAGGTGCCGTAGGAGACACCCAGGAAGTTGAGCCTCCTCTCACCGAGCGCGGCGCGGATGACGTCCAGGTCACGGGCGGTGTTGGGCGTGGTCATGTGCGGCAGCATCTCGCCACTGCGCTCGGCGCATCCGGCGGCGTACTCGGCGGCGAGCTTGCGCTGCGCCCGCTTGTCGGCCTCGCTGTGCGGCACCGGGTCGGCCTTCGGGGCCTTCACGAACTCCTGCGGGTCGATGCAGGAGATCGGCGCCGAGTGGCCGACCCCGCGCGGGTCGAAGCCGACGAAGTCGTATGCCTTCGCGGTCTTCGTCCAGAGCGGGTTCTTGGTGACGACGCGCTTCGGGAACGCCATGCCCGAGGCACCGGGGCCTCCGGGGTTGTAGACGAGTGCGCCCTGGCGCTCGTTCTTCGTACCCGTGCTGACGTGCCGGTCGACCGCGAGCTTGATCTGCTTCCCGTTCGGTTTGCCGTAGTCCAGCGGTACGCTCACCCACCCGCACTGGATGGGTGCGGTGATCGCCCAGTCGGCCGGGCAGTCCGTCCAGTCGATACCCGCCTTCGCGGCCCGGGCCGCGGCGATCTGGACGCCACGCGCCTCCTGGCCGCCGCGGTGCCGGCTGTCGGCACCGGCGGCAGGTGCGGCTGTCGCCCCCGCTATGAGTGTGCCCGCGATCAGAGTGCCGGCCGAAGCGAGCATCGCTGTGCGCCTCAAGTGGAACCTCCCCCTGGGTGACGCGCCGCGGTGGCGGCACGTTGGTTCATGTGTCCAGGCGGATCCTTTCGTCTGTGAGGTTGCCGGGAACAGGGCGTACGCAGGTTTCTTTACCGAACCAATAACCGGGGCTCCCTGTCCCGCTGAGCGAACTCACCCCGCCCGCAGGTGCTCGGACTCCGTCAGAAGCCCCTCCAGCGCCTCGTCCAGTACGGCTCGCAGCAGCCGGGCGTCGGCGGCCACGGCCGTCACCAGAACGGCGGGGCCGGCCAGCGGAGTCAGCACGGCGGTGGGGCCGAGCAGGCGTGGCGCGGGGAGGCCGCCGTCGAACGCGGGGTCGACCAGGAGCAGTTGCCCGGCCGCCCGGTGGCCGCCCAGGATGGCCGCGCCGTCCCAGCCTCCGGGTGCTCCCGGACCGTACGCCAGTTGCTGGTCGAGCAGCGGCCGTCCTGCTCTGTGCACCGTCAGACGGGTCGAGAGCCGCCCGGTGTGTTCGCCGTGCCGGCCCAGAACCTGTTCCTCGCGAAGCACCAGGCGTGCGGTTCCGGCGAGTTCGGCCCGTGTGGTCATGTCGAGTTCGCTTCCGCACGCGGAGACGAGCTGTTCGGGGAGCCAGCGGAGCTGCGCCCCCTCCCCCACGCTCAGCCGCACGTCGTACGAAGCGGGGCCGGCGTCCGGGCCGGCCCCCGGCAGCGCCACCGTGGCGGCGGCGGAGTCCACCGTCACCCGCGCGCCGTCCTCCGCCCGGACCTCGATCGTGAGCCGGTCGCCGCCGAGGGGCGCGCTCATCGCGCCGACCACGGTGACACGCGCGCACCCGGCCTCCGGAGACCGGGTCCGGCGCAGGGCGAGCGGACCGTCGCTCTCGAGCACCGGAAGCGCCGTGGCCCCCCGCCCGTCGGCGACCGCCGTGATCCGGGCGGTGGCCGCGACGCTCACGCGGCCCAGTCCGCGAGCCGCGCCCGCACCCAGTCGGCGACGGGGGCGACACCGTCGGCGCCGGTCAGGGAGGTGAACACCACGGGAAGCTCGCCGCGTTGCGCGGCGGCGTCGCGGGCCATCCGGTCGAGGTCGGAGCCTACATAGGGGGCGAGGTCGGTCTTGTTGATCACGAGCAGGTCGGCGGTGGTGACACCCGGGCCGCCCTTGCGCGGGATGTCGTCACCGCCCGCGACGTCGATCACGAAGACCTGGGCGTCGACGAGCCCCTTGGAGAAGGTGGCGGTCAGATTGTCGCCACCCGATTCGACGAGGATCAGGTCGAGGGGGCCCACGGCGTCCTCCAGGTCCTCGACTGCTTCGAGGTTGGCGGAGATGTCGTCGCGGATCGCGGTGTGCGGGCAGGCGCCGGTCTCGACGGCCTGGATGCGCTCGGGCGGCAGCACGGCGTTGCGCAGCAGGAAGGCGGCGTCCTCGCGGGTGTAGATGTCGTTGGTGACGACGGCGATGGAGAGCCGGTCGCGCAGGGCGCGGCAGAGGGCGGCGACGGTGGCCGTCTTGCCTGAACCGACCGGGCCTCCCAGGCCGATGCGCAGCGCGCGACGGGCGCCGTCGGGGCGGGTGGCGTCGGCGCTGACGGCCGCGGGAGCGTCGTGTGCGTGGTCGAGATGCATGGGTGCGACTCCGGATGAGGACGGATGGGGTGAGGTGGGGAGGTTCAGTTCAGGACGCGAACAGGCGGACCGGCCAGACGGCGTGTTCCTCGGCCGAGATGTCGAGCAGCGGAGCTGAGGAGGCGGGCAGCGCCTCGATGCCGTGCCGCGCGGCCTCGGCGGCCTGGGCGGCGACCTGGTCGAGGGCGGGTGCGAGCCGGGCGAGGACCGCGGTGGCCTCGAAGGGATCCAGGGACAGCAGTCGGACCACGGCGGTGGCCGGGCCGCTGACCGCTTCGTAGGCGGCGCAGTGTGCGGCGTCGGCGGGCCCCAGCCCTGCGGCGCGCGCCGTGAGCCCGAGTACGACGGGCTGGTGGGCGCCGCGTGGCCGGGCTTCGGCGAGCGCGGCCAGTTCGGGGCTGGGCCAGGTGGCTCGCGCCGCCCGCATCAGCTGCCGGCCCAGCTTGCGTGCGACGCTCCTGAGCGCGGGCGAGGGCGTCCGTGCGTCGGCGGCCTCGTCGAGTGCAAGCGGGTCGAGGCCCTGGGCCGCCGCGGCGGCCAGGGCGGCCGAGGTGAGCCCGGTGGTGTGCAGCCGGCCCAGGCAGAACTCCGCCAGGTCCTGGGCGTTCCTGATCCGTCCTGCCTTGACGGCAGGTTCGGCGCCACCGGAGTGGGCGTGGCCACCGGCGGGGAACCGGCCGTCTGCGAGGACGAGCAGGGCTGCGCGTGTCGTCATGAAGTGCTGTCCTGTGTCTCAGAAGAGGAAATAGCGCTGCGCCATGGGGAGTTCAGCGGCAGGGGCGGGTTCGACCGGATCACCGTCGATGGTGACCGCGAAGCTGTCGGGGTCGACCTGGACCCGGGGCAGGGCGTCGTTCTCCCGCATGTCCGACTTGGTGATGCCGCGGGTGCTGGTGATCGGCACGAACTGCTTGCCGAGCCCCAGACGCTCCGGCAGCCCGGCCTCGACGGCGGACGAGGACACGAAGTTGAGGGAGTTGGCCGCGGGAGCCCGTCCCACGGCCCCGAACATCGGGCGGGGCATCACGGGCTGCGGGGTGGGGATCGAGGCGTTGGCATCGCCCATCTGCGCGTAGGCGATCTGCCCGCCCTTGAACACGGTCTGCGGCTTGACACCGAAGAAGGCGGGGTCCCACAGCACGAGATCGGCGAGCTTGCCGGTCTCGACGGAGCCGATCTCCCGGTCCAGGCCCTGGGCCACCGCCGGGTTGATGGTGTATTTGGCGACATAGCGACGTGCCCGGTGGTTGTCGGCGCTGCCGTCGCCCGGGAGCGCTCCACGCCGCCGCTTCATCACATGGGCGGTCTGCCAGGTACGCAGGATCACCTCGCCGATGCGGCCCATCGCCTGGGAGTCCGAGGAGATGATCGAGATGGCTCCGAGGTCATGGAGGATGTCCTCGGCCGCGATCGTCGAGGGCCGGATCCGGGACTCGGCGAAGGCCAGGTCCTCCGGCACCGTGGGGTTGAGGTGGTGGCAGACCATCAGCATGTCGAGGTGTTCCTCGATCGTGTTGAGGGTGTGCGGCCGTGTCGGATTGGTGGAGCTGGGCAGGATGTTCGGCTCCGAGACCACGCTGATGATGTCGGGAGCGTGCCCGCCGCCCGCACCTTCGGTGTGGTACGAGTGGATGGAGCGCCCCGCGATCGCGGCCAGTGTGTCGGCGACGAACCCGGCCTCGTTGAGCGTGTCCGTGTGGATGGCGAGCTGGGCACCCGTCTCCTCGCACACGCTCAGGCAGGCGTCGATGACGGCGGGGGTCGCGCCCCAGTCCTCATGGATCTTGAACCCCAGGGCTCCCGCACGCAGTTGGGAGTGCATGGCCTCACGCGACATCGTGTTGCCCTTGCCGAGCAGTCCGATGTTCACCGGATAGCCCTCGAGCGCCTCGAACATCCGGGCGAGGTGCCAGGGGCCCGGGGTGATCGTCGTGGCCTTGGAGCCTTCGGCCGGGCCCGTGCCTCCGCCGACGAGGGTCGTGATCCCGGAGGAGAGCGCCTGGTCGACGAGGGTCGGCGAGATGAAGTGGACGTGCGCGTCGATGGCCCCGGCGGTGATGAACTTGCCGTTACCCGCGATGATCTCGGTCTCGGGTCCGATGACCAGGTCGGGGTGGACACCGTCCATCGTGTCCGGGTTGCCGGCCTTGCCGATCCCCGTGATCCGGCCGTCGCGGATACCTATGTCGGCCTTGACGATGCCCCAGTGGTCGATGATGACGGCGCCGGTGATGACCGTGTCGGGGGCTCCTTCGGCACGGGTGGTCCGCGCCTGGCCCATCGATTCACGGATCACCTTGCCGCCGCCGAACACTGCTTCGTCACCGGACCGCCCGGGGCCACCGGAGCGGTCCTCCTCGATCTCGACGACGAGATCGGTGTCGGCGAGCCGTATGCGGTCGCCGGTGGTGGGCCCGAACAGATCGGCGTACACAGGACGGCTGAGCTCAGGCATCGAGGGGACCTCCGGTGTCGCCGCGCAGTCCGGGGACGATGCGCAGACCTGCGAGCGGGACGAGTTCGACGTCGACGGGAATGCCGGGTTCGAAGCGCACAGCGGTGCCGGCGGCGATGTTCAGCCTCAGTCCGCGGGCGGCACGGCGGTCGAAGTCCAGGCCGGTGTTGGCCTCGGCGAAGTGGTAGTGCGAACCGACCTGGACAGGGCGGTCCGCGGCGTTGAGGACGGTGAGCCGGGTGACGGGGCGCCCCTCGTTGAGCGCCACCAGGCCCTCCGCGTACAGGATCTCTCCGGGAATCATCGGCTGTCCCCCGTCAGACGATCGGATCGTGGACGGTGACCAGCTTGGTGCCGTCCGGGAAGGTGGCCTCGACCTGGACGTCGTGGATCATCTCCGGGATGCCGTCCATGACGTCGTCGCGGGTGAGGACCTTCCGGCCGGAGGCCATCAGTTCGGCCACGGTCCGGCCGTCGCGCGCGCCCTCCAGAAGGTGTGAAGTGATCAGCGCGATCGCCTCGGGGTGATTCAGCCGCAGTCCGCGCGCCCTGCGCTTCTCTGCCACATCGGCCGCCACATGGATGAGCAGGCGTTCCTGTTCGTGCGGAGTCAGTTGCACGCTTCCACCCTCTTCTTCTTCCGCCCGGTACCTGCCCCGGGCGCAGCGGGACCCTATCCCGCCTTCAACACTCTGTTGAACGATGAAGAGGATTCCGCGGCCAGGTATTGCACGTTAGGGCGGAAGTTTTTCCGGCGCGTTAACTGGTCTTTTGCGTATCCATGGGCATCAGCCCGCCCAGCCCCTTCTCCGGAACACGGGGCCCGGCTCCGCCGGACAGCACCTCCCGCGTGACCTGTCCGCAGGCGTCACGGGTGCCGTACCGGCGGCCGATCAGCCGCAGAAGCAGTCCGGAGCGCACGAGTGCTCCTTCGAGATCCACCGCCACGACGACGCGGCCGCGGCCCGCGGGACGACGGGGCCCGGCCGTATACGGCGTGTTGTCGTGACCGGGAAACACCCGCACCTCATCACCGCCCCGGCGAGGGGCCCGTCGCCGCCCGGCCGCCGGCCGAGGCGGCCAAGGACGCGGCACCCGTGGGAACCGCCGGACCGGTCACCGAAGCCGTCGTCCCGGCACCCGGCGACCCCGGAGCGGCCCTGAGCCCTGCCCGCGCTCCGGGACCCGCGGGTTCCACCGCCGCAGCGGTCGCCCGCAGCCGGCCGGGCATGGTCACGGATGACCGGTGGGCGGGGAGGCACCCCAGGGCTCGCCGCGCGGGCCCTCGCACCGTTCGTGACTCCCGCCGGGTGAGGGCGGCCCACCGCTGAGGCCGGTCGCACTCCTCGACGGGGCCGCGGCCGTCTTGCCGCCGTGGGCCGCACCGGGCCTGGGTCCCG
>NZ_DATMVN010000250.1:0-14337 GCF_035563135.1 Streptomyces sp.
CCCGCGCCACCCTCGGCCCCGCCTCCACCACCCCCTGGGAGGACTTCGAGAAGGACTACGGCACCATCCGCGACCGCATCTCCCGCGTCATCCCCGGCTTCGAGGACTTCAACGACCGCGTCGCCCACCCCGACGGCTTCGCACTCCCCCACGCCCCCCGCGACGAACGCCGCTTCCCCACCGCCACGGGAAAGGCCAACTTCACCGCCGCACCCGTCGAACACCCCGAACTCCCCGAAGGCCGGCTGCTGCTCCAGACCCTGCGCTCCCACGACCAGTACAACACCACGATCTACGGCCTCGACGACCGCTACCGCGGCATCAGGGGCGGCCGCCGCATCGTCATGGTCAACCCCGAGGACGCCCACGCCCTCGGCCTCGCCGACGGCTCCTACACCGACCTCGTCAGCGAGTGGAAGGACGGCGTGGAGCGCCGCGCCCCCGGCTTCCGCGTCGTGCACTACCCCACCGCCCGCGGCTGCGCCGCCGCGTACTACCCGGAGACCAACGTGCTCGTCCCCCTGGACGCCACCGCCGACACCAGCAACACCCCGGCCAGCAAATCGGTCGTGGTCCGGTTCGAGACGGCCTGACCGGCCACAGCCCTAAGCGCGCGCTCAGCCGTCTGATAAGAACAGGACGGACAGCAACGACCGCACACGATCGGAGCCGGACCCCATGGGCGAGCACACCGCACCCACGTTCCCCCAGGAGATCATCGACGAGTACGCGGCACTCGGCGTCGACCTCCCCGCCCTCTTCTCCGCCGGCCACCTCGGTGAGCGCATGGGCGTCAGGATCATCGAAGCCTCCGCCGAACGCGTCGTGGGCACCATGCCCGTCGAAGGCAACACCCAGCCCTACGGACTGCTCCACGGCGGCGCCTCGGCCGTCCTCGCCGAGACCCTCGGCTCCGTCGGCAGCATGCTCCACGGCGGCGTCACCAGGATCGCCGTGGGCGTCGACCTGAACTGCACCCACCACCGCGGGGTCCGCAGCGGCCTCGTCACAGGCACCGCCACCCCCGTCCACCGCGGCCGCTCCACCGCCACGTACGAGATCGTCATCACCGACGAGCACGACAGGCGGGTCTGCACCGCCCGCCTCACCTGCCTGCTCCGTGACGCGCCCAGCCCGGCCGCGGACTGACCCGGCTCCCGCTCCGGCACCCCACTGCCCGGCCCGGAAAGCACACCGCATTCCGGACCGGGCAGAACCATATCCGGTGCAACAAAGGAGAGTTGACGAACACTCAGGGTCAACTCCCTCTATCTTCAAGCCCGTTCCCCGGACCACTTCAGCCGCCCAGCCACCCTCGCGGCACAGCGCACACTTCCCACACATGTAACACTGCGTAATAAGTGTGCAATACACGAAAAACATCGCGCGCCCCGCCCCCGCACACCCGGCAGCCCTCCCCCGCGCCCCTTGCGCCCCGATTCGCGCGACAGCACCAAGATCAGCCCAAGCCCCTTAGCAGAGCTGCGCGTTCTCACCATGCGGTCACTTCACCGCCCGGGCAAAAGCCGTACACCTCCACACTGCGGCCAACAAGCCTTCCCCACGGCATAACAAGACAGTCACATCATCACCGGACCCATCCCGCACCCCCCGACCTGCCCTTAGAGTCACGGCCAGTCACCGCGCCGCCGGGCGTGTCTGCTGCACGGCCCTGTACCACCCAGTACAGCCCGGCGTAGTCACGGCACCTCATGCAGAGGAGGCCGCGCCAGGGAAAGGACCTTTCGTGCGACACCGTTCTTTGATCATCCTCACCACAGTGCTCACCACCGGTGCACTCACACTCACCGCCTGCGGGTCGCGCGACGACAACAGCAAGGGCAACAGCGACAGCGACAGCAAGACCACCGTCGTCATCGGCGTCGACGCCCCGCTGACCGGATCCCTCTCCGCACTCGGCCAGGGCATCAAGAACTCCGTGGACCTCGCAGCCAGGACCGCGAACAAGAACAACGAAGTCCCCGGCATCGAATTCAAGATCGAAGCCCTCGACGACCAGGCCGTCCCCGCCTCCGGCCAGGCCAACGCCACCAAACTCGTCGGCAACAAGGAAGTCCTCGGAGCCGTCGGCCCCCTGAACTCCGGCGTCGCCCAGTCCATGCAGGGCGTCTTCGAGAAGGCCGACCTCACCCAGGTCTCCCCCGCCAACACCAACCCCTCCCTCAGCCAGGGCGACAACTGGGGCAAGGGCGACTCCAAGCGCGTCTTCAAGACCTACTTCCGCACCTGCGCCACCGACGTCGTCCAGGGCAAATTCGCCGCCCAGTACCTCTACAACAAGGCCAAGAAGAAGCAGGTCTTCGTCGTCGACGACAAGCAGACCTACGGCGCCGGCCTCGCAGCCATCTTCTCCGCCGAATTCAAACGCCTCGGCGGCAAGGTCGTCGGCACCGACCACGTCACCGTCAAGGAGACCGACTTCTCCAGCACCGCCGACAAGGTCAAGAGCTCCGGCGCCGACTCCGTCTACTACGGCGGCCAGTACCCCGAAGGCGGCCTGCTCTCCGACCAGATCAAGAAGACCGGCGCCAAGATCCCCACCATGGGCGGCGACGGCATCTACGACCCCGCCTTCATCAGCGCCTCCGGCGAAGCCAACGACGGCGACTTCGCCACCTCCGTCGGCTACCCCGTCGAAGCCCTCCCGACCGCCAAGCAGTTCATCAAGGACTACAACGCAGCCGGCTACAAGGACCCCTTCGCAGCCTACGGCGGCTACTCCTACGACGCCGGATGGGCCATCATCCAGGCCGTCAAGGCCGTCGTCGCCGACAACGACGGCAAGCTCCCCGCAGACGCCCGCGCCCAGGTCACCGAAGCCATGGCCAAGGTCTCCTTCGACGGCGTGACCGGCAAGGTCTCCTTCGACGAATTCGGCGACACCACCAACAAGCAGCTCACCGTCTACCAGGTCCAGAAGGGCGCCTGGAAGGACGTCGAGAGCGCCACGTTCGAAGACTGACCACCCAGCACACCCACAGCACACGCTCCTGACCGCGCGAGGGTGCAAACAGCACCCTCGCGCGGTGTCATATCCGACAAGCTCATCGGAGGCACTGCGGTGAACGAACTGCCGCAACAGCTGGCCAACGGTCTCGCACTCGGCGCGCTCTATGGCCTCATAGCCATCGGGTACACCATGGTGTACGGCATCGTCCAGCTCATCAATTTCGCCCACGGCGAGATATTCATGATCGGGGGCTTCGGCGCCCTCACCACCTACCTGGTACTCCCCAGCGGAACCTCACTCATGGTGGTCATACCCCTCATGATCATCGGCGGCGCCCTCGCCTCCGTCGCCGTGGCCACCGCCGCGGAACGCTTCGCCTACCGCCCCCTGCGAGGCGCCCCCCGACTGGCACCCCTCATCACCGCGATCGGCCTCTCGATCGTCCTCCAGCAGCTTGTCTGGGGCTTCTACCCCGAAGCGAAAAAACCCCGCAGCTTCCCCGAATTCCAAGGCGAATCCTTCAAGATCCTCGACAACCTCTACCTCCAGCGCGCAGACGCCTTCATCCTCGTCCTCGCCCCCCTGTGCATGCTCGCCCTCGGCCTCTTCGTCGCCAAGAGCCGCAGCGGCCGCGCCATGCAGGCCACCGCACAGGACCCCGACACCGCCAAGCTCATGGGCATCAACACCGACCGCATCATCGTGATGGCCTTCGCCATCGGAGCCGCGTTCGCCGCCGTCGCCTCCGTCGCCTACGGACTCGACAAGGGCCAGATCAACTTCGAGATGGGCTTCATCCTCGGCCTCAAAGCCTTCACCGCCGCCGTACTCGGCGGCATCGGCAACATCTACGGAGCCATGGTCGGCGGAATCGTCCTCGGCCTCGCCGAAGCCCTCTCCATCGCCTACATCGAAGAAATCCCCGGCATGCAGCAGCTCGGCGGCGGCGCCTGGGCCAACGTCTGGGCATTCGTACTTCTCATCGTCGTCCTCCTCGTCAGGCCACAAGGCCTGCTCGGCGAGCGCGTCGCGGATCGGGCGTGAGAGCCATGACAACCGACACCACCAAAACCACCCCGGCCGACACCAGCACCCGCACCACCACCCTGCGCTGGGCCACCGCCCTCGGCGGCACCGCCACCCTCGCCAGCACCTTCCTCGCCTGGACCTACACCGACGAATTCCCCGGCGACCTCACCGTCTACGGCTACCCCGGCGGCCTCCAGGTCCTCACCCTCGTCGCAGGCGCCCTCGTACTCCTCTACGCACTCGCCGCCCTCGACACCCGCGGCCTCCGCTGGCTCGCACCCACCGGCACCACCAAAGCCCTCCAGCTCCTGGCCCTCGGCACCTTCGGCACCACCTGGTTCACCACCATCGCCATCGCCGTCGAACTCGGCGGCATCATCAACCTCGAACCCGGCGGCTTCGTCGCAGCGGCCACCTCAGCCATCCCGCTCCTCGCCTTCCTCCTCCCCGACGACACCCACAAGGCACCCCGCCCCAAGAACCTCCCCCCCTGGGCCGAAATCCTCATCATCGTCGCCGCCTTCGGCACCGGCCTCTTCGTCGTCACCTACGGCATCGACACCGAATACGCCGAACTCTTCACCGGCTACATGATCACCACCGGCTTCGCCGTCGCCGCACTCTTCAAAGCGGGCCTCATGGGCCGCCTCTCCCACCTCACCACCACACACCGCTCCATCACCATGGCCGCCGCGTTCGTAGCCGCAGCCGCCTTCCCCTTCACCCAGAGCACCGACCAGTACACCCTCATCGCCGTCAACATCCTCATCTTCGCCACCGTCGCCCTCGGCCTGAACATCGTCGTCGGCCTCGCCGGACTCCTCGACCTCGGATACGTCGCCTTCCTCGGCGTCGGCGCCTACACCGCCGCACTCGTCTCAGGAACCACCGCATCCGCCTTCGACATCCAATTCCCCTTCTGGGCCTCCGTCCTCACCGGCGCCGCCGTCTCCCTCATCTTCGGCGTCGTCATCGGAGCACCCACCCTCCGCCTCCGCGGCGACTACCTCGCCATCGTCACCCTCGGCTTCGGCGAAATCTTCCGCATCACCGTCGGCAACCTCGACGGCGTATCCGGACCCCAGATCACCAACGGCCCCAACGGCGTACCCAACATCCCCGACCTCGTCTTCTTCGGATACGACTTCGGCGAATCCCACACCGTCCTCGGCATCGAACTCGGCAGCTACGCCAACTACTACCTGCTCATGCTGCTCGCGATGGTCCTCGTGATCCTCGTCTTCAGCCGAGCCGGCAGCTCCCGCATCGGCCGCGCCTGGGTCGCCATCCGCGAGGACGAGACCGCCGCCACCGCCATGGGCATCAACGGCTTCCGCGTCAAACTCATCGCCTTCGCCCTCGGCGCCACCCTCGCCGGCCTCGCCGGCACCGTCCAGGCACACGTCCAGAGCACCGTCGTCCCCGAGATGTACGTCTTCGCCGGACCCGTGCCGCCCAACTCCGCGTTCCTCCTCGCCGCCGTCATCCTCGGCGGCATGGGCACCATCAGCGGACCCCTCATCGGCGCCGCACTCCTCTACATGATCCCCGCGAAGCTGCAGTTCCTCCAGGACTACCAGCTCCTCGGATTCGGTCTCGCCCTCATCCTGCTCATGCGCTTCCGCCCCGAAGGCCTCATCGCCAGCCGGCGCGCCCAGCTCGAATTCCACGAGACCGGCCAACTCGACACACCCGAGGCCACCTTGCCCGACTCCGGCGTCGGCACCACGAAGGCGGGGGCGTGAAAGACATGACGACCACCACCAACGAGACCACCCCGGTCCTGGACGCCGGCGGCGTCACCATGCGCTTCGGCGGCCTCACCGCCGTACGCGACGTCAACCTCACCGTCAACGCCGGCGAGATCGTCGGCCTCATCGGCCCCAACGGCGCCGGCAAGACCACCTTCTTCAACTGCCTCACCGGCCTCTACGTCCCCACCGAAGGAACGGTCCGCTACAAAGGCACCGTCCTGCCCCCCAAGCCCCACCTCGTCACCCAGGCAGGCATCGCCCGCACCTTCCAGAACATCCGGCTCTTCGCCAACATGACCGTCCTGGAAAACGTCCTCGTCGGACGCCACACCAGGACCAAGGAAGGCCTCTGGTCCGCCCTCCTGCGCGGCCCCGGCTTCAAGAAGGCCGAAGCGGCATCCCACACCCGCGCCATGGAACTCCTCGAATTCATCGGCCTCGAGGACAAGGCCGACCACCTCGCGCGCAACCTCCCCTACGGAGACCAGCGCAAACTCGAAATCGCACGCGCACTCGCCAGCGACCCCGGACTCCTCCTCCTCGACGAGCCCACCGCCGGCATGAACCCGCAGGAAACCCGCGTCACCGAACAACTCATCTTCGCCATCCGCGACATGGGCATCGCCGTACTCGTCATCGAGCACGACATGCGCTTCATCTTCAACCTCTGCGACCGCGTCGCCTGCCTCGTCCAAGGCGAAAAACTCGTCGAAGGCACACCCGACGTCGTCCAGAGCGACGAACGCGTCGTCGCCGCCTACCTCGGCACACCCTTCGAGGCCGACACCCCCAAGAAGGCCACCGCCGCCGAGCGCACCACCAGCACAGAAGGGGAAGCCCAGTGACCGCACTGCTCGAGGTCGAAGACCTCAGGGTCGCCTACGGCAAGATCGAAGCCGTCAAGGGAATCTCCTTCACCGTCGAAGCCGGCCAGATCGTCACCCTCATCGGCACCAACGGCGCCGGCAAGACCACCACCCTGCGCACCCTCTCCGGCCTCCTCAAACCCTCCGGCGGCCGCATCCTCTTCGACGGGAAACCCCTCAACGGCATCCCCGCCCACAAGATCGTCTCCCTCGGCCTGGCCCACTCACCCGAGGGCCGCCACATCTTCCCCCGCCTCTCCATCACGGAGAACCTCCAGCTCGGCGCCTTCCTCCGCACCGACAAAGCAGGCATCGAAAAGGACATCCAACGCGCCTACGACCTCTTCCCCATCCTCGGGGAACGCCGGAAGCAAGCCGCCGGAACCCTCTCCGGCGGCGAACAGCAGATGCTCGCCATGGGACGCGCCCTCATGTCCCAGCCCAAACTGCTCATGCTCGACGAACCCTCCATGGGCCTTTCCCCGATCATGATGCAGAAGATCATGGAAACCATCGTCGAGCTCAAGGCATCAGGCACCACGATCCTGCTCGTCGAACAGAACGCCCAGGCCGCCCTCTCCCTCGCGGACCAGGGCCACGTCATGGAGGTCGGCAAGGTCGTCCTCTCCGGCACCGGCGGCGACCTCCTCCACGACGAATCGGTCCGCAAGGCCTACCTCGGCGAGGACTGAACACCCCCGCACAACGAGAAGGGCCCGCCCCCGGTATCCATCCGGGAGCGGGCCCTTCTCCTACGTCTCCGACGGCTACTCGGCCGCCTTCTTCTTCTCCTCGGCGTCCTCGATCAACGCCTCCGCCAACTGCTGCATCGACATCCGGCGGTCCATCGACGTCTTCTGGATCCAGCGGAACGCCGCCGGCTCGGACAGCCCGTAATCCGTCTGCAGGATGCTCTTCGCCCGGTCCACCAGCTTCCGGGTCTCCAGCCGCTGCGACAGATCCGCGATCTCGCTCTCCAGCGCCTTCATCTCCGCGAACCGGGACACCGCCATCTCGATGGCCGGGACCACGTCGCTCTTGCTGAACGGCTTCACCAGGTACGCCATCGCCCCGGCGTCCCGGGCCCGCTCGACCAGGTCACGCTGCGAGAACGCGGTGAGCATCAGCACGGGGGCGATGGACTCCTCCGTGATCTTCTCGGCGGCGGAGATCCCGTCGAGGACCGGCATCTTCACATCCAGGATGACCAGGTCCGGCCGGTGCTCCCGGGCCAGCTCGACGGCCTGCTGCCCGTCCCCGGCCTCGCCGACGACCGAGTAGCCCTCTTCCTCCAGCATCTCTTTGAGGTCGAGGCGGATCAGCGCCTCGTCCTCGGCGATGACGACGCGGGTCGTCAGCGGCGGGACGTGCGACTTGTCGTCGTCGGCGGCGTCTACGGGCTGGGGCGACTCGGGGGTGGTCACGGGGCTCCTTGATCAAGACAGGGGTGCTGCTCCCAAGAGCCTACCTAGTTACGGTATGTTTGAGGCACGGAGGGTCTTCCGCGCCCTTCGTTTCGAAGGAGCCCCGGTAGCCCAGCGGTAGAGGCCATGGATTCAAAACCCATACAGCGTCGGTTCGAATCCGACTCGGGGCACTTCTCCTTCTTTTCCAAGGTTGAATCGCCGGTTTGCGATCTTCATCCTTGCCGGTGAACACTCCTTCGCCCCTGGCAACTACCTGCGAACGAAGCACAAGACTTCGTCCCATGGAACAGCACAATCCATCGATACGCGAGGAAGCGCTCGCCCTCTTGCGGAGCGGGATCACCAACCGTGCCACATCGGAGCTGCTCAACGTCCCTCGCGGAACAATCGGCTGGTGGCTGCACGAGGACCGCAAAGCACGCGGGGTCCAGTACGCGCGATCCACCGACTGCCCGGTCTGCACCAATCGAGACCCTGATCGCGCCGCCTATGCCTATCTTCTAGGGCTCTACCTGGGCGATGGTCACATCATCTCCAAGCCCAAGCAGCACCACTTGTCGATCTTCTGCGGGGACACCTGGCCCGGACTGATCGACGAAGCCGAATCGGCCATGCGCAAGGTGATGCCCATGCCCCGTACCGGGCGACGCCACCGAAACGGTTGCGTCGAGGTCAAGTCCTTTACGAAGCACTGGACATGCGTCTTCCCACAACACGGCCCAGGAAAGAAGCACGAACGTCCGATCATCCTAGAAACCTGGCAACAGGAAATTATCGACACGCACCCATGGGAGTTCGTTCGGGGTCTCATCCATTCGGATGGCTGTCGGACCATGAATTGGACGACCCGGATGGTCGGCGGCATCCGCAAGCGTTACGAGTACCCCCGGTACTGGTTCACGAATGTCTCCGACGACATCCGGCAGCTCTACACCAACACCCTGGACAAACTCGGCATCGAATGGACGCACTGCACCCGCGCCGGCAAGGAGTACAACATCTCCGTAGCCCGACGGGCGTCCGTGGCCCTCATGGACGCTCACGTCGGGCCGAAGTACTGACGACCGTTACTTCGGGCTGTCGTCCTCGCCGATGTGGTGCACCCGTACCAGGTTCGTGGAGCCGGCGACCCCGGGCGGGGAGCCGGCCGTGATGACCACGGTGTCGCCCTTCCGGCAGCGGCCGATCCGCAGCAGCTCCTCGTCCACCTGCGCCACCATCGCGTCCGTCGAGTCCACGTGCGGCCCGAGGAACGTCTCCACGCCCCACGTCAGGTTCAGCTGCGCGCGGGTGGCCGGGTCAGGGGTGAAGGCGAGGAGCGGGATCGGGGAGCGGTAGCGGGAGAGGCGCTTGACGGTGTCGCCGCTCTGGGTGAAGGCCACCAGGAACTTGGCGCCGAGGAAGTCGCCCATCTCGGCTGCCGCGCGGGCGACCGCGCCGCCCTGGGTGCGGGGCTTGCTGCGGTCGGTGAGGGGTGGGAGGCCCTTGGCGAGGATGTCCTCCTCGGCCGCCTCGACGATGCGCGCCATGGTGCGGACGGTTTCGACGGGGTATTTGCCGACGCTGGTCTCGCCGGAGAGCATCACGGCGTCCGTGCCGTCGATGACGGCGTTGGCGACGTCGGAGGCTTCGGCGCGGGTGGGGCGTGAGTTGTCGATCATCGAGTCGAGCATCTGGGTGGCGACGATGACCGGTTTGGCGTTGCGTTTGGCGAGTTTGATGGCGCGTTTCTGGACGATCGGGACTTGTTCCAGGGGCATTTCGACGCCGAGGTCGCCGCGGGCGACCATGATGCCGTCGAAGGCGGCGACGATGTCGTCGATGTTGTCGACGGCTTGGGGTTTTTCGACCTTGGCGATGACGGGGAGGCGGCGGTTCTCCTCGTCCATGATGCGGTGGACGTCGTCGATGTCGCGGCCGGTGCGTACGAAGGAGAGGGCGATGATGTCGGCGCCGGTGCGCAGGGCCCAGCGGAGGTCGTCGATGTCTTTTTCGGAGAGTGCGGGGACGGAGACGGCGACGCCGGGGAGGTTGAGTCCCTTGTGGTCGGAGATCATGCCGCCTTCGATGACGGTGGTGTGGACGCGGGGTCCGTCGACCTGGGTGACTTCGAGGGTGACGCGGCCGTCGTCGATGAGGATGCGTTCGCCGGTGGTGACGTCGGCGGCGAGGCCGTCGTAGGTGGTGCCGCAGGTGGTGCGGTCGCCTTCGACGGGTTCGACGGTGATGGTGAAGTCGTCGCCGCGTTCAAGGAGTACGGGGCCTTCGGTGAAGCGTCCGAGGCGGATCTTCGGGCCTTGAAGGTCGGCGAGGATTCCTACGCTGCGGCCGGTTTCCTCGGATGCTTTGCGTACGTGGTGGTAGCGCTCTTCGTGTTCGGCGTAGGTGCCGTGGCTGAGGTTGAGGCGGGCGATGTCCATTCCCGCTTCGACGAGTGCCTTGATCTGCTCGTATGTGTCGGTTGCGGGTCCCAGGGTACAAACGATTTTTGCTCGGCGCATGGTTCGAGCCTAGACCTTACCTGCGGGTAGGTAATTGTCTCTGCGTGACTGTCCAACGGCCTTTGCATGAAGGGTTATTGACAACTGTTGAATTGTGCGGCGGGGCGCTCCGATGAGCGTCTTCGGGTGCGTCCTGGCGGGTGGGTGCGGGTGCGGGGTGGTGGTGCCGGTCACCAGATCGAAACCTGTTCGGGGTGTTGCGGGCGGTGGTGGCCGGGTCAGAATCTACGCGCGTTGTTCGCTCGAACGAGGAGTCAAGGATGTCGTTGAACCGTAGGACGTTTCTGGGCCGTTCGGCTGTCGCCGGTGCGGGTGTGGCGCTGGCGGGAGGGGTCGGTGCGGGGTCTGCGGCGGCCTCGGAGGTGAGGGGGCGTGGTCATGGGCGTCCGTCGAAGCGGTACTCGTTCACGGTGATGGGGACGACGGATCTGCACGGCAATGTCTTCAACTGGGACTACTTCACGGATCAGGAGTTCGACGACAAGGCGCACAACGACGTCGGGCTGGCGAAGATCTCGACGCTGGTGGAGCAGATCCGGGAGGACCGGGGCCGTCGGAACACGTTGTTGATCGATGCGGGTGACACGATCCAGGGCACTCAGTTGTCGTATTACTACGCGAAGGTCGATCCGATCACGGCGAAGCGTGGTCCGGTGCATCCGATGGCGCAGGCGATGAATCGCATCGGTTATGACGCGGCGGCGCTGGGGAATCATGAGTTCAATTACGGCATTCCGGTGTTGCGGAAGTTCGAGGAGCAGTGTGATTTCCCGCTGCTGGGTGCGAACGCGTTGGATGCGAAGACGCTGCGGCCGGCGTTCGCTCCATATGTGATCAAGCGGATGCGTACGCCGTACGGTCGTGATGTGCGGGTGGCGGTGCTGGGGTTGACGAATCCTGGTATTGCGATCTGGGACAAGGCGAATGTGGGCGGGAAGATGGTGTTCCCGGGTCTTGAGGAGCAGGCGGCGAAGTGGGTGCCGAAGCTTCGTTCGATGGGTGCGGATGTGGTGGTCGTTTCGGCGCATTCGGGTTCGTCGGGGACGTCGTCGTACGGGGATCAGTTGCCGTACGTCGAGAATGCGGCGGGTCTGGTGGCGGAGCAGGTGCCGGGGATCGATGCGATTCTGGTGGGTCACGCGCACTCGGAGATTCCTGAGTATTTCGTGACGAACAAGGGGACGGGGAAGCGGGTTGTTCTCTCGGAGCCGTTGAAGTGGGGGCAGCGGTTGACGCTGTTCGATTTCGATCTGGTGTGGGAGAAGGGTCGTTGGGTGGTCGAGAAGGTAGGTGCTTCGGTGCTGAATTCGAACACGGTGGAGGAGGATCCGCGGATCACGTCGTTGCTCGGGGACGAGCACACGAAGGTGGTGGCGTATGTGAACCAGGTGATCGGTACGTCGGTGGTGGCGATGTCGACGGCGGAGGCGCCGTGGAGGGACGAGCCGGTCATCGATCTGATCAATGTGGTGCAGGCGGAGACGGTGAGGGAGGCGTTGGCGGGCGGCGAGTACGCGGCGTTGCCGGTGCTGTCGCAGGCGGCGTGTTTCTCGCGTACGGCGTCGATCCCTGCGGGTGAGGTGACGATCAGGGATGCTGCGGGGCTGTATCCGTTCGAGAACACGTTGGAGGCGCGGCTTCTGACGGGAGCGCAGCTGAAGGATTATCTGGAGCACTCGGCGAGGTATTACGTGCGGACGGCGGCCGGGGTTCCGGTGGATACGTCGAAGTTGACGAATGCGGAGAACATTCCGGATTACAACTATGACGTGGTGTCGGGTGTGACGTATGAGGTGGATATCGCGAAGCCGGTGGGTTCGCGGATCGTGGGGCTGTCGTTCGAGGGGGCACCGGTGGATCCGGCGGCGGAGTTCGTGTTTGCGGTGAACAATTATCGGGCGAGTGGTGGCGGTAATTTCCCGCATGTTCCGGGTGCGAAGCAGTTGTGGGCGAATTCGGATGAGATCCGGAACACGATCATCGGGTGGGTGAAGGCGAAGGGTTCGGTGGATCCGGCGGAGTTCGCTTCGGTGGACTGGCGTCTGACGCGGGATGGTGTGCCGGTGTTCTAGCGCCGGTTGTTGGTTTCGGGCCCGTGCGGTTCGTGGTAGGTGAGCGCTCGGGTCTGTCGTAGGTGAGCGCTCGGGTCTGTGGCTGCCGCGCGCGGGGGTGGTCTTCGGCTGAGCTCGTGATCCGGTCCGGGGGTGCGCGAGCTCAGTGCGAAGGCCGTGGGACGGGTCTGTCGCGTGGTGCTGTCGCAGGGGTGTCGGGCTCCACGGCTTACTGGTTGCGGTCCGGCTGCGGCTGGTCCTGGTGTGAGGGTGGCGCTGCCGTGCGCGGCTGATGGCCGACTGACGGCCGGCTGACGGCCGACTGGTGCCGACGGGCAGGCGGGCAGGCGAAGTTCCTGGTGAGCGCTTTCCCCGCGGGGCATGCCGGCGCTCACCAGGTGTTTCGGGTTACATGGTTCCGCCGGGGCGGGGCGTGGGGTGCTGAGGGGGGGTCAGGCTGTGCCGCAGGACCAGTAGCCCCAGCTGTTGCTTCCTGTCTCGCCGCTGGAGTGCTCACCGGATCCCGCCTGTATGCAGACTCCTGTGCCTTCTGCGTATTCCTTGTTGACGGTCATCGGTGATCCGGAGGCGCTGTTCGTGTTCCAGATGAGGAAGTCGTAGCCGCCGCTGGGCTTGTAGGGCGCCACGTCCACCTTCATGACGGCCGCCCAGCCGTCGGCGCAGCTGTCGTACAGGGTGAAGACCTCGCCGTAGGAGGCGAAGTGCCCGGTGGAGGCGTGAGCGCATCCCGACTTGAAGCTCGGTCCGTAGACGGTCACGTCGGTCGCTGCGGAGGCGGGTGACTGGGTGAGGGCGACCAGTGCCGCGGCGGCGATCGTGGTTCCCGCGATCTGGAATTTCTTCATCGGACGCTCCTGTTGTGTGACTTCGTGTTCGCGTGGGGTGAGGGCTGTGGCGACCGGTACGGCGGGGAGTCTCCGGCGGTTTCCGGGGACCGGGGCCGGTCCGTCCTGGGGTTCCTCGATTCGCCGGGGCGCTCATGGGTGGGGTGTGGGTCCCTGAGGGGTTCGGCCGAACGGTGAGGGTCGCTGCCTTTGGCCCGTCGCCACGGGTCGATAACTTAACCGTTCGCCTCATGGGGGTGTTGTCCCTGCGTTCACAGTCTGTTGTCTTGGCGTCCACCTCTTGGGTGTGAGGGGTGGAGGTGCTGCCCTGTGGTGTCGAGCCGCAGGGCGCGGCTCGGTCGAACGGGTGGGCTCACGCCTTGGGAGCTGTGCGTCTGCCGTGGTGGGGCTGGGCATGGTCCGGGGCTGTGGAGGCGTAGCTCGTAGGAGGCCGCCGTCCGTTCCATCGCGCGGGGGTTGCCGAATTCTGGTCCGGCTCCGCGTGCTGTCGCCGTCGCGGCTGTGTGCCGTGCCCGTTCATGTGATCGCGGCGCGCTGGGGTTTGTTCCACGCCGGTGGGTTGGGCCGGGCGTTCAGGGGTGCTTACGGGTGTTCTCCGACGGAGCATCGGCTGCGGTCCCTGTCGGCTATGAGCGGTTCATGGGGTGTCCCGCTGGTCCGGCAGGGGCGGGAGGGCTCCTGCCGGTGGCGGGGGTGGGTCGTCGGCGGCGCTCTGTGGTGTTGTGGGTGGTCCGGGCGTCGCGGCCTTCCTCGCCGGACCGCACCGGTGGGGTCGGGGTGCGGTGCGGGGGTGTGTGCGGAGTGTCTCAGCGGTCCTGTGTGAGGGGGGTGAGCGGGGTGTCCTTTGTGAGCGGGCTGCCCTGTGCGGGGAC
>NZ_DATMVN010000251.1:0-6426 GCF_035563135.1 Streptomyces sp.
TGACGACCGAGGTGGTCGCCGAGGTGATGACCGAGATCGCCGGCGCGGTGCCCGACCACGAGCCGGCGGTGCGGTTCCACACGTTCGGCGACTCGCGGATCGGCTTCACCGTGATCCTGGGGGTCGGCGAGTTCAGCGACCAGTACCGGATCAAGCACGAGTTCATCAAGCGCCTCCACCGGCGCTACCGCGACGAGGGCATCCGCATCCCGGCGCCCGCCCGGACGGTGGCGCTCCAGCAGGGGGCCGTGGTGTTCCCGCAGCAGCGCACGGGCGACGAGGACACCGTCCCCCTGAGCTGATCGGCCATACGTTCGACCGGGTCGCGCGCCCGATTGGCCACAATCTCCGCGCGACCCCTGTCGAGTCCTGGTCGATCACGAGATATCTTGATGTCGAGCAATGTTGCAGACGTGGAGCGGAGCACCCGGTGACTGACTCGACCATCATCTATACGCACACCGACGAGGCCCCTGCCCTGGCGACGTACTCGTTCCTGCCTGTCATCGAGGCGTACGCCTCGACCGCGGGTGTCACGGTGGAGCGCCGCGACATCTCCCTGGCGGGGCGCATCATCGCCGGTTTCCCGGAGCGTCTCAAGGCCGAACAGCGTATCGATGACGCGCTCGCCGAGCTCGGCGAGCTGGCCAGGACTCCCGGCGCGAACATCATCAAGCTGCCCAACATCTCGGCCTCGATCCCGCAGCTGAAGGCCGCGATCGCAGAGCTCCAGGAGCAGGGTTACGCACTTCCGGACTACCCGGACGACCCGCAGACCGACGAGGACAAGGACGTCCGCGCGCGGTACGACAAGGTCAAGGGCAGTGCGGTGAACCCCGTCCTGCGTGAGGGCAACTCCGACCGCCGCGCCCCCGCGTCGGTCAAGAACTACGCCCAGGCGCACCCGCACCGCATGGGCGCCTGGACCGCCGACTCGAAGACCAACGTCGCCACCATGGGCGTCGACGACTTCCGCTCGACGGAGAAGTCGGTCGTCATCTCCGAGGCCGGCTCGCTGCGCATCGAGCTCGCGGGCGACGACGGCACCACCACGGTGCTGCGCGAGTCCGTCCCCGTCCTCGCGGGTGAGGTCGTGGACGCGGCCGTCATGCGGGTCGCCGCACTGCGCGAGTTCTTCACCGCCCAGGTCGCGCGCGCCAAGGCCGAGGGCGTGCTGTTCTCCGTACACCTGAAGGCCACGATGATGAAGGTCTCCGACCCGATCATCTTCGGTCACGTGGTCCGCGCCTTCTTCCCGAACACCTTCGCCAAGTACGGTGACGCGCTCGCGGCGGCCGGACTCACCCCGAACGACGGCCTCGGCGGCATCCTCAAGGGCCTCGACTCCCTGCCGGACGTCGGCGCCGAGATCAAGGCGTCCTTCGAGGCCGAGCTCGCCGAGGGCCCCGCCCTGGCGATGGTCGACTCCGACAGGGGCATCACCAACCTGCACGTGCCGAGCGATGTCATCGTCGACGCGTCCATGCCGGCCATGATCCGTACGTCCGGCCACATGTGGGGCCCGGACGGCAACGAGGCCGACACCCTCGCGGTCCTGCCCGACAGCAGCTACGCGGGCGTCTACCAGGTCGTCATCGACGACTGCCGCGCCAACGGCGCCTTCGACCCGGCGACGATGGGCTCGGTGCCCAACGTCGGTCTGATGGCGCAGAAGGCCGAGGAGTACGGCAGCCACGACAAGACCTTCGAGGTGCCCGCCACCGGCACGGTGCGGGTCCTCGACGGCAACGGTGACGTCGTGCTGGAGCAGGCCGTCGGCGCCGGTGACATCTTCCGGATGTGCCAGACCAAGGACCTCCCGATCCAGGACTGGGTCAAGCTCGCCGTCACCCGTGCCCGCGCGACCGGCAACCCGGCCGTGTTCTGGCTCGACGAGGACCGCGCGCACGACGCCAACCTCATCGCCAAGGTCAACACCTACCTGGCCGACCACGACACCGACGGCCTGGACATCTCCATCCGGACGCCGGAGGAGGCCACGGCCTTCTCCCTGGAGCGCATCCGCCGCGGCGAGGACACCATCTCGGTGACCGGCAACGTGCTCCGTGACTACCTCACCGACCTGTTCCCCATCCTGGAACTGGGCACCAGCGCGAAGATGCTCTCGGTCGTCCCGCTCATGAACGGCGGCGGGCTGTTCGAGACGGGCGCGGGCGGTTCCGCGCCCAAGCACGTCCAGCAGCTGGTCAAGGAGGACTACCTGCGCTGGGACAGCCTGGGTGAGTTCCTCGCCCTCGCGGTCAGCTTCGAGCACCTGGCCACCACCACGGGCAACGCGCGCGCCAAGGTGCTCGCCGACACCCTGGACCGGGCGACGGGCACCTTCCTCAACGAGGACAAGTCCCCGAGCCGCAAGCTCGGCGGCATCGACAACCGCGGCAGCCACTTCTACCTGGCGCTGTACTGGGCCCAGGAGCTGGCACAGCAGACCGACGACGCCGCGCTCGCCGAGGCGTTCGGGCCGCTCGCCAGGACGCTGTCCGAGCAGGAGCAGACCATCGTCGACGAGCTGGTCGCCGTCCAGGGCAAGCCGGCCGACATCGGTGGCTACTACCAGCCCGACCCGGCGAAGGCGGAGGCCGTGATGCGTCCGTCGGCCACCTTCAACAAGGCCATCGCGACCCTGGGCTGATCCCCGGGCCGTACACCGCACGCACGACCGCCCCGGCAGGCGCTCCGCCCGCCGGGGCGGTCGTGCGTGCGGGACGGCTCCTTCGGCCTTGTTCATAGCCTCGGAGCATGACGCCAGGCGCCACCGGGAGCGGCCGCAGGGCGCCCGTCCCGGCAGAGGACCTGACCGGGAGGATACGGGGGGTTTCCGGCCGGTATTCGTCCGGCCGGTCACCATGCCGGCGCTGCTTCGTCCCCGGTGACGAAGACGGGCGAGGGGTGCGGCGGCCATCCTGTCACCATCCCGCCACGCCGCTCCCGCATACGTGGCACGGTCCCACCGAAAGGTTCTCCCCGTGACATCTGCCGGCGACATCTCTCCAGGACCAACCGCCCTCCCGGCGCCCGCCGGCTCCGGTACCGCCTCCCTCACCTCCGCCCAGCGTGTCTCCGCCGTGCTGCGCCGGGCCGTCGCCACCGGGCTCCTCGGAGAGGAGCAGCAGGTCGCCGGATTCCTCGACACGGACGGGATCCGGGCCTCGGTCGCGAGTCTGCACACCGCCTTCGCCCACGCCCCGGAAGTCCTCCACACCTTCGCCGTCAAGGCGGCTTCCCTGGTACCCGTACTGCGGCTGCTCGCCGGGCTCGGCATGGGCTGCGAGGTGGCGAGTCCGGGAGAGCTGCGCATCGCGCTCGACGCCGGTGTCGAGCCCTCGCGGATCGTCCTCGACTCGCCCGCCAAGACCCGGCAGGAGATCGGCGAGGCCCTCGCCCTGGGCGTCGCGGTCAACGCCGACAACCTCGACGAACTGCGCCGCATCGACGCACTCCGTCCGGCGGGGAGCACATCGGTCGTCGGTCTGCGCGTCAACCCGCAGGTCGGCGGTGGTTCCATCGGGGCGATGAGCACCGCCACCGCGACGTCGAAGTTCGGCGTGGCGCTCCGCGATCCCGGTGCGCGCGAGCGTGTGGTGAGGGCCTTCGCCGACCGGCCGTGGCTGACCCGCCTCCACGCACACGTCGGCTCCCAGGGATGCCCGCTGGAACTCATCGCGGAGGGCGTCGCGGAGACGTACCGGCTGGCCGAGGAGATCAACCGCACGCTGGGCACCCGGCGGGTCACGAGCCTCGACATCGGCGGCGGACTCCCGGTCAACTTCGACGGCGACGAGACACGCCCCACCTTCGCCGCGTACGCCCGGGCGCTCGGCGCGGCCGTCCCGGACCTCTTCGACGGCCGTTACGCGCTGGTCACGGAGTTCGGCCGCTCGCTGCTCGCGAAGAACGGGTTCATCGGCGCCCGTGTGGAGTACGTCAAGGAGGCCGGCGGCCGGCGTATCGCTGTCACCCACGCGGGAGCGCAGACGGCCACACGCACCGTCCTGATGCCCGACGCGTGGCCGCTGTGGGTCGGCGCCTTCGACGCCGAGGGCGCCCCCCGGACCGGCGCCCCGCTGCGCCAGGACATCGCGGGCCCCTGCTGCTTCGCCGGCGACGTCGTCGCCCATGGCCGGGAACTCCCGGAGCTGGAGGAGGGCGACTTCGTCGTCCTGTACGACACCGGCGCCTATTACTTCTCGACGCCCTGGGCGTACAACAGCCTGCCGAGACCCGCCGTACACGGCTTCACGGCCGGACGGCCCGGCAGTGTGCGGCTGACGACGGTCCGGGCCGCCCAGACGCTCGACGAGATCGCCGCGGAGAGCGGCCTTGCCCACGTCGACGCGCTGATCTCCCTCGGCCGCCCGGCCGGGGGCTGAGAACTGGTGCCGTCAGGCCTGCCGGGGACCGGCTGTGCGGGAGGGGGCGGGCCACCTACGGGACCCGCGCGGTCCACTCCTCGGTGGCGAACTTCGTGCGTACGAGTTCCTCGGCCCGGGCCATCTCCTCCGCGGTGACCTCACCAGTGGTGAGCCCGTAGCGGTTGCGGAAGGAGGCGATCATGTTTTCGATGACCTGCTCCCGGGCGAGGCCGGTCTGGCGGCGGAGCGGGTCGACGCGCTTCTTGGCGCTCTTGGTGCCCTTGTCGGACATCTTCTCCTTGCCGATGCGGAGCACCTCGAGCATCTTGTCGGCGTCGATGTCGTAGGACATGGTCACGTGGTGCAGGACGGCCCCAGGACCGCCGTCAGGGCCGACGACACGCTTCTGGGCGGCGCCCGCGATCTTGCCGGCGTCGGTGGCGATGTCGTTGAGGGGCTGGTACCAGGCCTTGATTCCCATGTCGCCGAGCGCGCCCAGGACCCAGTCGTCGAGATATGCGTAACTGTCGGCGAACGAGAGACCCGACACCAGCGACTCCGGTACGGACAGGGAGTAGGTGATCGTGCTCATGGGCTCCACGAACATGGCTCCGCCACCGGAAATACGGCGTACCACGGTCATCCCGTGCGCCGCCGCCCCGACGGGGTCCACCTCGTTCCGCAGCGACTGGAAGCTGCCGATGACCACGGCGGGCGAAGCCCACTCCCAGACCCGCAGCGTGGGTGCCCGTCGCCCGGCGGCCACCTCGGCGGTGAGGACCTCGTCCAGTGCCATGTGCAGGGCCGGGGCCTGCGGTCCCGCGTGCACCAGCTGCCAGTCGAAGTCGCTCCACTCGGCCGCGTGGGCCAGGGCCCGCCGAACAGCGATGCCGACGCCCTCCGCGGTGAGTCCGAGCATGACGGTCGACTCGGGCAGGGCCGCCGTGATCCGGGCGGCCAGGCCCGCGGCATCCGTCGAAGAAGGAGCGCCCTCCAGCGCTCTGTCGACCGAGAGGATCGCCTCGTCGGGTTCCAGGAAGAAGTCCCCGGCGACCCGCACGTTGCGCAGGACGCCTCCCTCGACGTCCAGATCTACGACGACAAGCTTGCCGCCGGGCACCTTGTACTCGCCATGCACGGCTCTGTTCCCTTCCGGTGCGCGGCGTGGATCCTGAACCTGGTGCTCGGACATCCGGATAGACGCGCACATACTTCACATTGCACCTTAGTGCTCGCTCAGGACGAGTGGTTACGCGGCTCCGATGTCACCTCGACGTCCTCACCCGGCAGGTCCGCTCCTTCGTGACCCCGGCTTCTCGGCCCCCGAGCTCTGGTCGCTTCGCGCGGTGCGGCGGCGTCCGGCCACGCCGACAGGGCCCGGCTGTCTGCGCCGGAGGTCGAAGCCTGCGCGGGTGACAGCCGCGTCGCTGCGCGCGTGGCGCCTCGCGCGTCTCCGGCCGGACACCGGACCGCTGCCGCCGATGCCTTCCGTGGCCGGTCCGCGCATACTGTCCCTCGCATTCGTCCGAGCGACAAGTTGCTGTGTTGCCAAGGGATTTGGGGGCACTCGTAGGGCGGGACGGTCCATCCGGGGCCGGGTCTCAGGGCGATCGCTCGAAGGAGAGGCAGATGTCGACACAGTATGGCAACCGACCGACCGGGCAGCAGCCCCACGGTGCACCGCAGGGCACGGCGACCGGCAACGTGCTGAGCATCATCGCGATGGTGCTGGGTGTGATCTCGCTGCTCTTCCTGCCGATCGTCTTCGGTGTGGTCGGCCTGATCCTGGCCATCATCGCGAAGACCGTCCGGCACGAGCGGCTCGCGGTGCCCGCCCTCGTGGTCAGTGCTGTCGGCCTGGTCGGTGGGATGCTCCTCGGTGCTCTGCTGGCCTGATGCGCACGCACCACTGAGCCGGCGCCGGTGGTCACCGGCGGGTTGCGGCGCCGCACCGACCGGGTGCGGCGCCGCAACCCGCCGCACCGCTGCCGTCGGATCGTGTGCTGCGGGACCTGTCCTGCGGTTTTCGTGGACTTCGGGCCGGTGAGACCGA
>NZ_DATMVN010000252.1:0-4138 GCF_035563135.1 Streptomyces sp.
GCGTTCAGCAAGACCGGGGAGGTGCTGGTCAGCGAGATCGCCAAGCGTCAGGCGGTCACGAACGCCGACCGCACGATCTCCTCGGTGAAGCGCCACATGGGGACCGACTGGTCCGTGGCCGTCGACGACAAGGGCTACACCGCGCAGGAGATCTCCGCGCGTGTCCTGGGCAAGCTCAAGCGCGACGCCGAGGAGTACCTGGGCGAGCCCGTCACCGACGCGGTCGTCACCGTCCCGGCGTACTTCAACGACGCCGAGCGCCAGGCCACGAAGGAGGCCGGCGAGATCGCGGGCATGAACGTGCTGCGCATCGTCAACGAGCCCACCGCTGCGGCCCTGGCCTACGGCCTGGAGAAGGGCAAGGAGGACGAGCTCATCCTCGTCTTCGACCTCGGCGGCGGCACCTTCGACGTCTCCCTGCTGGAGGTCGGCAAGGACGAGGACCAGTTCTCGACCATCCAGGTCCGCGCCACCGCCGGTGACAACCGCCTGGGCGGCGACGACTGGGACCAGCGCATCGTCGACTGGCTGCTGTCGCAGGTGCGGTCCAAGACCGGGGCGGACCTGTCCAAGGACAAGATCGCCCTCCAGCGCCTCAAGGAGACCGCCGAGCAGGCCAAGAAGGAGCTGTCCTCCGCGACCAGCACCAACATCTCCCTGCAGTACCTCTCCGTGACCCCCGAGGGCCCGGTGCACCTGGACGAGCGCCTCACCCGCGCCAAGTTCGAGGAGCTCACCCGTGACCTCCTGGAGCGCACCGAGAAGCCGTTCAAGGACGTCATCGCCGAGGCCGGGATCT
Source organism: Streptomyces sp. (assembly GCF_035563135.1). Lineage (GTDB taxonomy): Bacteria > Actinomycetota > Actinomycetes > Streptomycetales > Streptomycetaceae > Streptomyces. The sequence continues at coordinate 800 of NZ_DATMVN010000252.1, forward strand.
CCGTGGCGGACATCGACCACGTGGTCCTCGTCGGCGGCTCGACCCGCATGCCCGCCGTCGCCGAGACCGTGCAGCGTCTCGCCGGCAAGGAGCCCAACAAGGGCGTGAACCCGGACGAGGTCGTCGCCGTCGGCGCCGCCATCCAGGCCGGCGTGCTCAAGGGCGACCGCAAGGACGTGCTGCTGATCGACGTGACCCCGCTGTCGCTGGGCATCGAGACCAAGGGCGGCGTGATGACCAAGCTCATCGAGCGCAACACGGCCATCCCGACCAAGCGGTCCGAGACCTTCACCACCGCCGAGGACAACCAGCCGTCCGTGTCCATCCAGGTTTTCCAGGGCGAGCGCCAGTTCACCCGGGACAACAAGAACCTGGGCACGTTCGAGCTGACCGGCATCGCCCCGGCCCCGCGCGGCATGCCGCAGATCGAGGTCACCTTCGACATCGACGCCAACGGCATCGTGCACGTGTCCGCCAAGGACAAGGGCACCGGCAAGGAGCAGTCGATGACCATCACCGGCGGCTCGTCGCTGTCGAAGGAGGACATCGAGCGCATGGTCAAGGACGCCGAGGCCAACGCTGAGGCCGACCGGGTGCGCCGCGAGGCCGCCGACCTGCGCAACAACGCGGAGCAGCAGGCCTACTCCATCGAGAAGCTGCTGAAGGATAACGACGAGAAGCTGCCCGAGGACGTCAAGTCCGAGGTGCGCGGCGACGTCGACGCCCTGAAGAAGGCGCTCGAGGGCGAGGACGACGACGCCGTGAAGTCGGCCTACGAGAAGCTGCAGCAGTCCCAGACCAAGCTCGGCGAGGCGCTCTACGCGCAGCCCTCCGCCGACGGCGCGGAGGGTGCCCCCGGTGCGGGTGCCACGGGCGCGGCCGGCGACGAGGACATCGTCGACGCCGAGGTCGTCGACGACGAGAACGAGAAGAAGTGAGCATGGCCGACCCCACACCCGATCCCGACCAGAACCCGGCGCCCGGCGCCGCGGACGAGGCCGCGCAGGACTCCGGCGCCGACCGGGCCCCCCGGGGCGAGGCCGGCCCGGAGGGGCTGACCGTCGACGACATCCTGGACACCCCCCAGTCCTCCGACGCCGAGTCGGCCGACCGGACGGGGTCCGCGGAGGCCGCGGGCGCGCCGGCGGCGGACGCCCTCGCCGCGGAGCGCCTGGAGGAGCTGCGCCGGCTGCAGGCCGAGTTCGTGAACTTCAAGCACCGCACGGCGCGCGAGAAGGAGCAGCTGCGCACGTTCGTCACGGGCGACCTGCTGCAGGCGCTGCTGCCGGTGTTCGACGACATCGACGCGGCCCGCCAGGCCGGTGACCTCTCGGAGGGCCCGTTCGCGTCCATCGCGAACAAGCTCGAGGAGATCCTGGTCCGCCAGGGCCTGTCCCGCATCGGGGCCGTCGGGGAGAAGTTCGACCCGACCGTCCACGAGGCCGTCCTGCAGCAGCCCACCAGCCAGGTCGAGCCCGACCAGGTCTCCATGGTGCTGCGCTCCGGCTTCAAGATCGGCGAGCGCATCGTGCGGCCGGCCCAGGTCGCCGTCGCGGTCGCCGAGTGAGGCCGGGCACGGCCTGATCCGGGCGACGGGAGGGGAGGTCCGGCAGCGGGCCTCCCCTCGCCGTCCCGGCACCCACCCCAGGACTCCCGTCCGGGCCCTGTCCCCAGGGCCCCCGACCGGCCCACCAGAAAGGAGGCGTCATGGCCAGCCAGGACTGGATCGACAAGGACTTCTACAGCATTCTCGGCGTCTCCAAGGACGCGTCCGACGCCGACATCAAGAAGGCGTACCGCAAGCTCGCCCGCCAGTACCACCCGGACCAGAACCAGGGCGACGCGGAGGCCGAGAAGAGGTTCAAGGACATCACGGAGGCGAACTCCGTGCTCTCCGACCCCGAGGAGCGCAAGCAGTACGACGCGATCCGCGCCATGGGCTCCGGCGCCCGCTTCACCGCGGGCGGCCCCGGTGGCGGCGGCGGGTCCGCGAACTTCGAGGACCTCTTCGGCGACCTCTTCAGCGGCGGCGGCGGACGCCGCCGCACCACCTACAGCACCCCCGGCGGCGGCTTCGGGGGCGGCGGCGGCTTCGAGGACCTGTTCACGCAGTTCGGGGGCGCCGGCGGCTACGGCGCCCCGGGCGGCTACCAGGCCCCGCCGGCCCGCGGCGAGGACATCCGCACGGAGACCACCATCCCGTTCCGCTCCGCGGTCCAGGGCACCACGGTCAAGCTGCGCCGCGGCAACGGCCAGGAGACCACGGTGCGCGTGCCGCGCGGCGTGCGCGACGGGCAGAAGCTCAAGCTCGCCGGCAAGGGCCACTCCGGCCCCGGCGGGCCCGGTGACCTCTACGTCACGGTGCACGTGAGCCCCCACCCGGTCTTCACGCGCGTGGAGGGCACGGACGACGTCGAGCTCACCGTGCCGATCACGTTCCCGGAGGCCGCCCTGGGCGCGACCATCGAGGTGCCCACGCTGGACGGCGCGGCCGTGAAACTCAAGGTGCCTGCGGGCACGTCGTCGGGCCGGCGCTTCCGCGTGAAGGGCCGCGGCTTCGCCACCGCCAAGGGCACGGGCAACATGATCGTCACCGTCGAGGTGCACGTGCCGGCCGAGCTGGACGAGCCCGCCCGCGCCGCCGTCCGGGCGTTCGCCGAGGCGACCGCGGGCGAGGACCCGCGGGCGGAGCTGGCGCGGAAGGCCAGGGTCTGAGATGGCCCTCGACGCCGACCAGCCGCTGTTCGTGATCTCCGTGGCCGCGGAGATCGCCGAGATGCACCCGCAGACCCTGCGCCAGTACGACCGGCTCGGCCTCGTCAAGCCGTCCCGGGCGCCGGGGAGGGCCCGCCGCTACTCGCAGCGGGACATCGAGAAGCTGCAGCAGATCCAGGTGCTCTCCCAGCAGGGCGTGTCCCTCGAGGGCATCCGGCGGATCCTGCAGCTCGAGAACCAGGTCGCCGCGCTGCAGGCGAGGGTCGCGGAGCTGAGCCAGGAGCTGGAGGAGTCCCGCGAGCGGGCCGAGGAGTCCTCCCGGATCTTCGCCGCCGGCGTCGGCGGGGACATCGTGCGGATGGCCCGCGGCTCGCGCCCGCGCGCCCGCAAGGTCTCCCAGGCCGTCGTGCTCTACCGGCCCCCGCTGCCGGAGCGCCGGCAGGAGCGCTGAGAGGACCGGGCCCGGCTGCCCGGGCCGGGAGGCACCCCGCGCAGACCCCCGCGCTGGGCCTCCGCGCGGGGAACAGCTGGGGGGACGGCGGCGAAGCCGTCCCCCTCCGGTGCCGCGGCGCTCACGGCAGGCGGCGGTAGGTGAGGTCCCGCGGGATCCGGCCGGCCTCCTGC
>NZ_DATMVN010000253.1:0-10241 GCF_035563135.1 Streptomyces sp.
GGTGTGCGCCGTGCCAGGCGGGCACGGCGGTGTCGGCCGCGAGGACGGCTGTGTAGGTCGCCAGCACCGGGCCGAGCAGGGCTGCGGCGGCCGTCGCTGCCGCGCCGGCCTTCGGCAGCCGGCCGGTGACGGCGGTGAGCGCCGCCGCTCCGGCGGCGGGGCCGTAGGCGGAGAGCAGCCAGGAGCCCATGCTCATCGGGGAGGTCGGTTTGAGGACGCGCAGCATGTGGGGGAAGCGTGACGGTCTGCCGAGGTCGTGGATGAGGGCTGCCGCGGACAGGGTGACGGCTGACAGCGAGGACACCTTGAGCGCCGTGGCGGTGGTGGAGTGTCCCGTGAGGTGGGAGCCGGCCGCGAGGACGGACCCGGCACCGGCCAGCCCCCCGAGGAAGAAGTAGCCGGCGATGTCCCGGGCCGACCAGGAGGGCGCCTTGATGACCGGGCGCCCGTAGTAGGAGCCGGTCCGGGGGACGCTCGCCGGTGTGCTGGACGTGTCCGGGGTCATCGGCGCACCTTCCTCCGGGTGAGTGCGGGAAGCATGAAGGACAGTGCCGCCGTTCCGGCCAGCGACAGCGCGGCCGTCCCCGCGTGGCGCCACATGGCGGGCAGGTCGCGGGTGGTGACGACCGGGTCCGGGGGCAGCCCGTACACCTCGGGTGCGTCGAGGAGCAGGAAGAACGCGCCGTCCCCGCCCACCCCGTTGTCCGGTTCGTGGCCGTAGAGCCGTGCCTCGGTGACTCCGGCCTCGTGCAGCTGGTCCACCCGCAGCGCGGCGCGCTCCCGCAGCTCGTCGAGCGGGCCGAACTGGATGGACCGGGTGGGGCACGCCTTGGCGCAGGCGGGTTCCTGTCCGGCGCCGAGGCGGTCGTAGCACATGGTGCACTTGAACGCGCGTCCGTCCGTGGGGCGTTGCTCGATCACCCCGTACGGACAGGCGGGTACGCAGACGCCGCAGCCGTTGCAGATGTCCTCCTGGACGACGACCGTGCCGAACTCCGTACGGAAGAGTGATCCGGTGGGGCAGACGTCGAGGCAGGCGGCGTGGGTGCAGTGCTTGCACACGTCGGAGGACATCAGCCACCGCACGCCCGGTGGCTGCGTCCGTTCCTGCGGCCCGGCGTCCGGCTCGACGAGTGGGAGTGCGGTGCGCCCGGCCGGCAGCGGCTGTTCGACGAAGGCGACGTGCCGCCAGGTGGAGGCGCCGAGACCACCGGTGTTGTCGTACGACATGCCGGTGAGCGTCAGCCCGTCCTCGGGCAGGGCGTTCCACTCCTTGCAGGCGACCTCACAGGCCTTGCAGCCGATGCAGACGGAGGTGTCGGTGAAGAATCCGACGCGTGGCGGGGCGTCCGTATGGCCCGCGTCCCGTGCCGGATCGTGCTCGGGCCCGCCGAAGGGATTGTCGCTCACGTCGTCTCCTGAGTTCCGGTCGCCTCCGTGATCCCCGCCCGGCCGCGGTACTCCGCGACCATCTCCGGCAGGGCCGGCCCCCTGGGCCGGCGTCCGGGACGGATGTCGGCGGTGAGCGCCTTGTCCTCCTGGATCAGGCCGTTGGGATCGAGCGCGATCGCGACCAGTTCGTTGGCGGCGTCGCCGGTGGCGATGCCGTTGGGGCCCCAGTGGAAGGGCAGCCCGATCTGGTGCACGGTCCGTCCGTGCACGGTGAGCGGGGTGATCCGGCCGGTCACCATCACACGGGCCTCCACGGCGTTGCGGGCCGTGACGATCGTGGCCCAGCCGCCGTGTTCCAGTCCGCGTTCGGCCGCGAGCTGCGGCGACACCTCGCAGAAGAACTCGGGCTGCAGTTCGGACAGATACGGCGACCAGCGGCTCATCCCGCCCGCCGTGAAGTGCTCGGTGAGCCGGTGCGTGGTGACCACGTACGGGTAGACGTCCGCACCCGGATCGCCGTCGCTCGGGTGGTAGCGGTTGCCCTCACGCCGGTGCAGCAGCCGCACCGGCGAGCGGGAGCGTGCGGGGTACAGCGCGTTCCCGAACGGCGAGTCCTGCGGCTCGTAGTGCGTGGGCAGCGGGCCGTCCTCGAGGCCGGCCGGGGCGTAGAGCCAGCCCTTGCCGTCGGCCTGCATGATGAACGGGTCGTCCCCGCGCAGCGCGTCGGGGCCGGTGGCGTCCGGTGGCGGCTCGTAGCCGGGTGCGCGGTCGGGCACGAAGTCCGGGACGTCGTGGCCCGTCCACCTCCGTTCCGCCGCGTCCCACCAGATGTACGCCTTGCGGGTGCTCCAGGGCGTTCCGTCCGGCGCCGCGGAGGCCCGGTTGTAGAGGATGCGGCGGTTGGCGGGCCAGGCCCAGCCCCATTCGGCGGCGACCCAGTCCTGCTCGGTGTGCGGCTTGCGGCGGGCGGCCCGGTTGACGCCGTCCGCGTACACACCGCAGTAGATCCAGCACCCGCACCGGGTGGAGCCGTCGTCCTTCAGCTCGGTGTAGGCGGCGAGCGGCGCGCCGTCGGGGCCGTGGCCGTTGATCTCCGCCAGGACCGAGGCCGCGACGGGCTCCCTCAGCGGCCCCTCCACGGGGTAGTCCCAGGTGAGGTCCTGCGGGGCCCGGTCCATCGGGTCGCCGGACGCCGCGAGCCGCTCCTTGATGCGGCGGCCCAGGTGGTAGGCGAACCAGAGGTCACTGCGTGCGTCCCCGTCCGGTTCGACCGCCGCGTGGTGCCACTGCAGCCACCGGTTGGTGTTGGTGAAGGATCCGGACTTCTCGGTGTGCGACGCCGCCGGGAAGAAGAAGACCTCGGTGCCGATGTCCTCGGTCCTCATCTCGCCGGTCTCGGTCTCCGGACCGTCCTTCCACCAGGTCGCGGACTCGATGAGCGAGAAGTCGCGCACCACCAGCCATTCGAGCCGGGCCATGCCGAGCCGCTGGAGCCGCGCGTTGGCGGAGCCGACGGCCGGGTTCTCACCCATCAGGAAATAGCCCTTGCACTCACCGTCGAGCTGGGCCATGACCGTCTCGTAGGTACCGTGCGAACCGGTGAGGCGCGGCAGGTGGTCGAAGCAGAAGTCGTTCCCGGCCGTCGCCGCGTCCCCGTAGTAGGCCTTGAGCAGGCTGACGAAGTAGGCCCGCATGTCGCCCCAGAAGCCCTTCTCCGTGCGGCTCGCCCGGATGAAGGCGTCCAGGTCCTCGTGGGCGTGGGCATGCGGCATCGGGAGATAGCCCGGCAGCAGGTTGAAGAGGGTCGGGATGTCGCTGGAGCCCTGGATGGAGGCGTGGCCGCGCAGTGCCTGGATGCCGCCGCCGGGCCTCCCGATGTTGCCGAGCAGCAGCTGGAGGATGCTCGCGGCGCGGATGCACTGGGAACCGGTGGAGTGCTGGGTCCACCCCACCGCATAGGCGAATGCGCTGGTGCGGTCGGGCCCTGAGTTGGAGGTCAGGGCGTCGCAGACCTCCAGGAACACCTCGCGTTTGATCCCGCAGATCTTCTCGACCGTCTCGGGGGTGTAGCGGGCGTAGTGGCGCTTGAGGATCTGGTAGACGCACCGGGGGTGGCGCAGGGTCTCGTCGCGCGGGGGCCACGGCTCGGCCTGCGGGCCGCCGGACCCGTGGGTCTCGGATTCGGCCGCCTCGTGGATGCGCTCGTGGTCCTCGGCGTCCTCGGTCCGGCGTCCGTACTGCTCGTCGGCGTCTCCGGAGGGGGCCTGGACCTCGGCGCCGCGGTACTGCCAGGTCTCGGCGTCGTAGTGGCGGCGCTCCTCGTCGAGGCCGGAGAAGACACCGCCGAGGTCCTCGGTGTCCCTGAAGTCGTCGCTGACCAGCGTGGCCGCGTTGGTGTAGTTGAGGACGTACTCCCGGAAGTCCTTCTCCTCGGTGAGGACGTGGTTGATGATGCCGCCGAGGAACGCGATGTCGCTCCCTGCCCGGATGGGAACGAAAAGGTCGGACAGTGCGCTCGTGCGGGTGAAGCGCGGGTCCACATGGATGATCCGGGCACCGCGCTCCTTCGCCTCCATCACCCACTGGAAGCCGACCGGGTGGGCCTCGGCGAAGTTCGATCCCTGGATGACGATGCAGTCCGAGTGCTGGAGGTCCTGCATGAAGGTGGTGGCTCCGCCCCGGCCGAAGGAGGTGCCGAGGCCGGCCACGGTGGAGCTGTGGCAGACCCGTGCCTGGTTCTCCACCTGCACGATGCCGAGTCCGGTGAACAACTTCTTGATCAGGTAGTTCTCCTCGTTGTCCAGGGTGGCGCCGCCGAGGCTGGCGATACCCATGGTGCGTGCCGTACGGAGCCCTTCGTGCTCCCACTGCCAGGTGCTGCGCCGGGTCTCCACGACGCGGTCCGCGACCATGTCCATCGCCATCTCCAGGTCGAGCGGCTCCCAGTCGGTGGCGTACGGGCGCCGGTACAGCACCTGGTGGCGGCGGGCCGAGCCGGTGGTGAGCTGGAGCGTCGCGGACCCTTTGGGGCACAGCCTGCCCCGGCTGACCGGGGAGTCCGGGTCGCCCTCGATCTGGACGACCCGGTCGTCCTTGACGTACACCTGCTGGCCGCAGCCGACGGCGCAGTACGGACAGACGGACTTGACCACGCGGTCGGCCGTGGCCGTCCGGGGCCGGCCCTGCTCCGTCTTCCGCGACACCACGGCCCGCCCTCTGCCCAGAGGGTCACCGCCGGTCAGCTGCCGGTAGACGGGCCAGCGGCCGAGCGGATTGCCTGCTCCCATCGTGTTTCCTCCAGCGGTCCGGGGACTTACTCCAGGCTCACCCCACGGCTGCGTGTCGGCGACACGAGGGACAGCTCGGACGGGCGCGGGGCCGCGGAAGATCTCGTACCCGGTGTGCGGCGGGGAAACGTGGGCTTCCCGCTCCGCCGGGGTTCTCCGCTCCGCCGGGGCTGCCCGCTCCGTGTCCCGGCTCCCGCCTACAGTTCGCGCAGTGCCGGCAGCAGCGTGCTCCGCGCCCAGTCGATGAAGGGCCGCTGCTGGGCGCCGCCGATCTGGACGAGGGCGACCTCGGTGAAGCCTGCTTCGGCGTAGGGCCGTACGGCCTCGACGAACGCGTCGACGTCCGAGCCGCACGGGATGGACCCGGCGATGTCCTCCGGGCGGACGAACCGGGTCCCCTGGTCGAACGCGGAGGGGCCCGGCAGCTCGGAGTTGACCTTCCAGCCGCCGAGCGACCAGCGGAACTGGTCGTGGGCGCGGGCGATCGCGGCGTCCCGGTCGGGGTCGTAGCAGACGGGCACCTGCCCCACGCGGGGTTTCCCGGCCCCGCCGTGCCGGTCGAACGCGCTCAGCAGCTCGCTCCTGGGTTCGGTCGCGATGACCAGGTCGCCCAGCGTTCCGGCGAGTTCGCAGGACCTCTCCCCCGAGACGGCGATGCCGATGGGGACACGCCGTTCGGGCAGATCCCACAGCTTGGCGTTCTCCACGTCGAAGTGGGCGCCGTGGTGGCTCACGTGGTCGCCCTCGAAGAGGGCGCGGATGATCTGTACGGCCTCCTCGAGCATCTCCAGCCGGACATGGGCCGCGGGCCAGCCCGCCCCGACGACGTGCTCGTTGAGGTTCTCGCCCGAACCGAGGCCGAGCCGGAAACGGCCCTCGGCGAGCAACTGGAGGGTCGCCGCCTTCTGCGCGACCACTGCCGGGTGGTAGCGGGTGGTCGGGCAGGTCACGTACGTCATCAGGGGGATCCTGGACGTGGCCTGCGCGGCGGCTCCCAGAACCGACCACGCATAGGGGGCGTGTCCCTGGGAAGCCAACCAGGGGAAGTAGTGGTCAGAGGTGACGGAGAAGTCGAAGCCGGCGTCCTCCGCCGCGACCACGTCCTCGACGAGGGCGCGGGGGCCTGCCTGCTCGGTCATCATCGTGTAGCCGATTTGAACCATGTGAAACACATTTACCGTGACATCGCCATAAAACATGAATTCATGTCAATGGCTGTCTGTGATCGATTCCCCGGGGTATGCGCCAAGCATGGACGTAACAAACGGAGCATGGGAATCGCTCGCCAGCACCGGCGGCGCCGACGGACCGGGAGCAGTCGGCGTGATCATCGGCATCGTCGGCCTGTTCGTGGTGCTTCTGCTGATCGGGGGCTTCTGGCTCGGCATGAGGCGCCGCGACAAGGAATCACGGCCACCGCGCCCCGAGGAACAGCCATCGCGTCCGGAGCACCGGACGGAGATCCAGGAGACCGGGCCGCACGGGTCGGACCACTTCCCCGAGGACGGCCGCGCCCTCTCGCCGTACGAGCTCAGCGACCGCGGTAACGAGGTGATCCCGCCGGAGGACGAGCGCCGGCGTGACTGACAGACGATCGCACCGGCCACCGGCCGGCGATGCGCAGGCGTCCGGACCCGTCATGGAACGGGTCCGGACGCCTGTGCGTGGGCCCGGCAGTTCTCACCGGCCGATCGGTGCAACAGGAAGAGGGGACCAGGGGGGCACATGAACCAGCCGGAGTCGGACCGCAAGACCCGCGTCACCGTTCTGGTGGCGCTCGCAGCCAACCTCGTCATCGCGGTGGCCAAGGGGGTGGGGGGTCTCCTCTCGGGCTCCCCCGCCCTCCTGTCCGAAGCCGCGCACTCCGTGGCGGACAGCGTCAACGAGGTCTTCCTGCTGGCCGCGCTCAAGCGCAGCCGCCGCCCTCCTGACGCCCGCCACCCCTTCGGGTACGGCAAGGAACGCTACTTCTGGTCGCTCCTCGCGGCCGTCGGAATCTTCGTCGTGGGAGGCTGCTTCTCGTTCTTCCAGGGACTGGAGGCACTGGGCCGCGACGAACAGGAATCACCCGACGGCTACACGGTGGGCCTGATCGTCCTCGCGGTCGCCCTGGTCGCGGAGGGCGGCTCGCTCGTCCGCGCACTGGTCCAGCTCCGCGGGGAGAAGGGCGCCGCCCGGGACCCGGCGTTGAGGACGGTGATCGCGGAGGACAGCACGGCCGTGCTGGGCGTGCTGCTGGCCATGGCGGGCATGGTGCTGCACCTGGTCACAGGGGACGTCGTGTGGGAGGCGTCGGCCTCTGTGGGAATCGGCCTGCTGCTGGTCCACGTCGCCTTCCGGCTCGGCAAGGACGCCCGTGACCGGCTGATCGGGGAGTCCGCCGACCTCGGCCTGCGCCGGGGTGTGGAGGACTTCCTCACGTCCCAGGCCGAGATCGACAACGTCGCGGCCCTGTTCACCATGGGCCTCGGTCTCGACTCGGTGCTGGTGGCGGCCAGGATAGATCTGGCGCCCGGCATCGACAGCGAGGAGGTCGAACGGGTCGCCGTCCGGATCAAGCGGTCGATCGCCCGGAGCTGGCCGGAAGCCGAGCACGTGTTCCTCGACATCACCAACGCCCCGCCCCGGGGCGGGGTGTGATCGCGGCCGCCGTGTGTTGCGGGAGCAGCCGAGGCGGATGAGGCTGGTCCTGGCCGCGCGGCACCGAAGAAGTCATGCCGCAGAACCGATAAGGCAGTGGGACCATGACTCCTAGCGATCCGCGGACCGTGCCGGAACCGGCGGTGCTGAGCGGGGTGAGTGCTCCGTGCTGGGTCCATCTGGTGACCCGTGACCTGGAGGACGCCCGGCGCTTCTACAGCGCCGTTCTCGGATGGACGTTCCGCCGCGGACCGCTGGGCAGGGACTTCCTGATGGCGCGCTCCGACGGAGTGCCGGTGGCCGGCATCGGCGCGGTCGCGTCGGCCTACCAGGTGGGCGTGGCGTGGATGCCCTATTTCTCCGTCCGGAACGCCGATGTCGTCTCGGCCCGCATCCGCGAACGCAGTGGAACCGTTGCCGTGGGCCCGCTGACGGTCGGGCAGGGACGCGCCGTCCTGGCAGCCGACCGGGACGGCGCGTCCTTCGGCGTGTGGGAGTGGACGGGCCGTGCGGCCGGGCTCGCCCCTTCCGGGAACCGCGCGCACGCCTGGCTCCGGCTCCGCACCAGGGACGCCTTCGACGCCGCGATCTTCTACGGCGAGGTCCTGGGCTGGGCGAGCGGGGAACCTGGCGGCTGCGAGGTGGCGTACGTGAAGGAAGAAGTGCTCGTACGCTGCAACGGACGCCCACTGGCGCGGATCAGCTCCGGTGCGGTGGAGGCCGCCCCCGATCCCCAGGTGCGCCCCCACTGGCAGGTGCAGTTCCCCGTGGCCGACGTGGACACCACGGTCCTCGCCGCCGAGCGCAACGGAGGGGCCCTCATGGAGCACCGCGGCGTGCAGCACGGCAGCGAGGCCACGCTGCGGGACCCCGACGGCGGGCTCTTCACCGTGACGGACGTACGCAGCCCGGCGGACGAGGACGAGGACTGACGGGGCGGGGACACCGGCGGGTCAGCGCGGGGCGAGGACCACGGGTCAGGGACGCGCGCCGGCGTCCGGGTCCTCTTCCCCTTCGTCCGGCCGTCGGCCGTTGTCCCGCGCGATGGCCCACAGCGGGAACACGAACCAGCAGACCAGGAACCACAGGGCCATACCGCCCACCAGCCAGAGGGCCACCACGTTGTGCAGCGCCACCCGCAGGATGAGCAGCAGCGTGCTGCACATCGTGCCGAAGAGCAGGCCGAGTCCCAGCTTCATCAGACGTGAGGCCCAGATGACCGTCTGCGGCTTCATCCGGCGGCCGGTGAGCAGCCGGTGGTACGACACGGGCCCTATCAGCGCGGCAGCCGTCGCCGACCCCAGCATGACGGTCACGACGTAGATGTTCCGGTCGACGGTGGAGAGATCGCTGAAGCGGGGCTGGAAGACCACCGCGAGCAGGAAACCGAACAGGATCTGGACGCCGGTCTGTGCCACCCGCAGTTCCTGGAGCAGCTCACCCCACTGCCGGTCCGCCCGCTCCCCCTCGGTCTCCCGCCGTCCGCTGTGCGGGTTCCTCCCCGCTTCATCTCTCCCGCTTCCCTCACTGCCCGCCGGTATCTGTCCCATGGATGCCTCCCCCACGTCGTAGAGGTGGTACTGGTGCCCCGCGAAGCCGTGGTGAATCCCCGATCTTCCATGGTGGCAGCGGCAGGGGGGTCCACCACCCGACGGCGAACGGCGTGGACCGCGAACCGGCTCCCGGATGAGGGGAAGGCCTCGACCGGCCGTGGCCATGCCCTTAAGATCGTTGCACGGCATCGCGCGTCGGTCACCGGCCGGGTGAGGCGTGGAGGTGGCCCGTGAGATGCCCGCTGGAGGCATTCCACAGTGTCAGTCGAGTTGAATCACACCATCGTTCACAGCCGGGACAACCGCGAGTCGGCCGAATTCCTGGCGCACATCCTGGATCTCACCGTCGGGACCGAATGGGGCCCCTTCATCCCGGTGGTCCTCGCCAACGGCGTCACGCTGGACTTCGCGACCGTTCCCGCCGCATCGATCACCGTGCAGCACTACGCGTTCCTCATCTCGGAGACAGAATTCGACACCGCCTTCGGGCGCATCGAGGCGCAGGGGATCACCTACTACGCCGATCCTCACCGGAAACACCCCGGCGAGATCAACCACAACGACGGCGGACGCGGGGTGTACTTCCCCGATCCCAGCGGCCACGGGATGGAACTCATCACGCGTCCGTACGGGGGCTGGTCGTAGCAGCGCCCGTCCCGGAGGGCATACGGGCGGCCTGGCCGTGATCAGTGATCACGGCCAGGCCGCCCGGCTCAGGGGCCGCCGTCGGTCGTGAGTTCCAGATCGGGCCGGTCCCACATCACCGCGGGCGGGCGGGCCGCCACGGTGCCGGTGCGTTCGGCACCCACACTGCGGTAGAAGCCCTCGGCGGGAGGGTGCGCGACCACGCGTACGGCAGCCAGGCCGGCCCGGCGCGCCTCCTCACGCAGGTGGCCGATGAGGAGCCGTCCGATCCCCCGCCCCTGGGCGTCGTCGGCGACGAACATCAGGTCGAGCTCCGGCGGGGACAGGACCAGCGCGTAGAAACCGAGAAGCCGGCCGCCGTCGTCCACCGCCACGTGGACGGCGTGCGCTTCGATGTAGTCCGGTCCCACCTTGTATCCCGCGACCATGGGCGCGTAGGGACCCTCGTACGCACGTGACGAGGTGACCAGGCGGGTGAGCCGCTTGGCGTCCCGCGCGACGGCTCGCCTGATCCGGACCGCGCCATGCCGTTCCGTGGCGCTCGCTCTCATGAGGTGAGTATGACGCACTCCGCGCGCGGGCCCCGCACGGCTCTCGACGCCCGCCCCGCCCGCCGCGCCACTCCTCCACGACCGCGTCGGTGCCGAACGGCCGGAGTTCCAGCGGGGGTCCCTCCGGTGGCCCGGCCGGTGCCTCGCGGATGCGCTCGTCGGCCTCGGCCGGC
>NZ_DATMVN010000254.1:0-17048 GCF_035563135.1 Streptomyces sp.
AGAGCGGGGGCAGCGCGCCCCGGGCGGGGGACCGGTCCGGCGGGAGGGGCGGCCGGCCGGACAGTTCGTCACCACCCGTGCGGCACATGCCGCACGGGCACCGCCGGAGGCCGGTCGGACAGGACCTCGCAGGATCAGAACGGAGTGGTACGCCCCCCTCCCAGGAGAAGTCCCCGGGGGAGCCGGTCACATGAGCGGGTTCACCTCCCTCCGCCACCGCGGACGGATGAAAGCCAGGCCCGAACGGGTCTGCCCCTTCTCCGCGTTCCCGGCCGGGCTCCGGGGCCCGTGGAGTTGATGGGTGATAATTTTGCAGGTTGTGCATCTTTGCCTACTATGCACGTCGTGGCGAAGACGACAACACCCGGACCCGGGCTGCGGGAGCGCAAGAAGCAGGCCACCCGCAGGGCCATCGCGGAGGCGGCGGTCCGGCTCGCCGCCGAGCACGGGGTCGAGCACGTCACCGTCGAGGCCATCAGCGAAGCTGCCGGCGTCTCGCCCCGAACGTTCTTCAACTACTTCCCCAGCCACGACGACGCGTTCGTCCTGGTCGACGAGGAGGTGGGCGAACGGATCAGGGAGTCCGTGCGCCGCGCCCCCGCCGGCCGGCCACCGCTCGAAGTCGTACGCGACGCCCTGGTCGCCGAGCTCGACGGATTCGAGGGCCGACAGGAGCTCTGGGCCCTCCAGTCCAAGGTGCTCCAACGTTCACCGCACCTCATCCACCGCGGGCTGAAGGCACATGTGGCGGAGGAACGGGCCCTGGCCGCCGCCATCACCGACTGGCTCGACTCCACCCGGCCCGACGCGGAGAGGCCGTCCGACGCCGGTACCTTTCCCCGGCTCCTCGCCGCCGTCTCCCAGACCGCGGCGCGGGTCGCCGTCGAGCACTGGTGCGACCACACCGGCGAGACCGCACTCGCGGACGTCTTCCAGGAGGTCTTCGCCCAACTGGCACAAGGCCTCCCGCGGCCGCCGGCATAGCCCCGCGCGCCACCGGAAGACCGCTCCACCCACCCACCCGTCCTGTTCTGCTCCAGTACCTAAGAAGGACTCCGTGACCGCAACCGAGGCGCCCGAACAGGCGCCCACCTCCATGACCAACAAGCAGATACTCCAGGCGATGTCCGGGCTGATGGCGGGCATGTTCGTCGCCATCCTCGCGGGTACGGTCGTCGCCAACGCCCTGCCGCGGATCATCGCCGACCTCGGGGCGAGCCAGTCCTCGTACACCTGGGTCGTGACCTCCGAGCTGCTCGCCATGACGGCCACCGTGCCGCTGTGGGGCAAGCTCGCCGACCTGTTCAACCAGAAGCTGCTGCTCCAGCTCTCGCTCGCCCTGTTCGTGGTCGGTTCCCTGGTGGCCGGCTTCTCCCAGGACGTCGTGACCCTGATCATCAGCCGTGTCATCCAGGGCATCGGTGCCGGTGGCCTGACGGCGCTGGCCCAGATCGTGATGGCGGCCGTCATTCCGCCGCGCCGGCTCGGCAAGTACGCGGGCATCTTCGGCGCGGTCTTCGCCGTGGGCACCGTCGCCGGTCCGCTGATCGGCGGTGTCCTCGTGGACACCTCGTGGCTCGGCTGGCGCTGGTGCTTCTTCATCGGTGTGCCGTTCGCGCTGGCCGGGATCGTGCTGCTCCAGCGCACCCTGAAACTGCCGACCGTGCGCCGTGAGGTCAAGATCGACTGGCTGGGCGCCTTCCTGATCGTGGGCGGCGTCTGCGCGCTGCTGATCTGGACCTCCCTCGCGGGCAACAGCTTCGACTGGGCTTCCTGGCAGACGGCCGCGCTGGTGGCCACCGGCGTGGTGCTTCTGGCGGCGGCGGTCTTCGTCGAGTCCAGGGCCGCCGAGCCGATCATTCCGCTGGACATCTTCCGCAACCGCACGGTGTCGCTCACGACCCTGGCGAGCTTCCTCGTCGGTATCGCGATGTTCGCCGGGACCGTGTTCCTTTCCCAGTACTTCCAGATCTCGCTGGGCAAGTCCCCGACCGTCGCGGGGCTCATGAGCCTCCCGATGATCGGCGGTCTGCTGGTGTCCTCGACCGTCGCCGGACAGCTCATCTCGTCGACCGGCAAGTGGAAGATCTACCTCGTCTCGGGCGCCGTCATCATGACGGCCGGCCTCGGACTGCTCTCGACCATCGACGCCGACACGCACTTCGGTCTGCTCAGCCTCTACATGGCGCTCATGGGAATCGGCGTCGGCATGCTGATGCAGAACCTCGTGCTGGCCGCGCAGAACGACGTGCCCGCGCACGAACTGGGCGCCGCGACCTCCGTGCTGTCCTTCTTCCGCAGCCTCGGCGGCACCATCGGCACCAGTGTGCTCGGCGCGATCCTCGCCAACCGGGTGGCCAGCGAGATGGCCAAGGGCCTCTCCGAGAGCGGCATCCCGGTGACCGGCGGCGGACACAGCAGCGCCGTGCCCGACATGACGAAGCTGCCCGAGCCGATGAAGAACATCGTCGAGCACGCCTACGGCGTCGCGACCGGCGACCTCTTCCTCATCGCCACCCCGTTCGCCTTCCTGGCTCTTCTCGCGGTGTTCTTCATCAAGGAGAAGCCCCTCCAGACGACGAGCGGCATGGAACGCCTCGCCGCCGAGGACGCCGCCGTGGCCACCGCCGCCACCGCCCCGGCCCCCCGGAACGGTGAGGACTCCGGCGGCCGGGACGCGGCCCCCGGCACGGTCGGTCTGAAGAAGGACTGACCCGCACGGACGCATGCACGAAGGGCCCGGCGCGGTGCGCCGGGCCCTTCGGGCGTCAGGTCGGGGGAAGCGGCATCGGGGGGACAAGCCGCTTCCCCCTATGAGAACGGGGACCGTAGGCCTCGCCGCGGTCGGGGGAAGTCACGCGGCGGGGGCCACGTGGAGGTCCCGTTCCTCGGCCCGCGCATTCCTGCGGGTGCGGCGGGCCACCACCCATACTCCACCCTGACGTAAGCCGCGCCCGTCGGCAAAGGGCCCGAATCGCCGGGTCCTTCGGCCCTAAAAGCCTCATCAGTGATCGGAAACGGCCAGCGGACACGGCCGTGCGTGCGGCTAGAATCACCCGACTGCACAGGTGATCGAAGGGGAGGGGCGGGGCTGTGGTGCAAGCGAGGAAGATCGCGCTCTACATGATTGTGGTCTTCGTGCTGTACACGATCATCACCTCGCCCGAGCGGAGCGCCGATCTCGTTCAAATAGGGTTCGAAGGTGTTTCGAGCGCCGCGCAGGGCGTCGGAGACTTCATGTCCGAGCTCGTGAAGTAGGAGAACCACCATGATCCGCCACCTGGTCCTTTTCAAGCTGGACGACGGCGTCGAGCGGGACGATCCGCGGGTCGTCGCAGGCGCGGAGGCCTTCCGGGAACTCGGCGGGAAGATCCCTGAGCTGGAGTTCTGGGAGTGCGCCTGGAACATCACCGACCGGCCGATCGCCTACGACTTCGCCATCAACGCCGCGGTCGCCGACGAGGACGCGCTCAAGCGGTACATCGAGCACCCCGAGCACCGGGCGGCGGCCGGCCAGTGGCGCGAGTTCGCCACTTGGGTGATCGCCGACTACCCCTTCTGACCCCTTCGCACATCCGGCCCCGTCAGCCCCTCCCCTATAAGGGAGGGGCTTTTCGATAGGTTTAAACCAGAGCACCCTCAACACGACCCCATGCGGTGCTTGCACATAGTGGACATGTCTTGTGATGCTATGACCGCTTTTGACGGATGAGTTGACCGCAGTTGACCGCAAAGGGGTGGCGTCACCGTGCCGGCCAGTACAGCGCCTCAAGTCCCGCCCCAGAACGTCCAGACGGACGACATCCAGACCGAGACCCCCGACCCCGCCACACCCGCCAGGACCCGGGGCGCGGACACCAGGGCGCTGACCCAGGTGCTGTTCGGGCGGCTCAAGGGCCTCGAACCCGGTACCCCGGAGCACCACAGGGTGCGCACGGCGCTGATCGAGGCGAACCTGCCGCTCGTACGGTACGCGGCGGCCCGCTTCCGCAGCCGTAACGAGCCGATGGAGGACGTCGTCCAGGTCGGCACCATCGGCCTGATCAACGCCATCGACCGCTTCGATCCGGAACGCGGCGTCCAGTTCCCCACGTTCGCCATGCCCACCGTGGTCGGAGAGATCAAGCGCTACTTCCGCGACAACGTACGGACCGTGCACGTGCCGCGGCGCCTCCATGAGCTGTGGGTCCAGGTCACGGGCGCGACGGAGGACCTGACGACCGCTCACGGACGTTCACCGACCACCGCCGAGATCGCCGAGCGGCTGAAGATCTCCGAGGACGAGGTCCTCGCCTGCATCGAGGCGGGCCGCTCCTACCACGCGACCTCACTGGAGGCGGCCCAGGAAGGTGACGGGCTGCCCGGGCTCCTGGACCGGCTCGGCTACGAGGACCCGGCGCTGGCCGGGGTCGAGCACCGCGACCTGGTGCGGCACCTGCTCGTACAGCTGCCCGAGCGCGAGCAGCGGATCCTGCTGCTGCGCTACTACAACAACCTGACGCAGTCACAGATCAGCGCCGAACTGGGCGTGTCCCAGATGCATGTGTCAAGGCTCCTGGCCAGAAGTTTCGCCCGATTGCGATCAGCAAACAGGATCGAGGCGTAACCGGAACGGGTAGACCCCGAAAGAGCCGGATCCGAGGGCGCAAAAGCCCCGCACCCCCTGTTTCCTGCGCACTTCCAGCGCTTACTTGTCGACATGTCACTACAGCGTGTTGCCGACATGTGACATTCTGCTGGAACCGCGTTTGCCGCAGCCCCACCTCCGGTATTCAGGTGGAGGCTGCGTTCCTCCGATGGTCGTGGTCACCGCGACCGTCCGCGACCTCAAGGGGGTGGCATGTCCGCAGAACAGGGCAGCTCGAAGGTGCTCACGCTCACGAAGAGCGTGCCGGCACCCGCCGTGCTCACCAGCTCGCCGGAAGCCATCGACACCCGCACCCTGTCCCGCTCCCTGTTCCTGCGGCTCGCCGCACTGGGTCCCTCCTCGGGCCCCGACGGAACGGACAGCCCTGAGCGGGCCTATGTGCGGGACACACTGATCGAGCTCAACCTCCCGCTCGTGCGGTACGCGGCGGCACGGTTCCGGAGCCGCAACGAACCCATGGAGGACATCGTCCAGGTGGGGACGATCGGCCTGATCAAGGCGATCGACCGGTTCGACTGCGAACGGGGCGTGGAATTCCCCACGTTCGCGATGCCGACCGTCGTGGGGGAGATCAAGCGCTTCTTCCGCGACACCTCGTGGTCGGTGCGGGTGCCGCGCCGGCTCCAGGAGCTGCGGCTCGCCCTCACCAAGACCAGCGACGAGCTCGCCCAGAAGCTCGACCGCTCACCGACGGTGCCGGAGCTGGCCAAGGCGCTCGGGGTGTCCGAGGAGGACGTGGTCGACGGCCTGGCCGTGGGCAACGCCTACACGGCCTCCTCGCTGGACTCGCCCTCCCCCGAGGACGACGGCGGCGAGGGCTCGCTGGCGGACCGCCTGGGGTACGAGGACGCGGCACTGGAAGGCGTCGAGTACCGCGAGTCCCTGAAGCCGCTGCTGGCCAAGCTCCCCCCGCGCGAGCGCCAGATCATCATGCTGCGCTTCTTCGCCAACATGACCCAGTCGCAGATCGGTGAGGAGGTCGGCATCTCGCAGATGCACGTCTCCCGGCTGCTGACCCGGACGCTCACCCAGCTGAGGGAGGGGCTCATCGCCGACTGACCCCGACGGGTCCGTACGGACGGCTCACCGGCCGCCGGCGCGGCACGACCGCCGCCCCGGCGGCCTCGCCGTGTCCGGGTCCACCGCCCGGAGGCCGACGCGGACGCTCCCGCACCGAAGGACGGTGCGGGAGCGGGTGCCGAAGACCGGCGTACGCGCCCGGGCGGGCGCCCGGCAGGCCCGGGACCCCGGAGGGGGCGGCGGGCCGGCCGTGACGGGGACGGGAGGGACGGTCAGCCGAGCGCGAGCCAGGCGACCGCGCCGAGGACGACGATGACCGCGACGACGGCCGCGATCACCCCGGTCCTCGGGCCTGAGGAGGTCGCCGCGGGCTGCTGCCTGCGCTGGGGCTCGCCCTCGTCGACGAACGCGCGGAACATCTGCGTGCTGCCCGCCGGGTCGTGAGTGCCCTCGGGGCCCGGCTGCGGGGCGTGGGGGTTGTGTGCCATGGCCCAGGACCCTAGCGAACGCAGGTCCCGCGCCCAACCCCCGGGTCGGCGGGGGCCGATGCCCCTCCGTCGCACGCACGGCCCCTTCAGCTGTGCGCCCGGGGCGCCCGCGCCACCTCCACGAGCCCTCTCGGAGGGCCCGCACGTGTGTCGGGAACCACAGTCGGCGCCGCCCACCCCTCGTGCGCTGCGCGCTTGACCCGGCCGCTACGCAGGCTTTTGGGTTCCTTTACTTCTGCAAGCCCCATTTCGTTTGCCTGTAGCAACCAACTGCTTCTATCGTTGCCCTAAGCAACAAGATGACCTCGCGAGACGCCTGGAGGGTCAGTGGCAGCACGGAGCCAGTACCAAGAACTGGCCCGGCAGCTCAGCGCCGTCGGGGCCGTCAAACGAGGCCTCTCCCGCATCCTTCCCGCCGAGTGTCCCGGTGGCTCGGCCGCCGTGCTGACGCTGCTGGCCAAGTACGGCGAGATGCGGCTCTCCCAGCTGGCCGACCTGCTGGCCGTGGACATGTCGGTGACCAGCCGCCATGTGACCCACGCGGTGGAGAACGGCTGGATCGAGCGGTTCCCCGACCCGGCGGACAAGCGGTCCCGCATCCTGCGGCTGACCCCCGCGGGCGACGAGCTGCTCGACGAGCTGAGCCGGCGGACGACCGAGATGTTCGCCCACAACCTCATCGACTGGTCCGACGAAGAAGTCGGCCAGCTCAACACGTTGCTGGCCCGGCTGCGCGACAGCTTCGCCTGCCGCGGCACCGGTGGGTGTACCCCCGGGAGGCACAGCGGCGACTGCCGTACCGGGCACTCCGACGATTCGCACACCCGTACACCTGTGTAACAGAAGCAAAGACAAGGAATTCAATGGCTACGACCACACCACCCGGTGTGCGGGGCGGCCACGCCAAGCACGGGGCTCCGGAAGCCCCGGCAGGCGCGCCGATGACACACCGGCAGATCATGGAAGCGCTGACCGGGCTGCTGCTCGGCATGTTCGTCGCGATTCTGTCGTCGACGGTCGTCTCCAACGCCCTGCCCGAGATCATTTCCGACCTCGGTGGCGGCCAGAGCGCCTACACCTGGGTCGTGACGGCCACGCTGCTGGCCATGACCGCCACCACCCCGCTGTGGGGCAAGCTCGCCGACCTGTTCAGCAAGAAGCTGCTGGTCCAGATCGCCCTGATCATCTACGTGGGCGGCTCCGTGGTCGCCGGTCTCTCGACCAGCAGCGGCATGCTGATCGCCTGCCGTGTGGTGCAGGGCATCGGCGTCGGCGGTCTCTCCGCCCTCGCCCAGATCGTGATGGCCGCGATGATCTCCCCGCGCGAGCGCGGGCGCTACAGCGGTTACCTCGGCGCGGTCTTCGCCGTCGCCACGGTGGGCGGTCCGCTCCTCGGCGGTGTCATCACCGACACCAGCTGGCTGGGCTGGCGCTGGTGCTTCTACGTGGGTGTGCCGTTCGCGGTCATCGCCCTGATCGTGCTCCAGAAGACCCTGAAGCTCCCCGTGGTCAAGCGCGAGGTCAAGGTCGACTGGTCCGGCGCGTTCTTCATCAGCGCCGCGGTCTCGCTGCTGCTGCTCTGGGTGACCTTCGCGGGCGACAAGTACGACTGGATCTCCTGGCAGACCTGGACGATGCTCGGCGGCACCGTCGTCCTCGCGGCGGTCTTCCTGCTCGTCGAGTCGAAGGCCAGCGAGCCGATCATCCCGCTGCGCCTCTTCCGCAACCGCACCATCACGCTGGCCTCCGCGGCCTCGCTGTTCGTCGGTATCGGGATGTTCGCGGGCACCGTCTTCTTCAGCCAGTACTTCCAGCTGGCGCGGGACAAGTCGCCGACGATGTCCGGCGTCATGACGATCCCGATGATCGCCGGCCTCTTCCTGTCCTCGACCGTGTCGGGCCAGATCATCACCAAGACGGGCCGCTGGAAGGCATGGCTGGTCAGCGGCGGTTTCCTGCTCACCGCGGGCCTCGGTCTGCTGGGCACCATCCGGTACGACACCGAGTACTGGCACATCGCGGTCTACATGCTCGTCATGGGTCTCGGCATCGGCATGATGATGCAGAACCTGGTCCTCGCCACGCAGAACCAGGTGGCTCCCGCCGACCTCGGCGCGGCCAGCTCCGTCGTGACGTTCTTCCGTTCCCTCGGTGGTGCGATCGGCGTCTCGGCGCTGGGCGCCGTCCTGGGCAACCGCGTCGCCGAGTACGTCAAGGACGGCCTCGCCGACCTCGGACCCGAGGGTGCGGCGCTGGGCCACGGCGGAACCGGCGGCGGGGGCATCCCCGACCTGGACGCGCTCCCCGCCCCGTTCCGTACGGTCATGGAGGTCGCCTACGGCCACGGTGTCGCCGACGTCTTCCTGTTCGCCGCGCCCGCCGCGCTGGTCGCGTTCATCCTGACGCTGTTCATCAAGGAGGTCGCGCTGAAGACGAGGGCGGGCGACGACAACGCCCCCGCCGGGGCCGCCGCCACCACGCAGTCCGTCGAGGCCGCCACCGGCACCGCGCCGGCCGCCGAGGAAACGGCCGGGGCCACCCCGGCCGCCACCCTGGAGGAGACGCCTGCCACGAAGGAGTTCACCATTCAGGGCACGCCCGTACGCGGTGTGGTGCGGGGCGCCGAAGGCGCACCCGTCGCCCGCGCCGCCGTCACACTGATCTCGCTGGGCGGCCGGCAGCTGGGACGCTCCGTCGCCCAGGCCGACGGCGGTTACGTACTGGACGCTCCGGCCTCCGGCAGCTACGTCCTGATCGCCTCCGCCGACGGTTTCCAGCCGCAGGCCTCCACCGTGGTCGTCGGCGACGAGCCGCTGGCCTACGACATCCTGCTCACCGGCACGAGCGGTCTCTCCGGGACCGTGCGGACCGCCGAGGGCAGTAATCCGGTCCGGGGCGCCATGGTCGTCGTGACCGATGTGCGCGGCGATGTGCTGGCCACCGGCGTCTCGGGCGACGCGGGCGACTTCACCTTCGGTGAACTCGTCCCCGGCCCGGTGACCGTCGCCGTCACGGCCGCGGGCTTCCGTCCGCTGGCCCTGCCGGTGGAGGTCGGCGGCCAGGGCGTCACCCGGGTCGATGTGGCCCTGCGGTCCGGTGCGCTGGTGCAGGGTGTCGTCCGGGCCGGCTCCGGCCGGGTCCCGCTGAACGACGCCCGGGTCACCCTGATCGACGCGGCCGGCAACGTGGTCGCCACGTCGACGACCGGGGAGGACGGCGTGTACGCCTTCACCGACCTGGACGCCGGTGAGTACTCCGTGGTCGCGACCGGCTACCCGCCGGTGGCCGGCTCGCTGACCGTGAGCGGCAGCGGGGTCGACGGCCACGACATCGAACTCGCCCACCCCGGCGAGTAGGAACGGAAAGATCCACAAAGACCCCTGGTGGAACAGCCCTTCGAGCGGAGAGGCTGTGGCCGCCGGCGGAAATGGGCCCCGTGGCGGGAACGGCAGGCAGGGGACGGCCTGCCGATCCCGCCCGGGGCCCGACTCATTGAGTCGCTGCTTCACGAGTGATTTGAGCAAGGAGAGAACACGGGATGGGACTTCGCGCACAGGTACGCACCCGGGACGGCTGGGCGGTCCAGCACGCCGTCGTGACGGTGACCGACATGACGGGCACCCAGGTGCTCCGGGCCGCCGCCGACGAGAACGGGTCCGTCCGCACCGACGGCCTCCTGCCGGCCGGCGCGTACACGGTGATCGTCACAGCGGTGGGTTACGCCCCTGCCGCGTCCACCGCGCTCGTCACGGCCAGCGGCCGGGCCGAGGCCGGGACCGTGGTGCTGGCCCGGCAGGGCGGTGTCGAGCTGCCGCCCCCGGGCACCTGGTCGCTGGACCCGGTGCACTCGTCGGTGGCCGCGGTCGCACAGCACCTGGGGATCTCCAGCGTGCACGGCCGGTTCACCGAATTCGGCGGCCGCATCGAGATCGCGGAGAACGTCCAGCACTCCCGGGTGGAGGCCACCATCGCCTCCGCCAGCATCGACACGGGCAACGCCATGCGGGACAAGCACCTGTGCTCGGCGGACTTCCTGGACGTGGAGGCGTTCCCGGAGATCGTCTACCGCTCCCGCGCGCTCACCCCGGCAGGGCCCGACCGCTGGACGGTGCACGGCGTGCTCACGATGCACGGCATCGCGCGCGACGTCGACCTCGACCTCAGCTACCTGGGCACCGGGCCCGACCCCTGGGGCGGGGTGCGGGCGGCCTTCCACGCCTCGGCGGAGCTGCGCCGCGAGGACTTCGCCATGAACTACAACCAGGTGCTGCAGGCGGGCATCTCCGCGATCGGCACGACCCTGCGCGTGGAGCTCGACATCCAGGCGGTCCAGGGCGACTCCGTCCAGGGATAGGACCGGCCCGGGACCTCAGGGCCTCTCGTGCGGAAAGACCCTAGGGTGGTCCCCATGGCAACCCATATCGCGACCAACACCGCCGTGGAACTCGGGGAACTCCTGGACTTCGTGCGGCCCAGGCACCGGGCGATCCTGCTGACCACCCGGTCCGACGGCCGCCCCCAGGGCTCCCCGCTCACCTGCGGCGTCGACGACGCGGGGCGGATCGTCGTCTCGACCTACCCCGAACGGGCCAAGACCCGTAACGCCAGACGGGACGAGCGGGTGAGCGTGATCGTCCTGTCGGACGACTGGAACGGCCCGTGGGTGCAGATCGACGGCTCGGCCGAGGTGATCGACTCACCGGACTCGGTCGAGCCGCTCGTCGAGTACTTCCGCACCATCTCCGGCGAGCACCCGGACTGGGACGAGTACCGGGCGGCGATGGTCAAGCAGGGGAAGTCCCTCATCCGGATCACTCCGGAGCGCTGGGGGCCGGTCGCCACCGGCGGCTTCCCCGCCCGCCTGGCGAGCGACGGCTGACCTGCCGGTGAAACCGCCCCGCCCGGGTACGCTCGCGCGGGCCCGCCTGCTGACCTCCCCGTCCGTGGCCCCGGCCGTGGTCCGTGAACTGGAACGGATCGCCGGCCGCCCGGCCGGGCAGGCGTGCGCCACCGGGCCCGGCGCCCCCTTCGTGTACGTCGGGGACACGCTGCCCGAAGCGCTGCGGACCCCGCGGCTGCTGTGGTTCCACAGCGTCAACGCCGGCACCGACGCCCTGCTCGCCGCCGGGACCTGGCCCGAAGGGGCCCTGCTGACGCGGACCGTGGGGCGGATGGGCGAGCGGATGGCCCAGTACACGCTGGCCTGGGTGCTCGCCGAGTGCCAGTCCGTCCCGGAGCACACCGCACAGCACGCCCGGTCGGAGTGGCGCCGCCTCCCGTCCGAACCGGCCGCCGGGCAGACCGCCGTCGTCCACGGCACCGGGCGTACCGGTTCGGCGGTCGCCGCCCTGCTGCGGGCCTGCTCCGTGCGTACGGTGGGTGTGAGCCGCACTCCCCGTGCCGTCCCGGCGGGCTTCGACCGGGTGGTGCCGGCCGGCTCGGCGGAGGAGACCGCGGCGCTGGCGGACGCCCGGTGGGTGGTGTCCACCCTGCCCCTGACCGGCGCCACGGAGGGCTTCTTCGACAGCGCCAGATTCGCCGCGATGCGGGGCGCGTCCTTCATCAACGTGGGCCGGGGCGCGACCGTGGACATGGCGGCACTGGAAACCGCGCTGCACAGCGGCGCGGTGCGCCGGGCCGTGCTGGACGTGCTTCCGGACGAGCCGGCCACGCCCGCCGACCGCGCCTGGCGGCTGCCGCGCACGGTGGTCACGTCGCACTCGGCCGGCATCACGGCCGACGAGGACGTCGTCGGCGACTTCGCGGCCTGCTGGGAGGCTGTCGCCGAGGGGCGGACGCCCGCGCTGGCCGTGGACACCGGGCGCGGCTACTGAACTCCCCGTACGGGTACTACGGGTGGCGCGCCGCGCGCTCGCACATCGCTTCGATGCCCGCGATCAGAAGGTCCAGCGCGAACACGAAATCCCGCTCACGCATCTCCTCCACCGTGTCCCCGCCCCGCGCGTCCATCAGGCTCTCCGAAGGCTGCATGAGCCGCTTGATCTCGGGATCCGCACGGATCGTGCCCATCGCCCGCCGGAAGTACTCGTCCTGGCTGAGCCCGGCTGTCACCGTGCGTTGCACGAAGTGCCCCTCGATGGTGCCGAATCCGTAGACGAACTGGAAGACGGCCGACATCGCTCCCGTCCGGTTCGCCAGCGGCAGCCCGGTGGCGTTGATGACGTCCTGGACGGCGTACGAGAACAGCATCGAATGCGGCCCGATGTTCAGGAAGCTGCCGATCAGCGTGGACACCCAGGGGTGACGGACCAGCATCTTCCGGTAGCTGCGGGCCAGTTCGCGCAGCCTGTCGCGCCAGTCGGCGTCCTCCGGAGCGGCCGGAATCTCGCCGAAGACCGCGTCCAGGGCCAGTTCCAGCAGATCGTCCTTGGTGTCGACGTACCAGTAGAGGGACATCGCCGTGACATCGAGATCGGCGGCGAGCCGCCGCATGGAGAACTTCGCGAGGCCGTCGGCGTCCAGCAGCCGGAGGCTCGCAGCCGTGATCCTGTCCCGGTCCAGCCCGGCCGGCTGGTCGGCCTTACGGACCCGCGACGGGGCCCGCCGGTCCAGCCACACACTGACCCGAGGGTTCTTCGCACGGTCTGCCGCGGACCCCATGGCGCACACTCCTTGTCTTGCGGTGGCACTCCTGCGTACCGGCTCCCCCGCCCGATGCTATGCCCGCCACCTGGGGCTTCAGTCCGTGTGTGTGGTGGTGGTTGTTGTGGTGGTGGGTGTGGGGGGTTGGGTGTGGGGGGTGGGGGTGGGGTGTACGTGGCCGGGGCGTGCGGCGTGCAGGCCGCAGAGGAGTTCGGGGATGACGAGGAGGAGGAGGAAGGTGATGGAGGGTTTCCAGGTGTGGGTGAGGGTGTGCAGGATGCCGAAGGTGAGGGGGCCGGTGGCGGCGAGGAGGTATCCGCCGCACTGGGCCATGCCGGAGAGGCGTGCGGTGGTGGTGGCGTCGGGTGAGCGCAGGTTGAGGAGGGTGAGGGCGATGGGGAAGGCGCTGCCGGTGGCGATGCCGAAGACGGTGGTCCAGAGCCAGCCGGCCTGGGGGGCCAGGAGCAGGCCGATGAGTCCGGTGGCTGTGAGGGTGACGGAGGCCAGGACGAGGGGGCGTTGGTCGTGGAGGCGGGCGGTGAGGACCGGGACGAGGAAGCCGAGGGGGATGCCGATGATGATGATGAGGGAGTTCATCGTTCCGGCGGTGGAGGGGGAGACGCCTTGGTCCTGCATCATTTCGGGGAGCCAGGAGGTCAGTGTGTAGAACATCAGTGATGTCATGCCCATGAAGATCATGACGCACCAGGCCAGGGGGGAGCTCAGCAGTGTTCCCTCCCGGGGCCGGGCACCCGCCCGGGTGTCTGCCCGGGCGCCTGTGGGGGTGGTGGGGTGGGTGTGCTGGTGGGTTGGGGGGTGGGGTGTTTTCCTGCGGTCGCGCAGGGCGAGGGGGAGCCATACCAGGGCTGCGATGAGGGAGGGGATGGCCCATATGGCCAGGGCCAGGCGCCATCCGCCTGTGTGTTCGAGGGGGACGGCGAGGCCGGCGGCGGCGGCGCCGCCGACCGAGAGGAGCATCATCGACAGGCCGGTGAGTGCTCCCACGCGGTGGGGGAAGACGTGTTTGATGACCGCGGGGACCAGTACGTTGCCGGTGGCCATGCCGGCTCCGGCCAGTGCGGTGCCGGTGAAGAGTGCTGCCTGGGCGGGGATCACGCGCAGCAGGAGTCCGGCGGTCAGGACCAGCAGTGCGGTGGTGATGGTGGCGGTGATGCCGAAGCGGCGGGCGAGCAGCGGGGCCAGGGCGGAGAAGGTGCCCACGCACAGTTCCGGCAGGGTGGCCAGCACGCTGACCTCGATGCCGGTGAGTCCGAAGGCGTCCTGGAGCTCGCCCAGGACCGGTGGGACACCGGTGATGGCCGCCCGCAGGTTCAGGGCCAGGAGCACCAGACCGATGAAGATCCAGACCGCCGTGAGACGAGAGATACGGGAAGAGAACGTCATGTCGCCTTCGTCCTGCGCAGCAGCGTGTCGGGCGTCGGATGCGGGCACCAGGGGGGCGGCTTCAGGTCTCGGCCGCACCGGTCCGCCGCTCCGAGGCGGCCCTGCCGGCACCGGACGCATCGTTCAGTGGTCGTGGCCGGGGCACCGAACGGTGTCCACCGGCGACGAGCCCTCCGCGCTCGACACCGTACGGAACCAGGGACATCTGGAGCCGGCCGCAGGCGCAGCGGTTCCAGACCACGACGCCCTCGCTGGTGGCGTGCCGGGAAACGGCGGTGCTCGTGTGGGTGTCCATGACAGCAGGATGACCCCGCACGACCGTTGCGGTCCATTGCATGTTTCACGGAAGGTATGTGCAAAATAATTGCATGATTGATCTGCGCCGGCTCCACATGCTCCGTGTTGTGCGCCAGCAGGGTACGGTCACCGCCGCTGCCGAGACCCTGCATCTCACGCCGTCGGCGGTTTCCCACAACCTGCGTGAGCTCGCGCGCGAGCTCAAGGTGCCGCTCCTGGAGCCACAGGGCCGGCGCGTTCGGCTGACATCGGCCGGGAGCCTGCTCCTCGACCACGCCGACGCCCTGCTGGCCCGGTGGGAGGAGGCGCAGGCGGAACTGGAGTCCCACCGGGCGGGCATGACCGGACCGCTGCGCATGGCGGGTTTCACCACCGCGATCAGCGGCCTGATCGCCCCTGCGGCCGGGCAGCTGCGCCACAGCCGTCCCCACCTCCGCGTGCAGGTGCGCGAATGCGACTCGTTGGAGAGCATGGACCTGCTGGTGGCGGGCGAGGTGGATCTCGCGGTCGTGGAACCCGTCGAGGGTGGTCCGTCCCCGGATGACCCGCGCCTGGAGCAGAGCCACCTGCTGGAGGAACCGCACATCATGCTGGTGCCCGCCGCCCACCCCCTGGCGCAGGCGGCCTCGGTGCGGTTGGAGGACATGGCGGCCGAGGACTGGATCGTCGCCGCCCCCGGCAGCTGCGACCACGCACAGCGGGTGCGGATCCTCTGCGCGGCGGCCGGGTTCTCGCCGCGGATCGTGCACGCCGCCACCCACTGGCCGGCGGTCTGGTCGCTGGTCGGGAACGGGCTGGGCGTCTCACTGGTCCCGCGTCTGGCCGAGGGCCCGGCGGGCGAGGCGGTGGTGCGGGTCCCGGTGGCGGGCAAGGACATGCCGATGCGCCGGATCCTCACCTGCGTGCGCAGGGGCAGTCGGCACAATCCCCTCATCGACCTGGGGATACAGGCGCTGGAAGAGGCGGCGCGCGTCCACCGGAGCGCCTGACGCACCTCGGCGTGACCAGGGCCGGGCAGAGGCCGGGCTACGTCTCCGTCCGGCCGGTCTCGGCGACGGCGCGGGTGAGGAGGCTCAGCCCCTCCGCCAGTTCGGCGCGGGTGATGGTCAGCGGGGGCAACAGCTTGACGACCTGACTCGCCGCCCCTGACGTCTCCAGCAACAGCCCGTACTCGAAGGCCTTCCTGCACACGGCGGCCGCCCGCGCCGGGTCCGTGAATTCGACACCCCATACGAGGCCACGGCCTCGGAACGCGGCATCCGTGTGCTCCCGGCACAGCTTCCGCAGTTCTCGCTCGACCTGCTCGGCGCGCCTGTACGTGCTTCTGCGTCTGCCTGTCAGCCCAGTAGGCCTCCAGGGCGGCAGCAGCAGTGACGAAGGCAGGGTTGTTACCGCGAAAAGTACCGTTGTGCTCACCCGGTTCCCAGATGTCCAGTTCAGGCTTGAACAGGGTCAGCGCCAGGGGCAGACCGTAGCCGCTGATGGACTTGGACAGCGTGACGATGTCAGGCCGGATGCCGGCCTCCTCGAAGGAGAAGAACGCACCGGTACGCCCGCAGCCCATCTGGATGTCGTCGATGATGAGCAGCAGGTCGTGCCGCTCGCACAGGGCGGACAGGGCGCGCAGCCACTCGTCACGGGCGAGACGGACTGAAGCCCGGACCCACCACAACCGGGGCGGTTCGTCCCTGTCGGCCTGATGCTCTCCCGGCCCGGATCAGCACCTACATGCCTCAGAAGGGGGTGCCATGGATGTCGCTGCTGCCGAACCCGCCCAGGCGGTCATCGGCACGGTCCTGGTGGACATCGCTCTGATACTCGCGGTGGCCTTCGTTTTCACCGAACTCGCCACGCGGGTCCGGCAGCCGGCCGTCATGGGAGAGATCATGGCCGGCCTGGCTCTCGGACCCAGCCTGCTCGGGCTGCTGCCGGGCAACCTCACCGAGGTCCTGTTCCCGCCGTCCGCCCGCCCCTATCTCGACGTCCTGGCTCAAGTCGGTCTGGTGCTGTTCATGTTCGGAGTCGGGTACCGCTTCGACCTCTCACCGGCCTGTCGGTGCACTTCGGAGACCTCGGCGTGCAGGGCCTGTGGATGCTGCTCGCTGTCGTCGTGGTGGCCTGCGTGGGCAAGTTCGCCGGGGCCGCCGGTGCGGCGAAGCTGACGGGAGAGCCACTGCGCGAGTCGATGACGCTCGGGATCCTGTTGAACACCCGGGGTCTGACCGAGCTCATCATCCTGAATGTCGGTCTCGGTCTCGGAGTCCTGGACACCCGCCTGTTCAGCGTCATGGTCGCCATGGCGGTGATCACCACCCTCATGGCCGGCCCTCTGTTGCAGCGCATCCAGCACGGCCACGGCAAGTCGCCGGACATCGGACTCCCGAGGAGGAGCGGTCCGATCGTGCCGCGCCGTCGGCACTCCTCCACCCGATGAACACAGGAGGTCCCCCACCATGACCGGTCAGGTCGGTGATCCGGACGGACGGTACGCCGCCGGGAATTCCAGCCGTGCCTCCGCGACAGCGACGTTCGAGAAGGACGAGGAGCACGTCGAGCACGTCGAGCACGTCGAGCACGTCGAGCACGTC
>NZ_DATMVN010000255.1:0-29329 GCF_035563135.1 Streptomyces sp.
CCCGGGACCACGGCACTGCCGGCCGGGACGCTGCTGTGGGCCAGGCGCAGCGTCCCCGCTCCGCCGGCCGCTCCCGCTCCCGCCGCCGGGGTGCGGCTCCTGACGGACGGCAGCGGTGTTCCCGCTCGGGCCGCCACGGCCGGGCCCGGCGACGAGGAGGAGCTGGAAGAGGCGCTGACCAGCGCGCCGGTCCCGGAGAGCTGAGCGTCTCCAGGGTGTCCTAGCCCCTACTCCGGTCGTTCATTTCGTTATGACCGTGACCCTTACCGACACCGACCCGCCGTCCACCACCGAACTGCTGACCGAGGCCCTCCTCGGACCGGACCACCGCCGCGAGCACGGATTCTGGCAGCGGCTGATCAGCACAGAACCGTTCCGCCGCCCTGTCGGCGGAACGCCCGAAGAGCGACTGGACCTCGCCTACGACCGGTTGCGGATCCTCAACCAATCCCTCGACAGCGGAGCACGCCTCGCCGCCGACCCGCGGGCGCTGGCCGCCCTGCACGCCTGGCTGGGCCCGGTGGACCCCGCGCTCACCACCGTGGCGGGCATCCACTACAACCTCTTCCTCGGCAGTCTCCTCGACCACGACTGCGTCGCCCGCCGCGATCTGTCCGACTACCTGACGATGCGGCGCATCGGCACCTTCCTGTGCACCGAGGTGGCGCACGGCAACAACGCGTCCGCCATGGAGACCACCGCGACGTACGACCGGGAACGGGACGGATTCGTCCTGCACACCCCGAACGCGGGCGCGCAGAAATTCATGCCCAACACCAGCCCGGCGGGCGGAGCGAAGTCCGGGCTGGTCGCCGCACGCCTGGTGGCGGGCGGTTCCGACCACGGGGTGCGCCTCTTCCTGGTGCCGCTCACCGACGACGTACAGGCGTTGCCGGGCATCCGGGTACGGCGGCTTCCCGCACGGATGGGCAGCCCGGTGGACCACTGCCTGACCTCGTTCGACCGGGTCTTCGTCGCGCGGGACGCCCTGCTGGGATCCGGCGAAGAGGGCGACAGCACAGGGGAGTTCAGGACAGGCCCCGGAGACAGACGGCGACGCTTCCTGGCCTCGCTCGGGCGGGTCACCCCCGGCCGGATCTCCATGAGCGCCTGTGCGGCGGGCTCGGCCCGCGCGACCCTGGCGGTCGCCGTGCGCTACGGCGGGCACCGGCTGATCCCGGGGACCCGGGGCAAGCCGCCCGTGCCCGTCAGCGCCCACCGGTCGCACCACGGGCCGCTCGCTTCGGCCATGGCCACGGTCTTCGCCATGAGCCTGCTGTACCGCAGGGCACAGGAGCGCTGGGAAGCCTGTACGGACGCGGACGGCCGGACGGAGGCGGGGAGACTCGTCGACGTCGCCAAGGCATGGATCACCTGGCGGGCCCGTGAGGTGATCGTCGAGAGCCGTGAACGCTGCGGTGCGCAGGCGCTGCTGGAGAACAACGGCATGACCGAACTCGTCACGGGCGTGGAGGGGGCCATCACCGCCGAGGGCGACAACATCGCCCTCTACGCCAAGGCGGCGGCCGACATGCTCTTCGCCGCCGATCCCGGCAGCGAGAGCGCCCCGGACCGGGGCCCGGCCCCCGGCGACCTGGCCGACCCGTGCTTCCTCGGCCGGCTCCTCACCTCGATCCAGGACATCTGGTTCACCCGGGCCAGGGCCCGCGCCCTGCGGGCACCCGACAGCGACGCCCTCGGGCGGTGGAACGCGGCCTCGGGCCCCGCCCTGCGTGGTGTCGAGGCCTTCGCACACCGGCAGGCCGCAGAGGCGTACGCCGAGGCCCGCGCCACGCTGCCCGAGGGCCCCGCCCGGGACCGGCTGGGCGAGCTGGAGCGGCTGTTCGCCGTCGAATGGGTGGCACGCAACAGCGGCGATCTGCTGGCCGCCGGACTCCTGAGCGGTGATCAGGTCGACGCGCTGCCGGAGACCGCCGAGGAACTGATCGCGGCCGTCGCCGCCCACGCCCCGGAGCTGGCCGATTCCTTCGCCCTGCCCGAAGAACTGCTCGCCGACTGGCCGATCGCCGGAGCCGGATACGTCGATGCGTACGACGATCCCCGGGGCCCCTGGAAGACCGGCCCGAAGGACACCCGGTGAGCGCGGTGAGCAGGGGGCAGGCGGTGCGCGGGCGCCTGGGCGAACGCCTGGAGATCCTGGGGCTGCGCGCCGTACTGCTCGCCTACTGGGGTACGGCGTCCGTGTGCGCCCGCCGGTGCGGGAAGCCGCAGACGGACGGCGGCGAATCGGTTCACCCCAAGCGCTGACCCGTCCGACGGCCTGCCGGTACGGAGGGGCGATCCCTCTCGGTACCGGCGACGGCCCCCCAAGGGCGCCGACAGGCCGCGTGATAGCTTGCAGACGCCAGTCGCACTCCACGTGGAGTCAGGGAATCCGGTGAGAATCCGGAGCTGACGCGCAGCGGTGAGGGGGACGGGCGGGGCCACGGCCACTGGGACACCCTCGGGTGCCCCGGGAAGGCGTCCCGTCCGGACGAACCCGAGTCCGAAGACCTGCTGGCACCCGCTTCCATACCGGGAGCGGAACACCGTAGCGGGCTTCGCGCATGAGCCCTGAGACGCCGGGGGAATCCGTGCCGCCCATAGCCAGCACCGTACGCCGAACCGCCCTGCTCATCACGGGACTCGTCCTCCTCACGGCCTGCGGCGGAGGCGTGAGCGCCTCCGACGGTGAGGCGCGGGAGGACGCGGCCGCCGGATTCCCCGTGACACTGAAGAACTGCGGCCGCACGGTGACCGTCGACGCGCCACCGCGTCACGCCGTCTCCCTCAACCAGGGATCGACGGAGATCCTGCTCTCGCTGGGCCTCGCCGACCGGCTCGCCGGAACTGCGACCTGGACGGACCCCGTGATGAAGGGGCTGGAGAAGGACGAAGCGACCGTGCCCCGGATCGCCGAGAACCAGCCATCCTCGGAGAAGGTCCTCGCCGAGGAACCCGACTTCGTCAGCGCCTCGTTCGAATCCACCCTCGGCAAGGGCGGTGTGGCATCCCGCGACCGGTTCGAGGAACTGGGCGTACCGACGTACCTCTCGCCCGCCGACTGCGTGGGCAAGGACAACCACGGCAGCAGCGACGGCTCCCGCACCGGGCCACTGACCATGGAGCCCGTCTACGGCGAGGTGCGCGACCTGGCCGAGGTGTTCGGCGTCCCGGAGCGGGGCGAGAAGCTGATCACGAGCCTCGAGGACCGCCTCGACAAGGCGACCGCGGACATCGACGCGTCCGACGCCACCCTGCTCTACTGGTTCGCCAACGCAGAGGCCCCCTACCTCGCGGGCTGCTGCGGCGCCCCCGGCATCATCACCGAGGAACTCGGCGCGAAGAACGTCTTCGACGACACGCACGAGGAATGGCCGCAGATCAACTGGGAGACGGTCGCCGACCGCAACCCCGACGTGCTGGTCATCGGCGACCTGACCCGTAAGTCGCAGACGGCCGAGAGCGCCGAGAAGAAGATCGAGTTCCTGGAGTCCGACCCCGCCACGAAGAATCTGGACGCCGTCCGGCACAAGCGTTACGTCCTGCTCAGCGGCCAGGCCATGAATCCGACCATCCGGACCGTGGAAGGCGTGGAACGCGTCGCGGCGGGGCTGCGCTCGTTCGGACTCGCGAGGTGACGAAGACCGGCCACGCTCCGGACGTACGCGGGAGCCGGCCGCCCGTGCCCCGGGCTGCCGCCGGAGCCCGGCTGCTGCGCGACGGCCTCCTGTGGGGCGCCGGTGCCGCTCTGCTGCTCCTGTCCGTCGCGGTCGCCGTCACGATCGGGCCCGCCCGCATCTCCGTCCCGGACGTGTGGTCGGCGGTGGCCTCGCACCTCGGGCTCGGCCACGGGCGGCTGACCCCGATCCGGGACGGCATCATCTGGGACCTGCGCATGCCCCGCACCCTGCTCGCCGCGGTGTGCGGGGCCGGACTCGCGGTGTGCGGCACCGTGATGCAGTCACTGCTGCGCAACCCGCTCGCCGACCCGTTCGTCCTCGGCGTCTCCTCGGGGGCGTCCACCGGGGCGGTCGTGGTCGTGGTCCTGGGCGTCGGCGGGGGAGCGGTGTCCGTCTCCGGCGGTGCCTTCGCCGGGGCACTGTGCTCGTTCGCGCTCGTCCTGGTGCTCAGCCACACACTCGGCGGATCCACCGACCGGGTCGTCCTCTCCGGGGTCGCGGCCATGCAGCTCTTCTCCGCGCTCACCTCCTTCGTCGTGATGACCGCGGCCGACGCGGAGCAGACCCGGGGGGTGCTCTTCTGGCTGCTCGGTTCGCTGAGCGGAGCCGGCTGGAGCGATGTGTGGATGTGCTCCGCCGTGCTGGCGGTGACCCTGCTGATCTGCCTGGGCCATGCCCGTACCCTCGACGCCTTCGCCTTCGGCCAGGACGCCGCGGCGGCCCTCGGGGTGCACGTGGCCCGCACCCGGATCGTGCTGCTCTGCACGACCGCGCTGCTGACCGCCGCCCTCGTCAGCTCGGCGGGCGCCATCGGGTTCGTCGGACTCGTCCTGCCGCACGCCGCCCGGGCGCTGACGGGGGCCGGGCACCGGAGGCTGCTCCCGGTGACCGCGCTCGCCGGAGCCGTCTTCCTGGTCTGGGCCGACACCCTGGCCAGAACCGTCCTCGACCCGCAGGAGGTCCCGGTCGGCGTGGTCACCTCCCTCGTCGGGGTACCCGCCTTCATCCTCGTCCTCCACCGCACGCGGAGGAACGCATGAGCCGGGCGGAGGGCGGGAGGGGCACCCCCGGCGACGGCCTGCGGGCCACCCGGGTCAGCAGGGAGGCCGGCGGGAGGATCGTCCTCGACGGAGTGAGCATCGCGCCGCCTCCCGGCGCCACGGTCGGCCTCCTCGGACCGAACGGCTCCGGCAAGACCACACTGCTGCGGGTGATGGCGGGCGTACTCGCCCCCGGCGCGGGCGTCGTCACCCTCGACGGCCGTACGCTCGCCGAAACCGGCCGGCGAGCCGTGGCCCGCCGCGTAGCCGTCGTCGACCAGCACGCGGTCACCCAGGTCGACCTGAGCGTGCTGGACGTCGTCCGCCTCGGCCGCATCCCGCACCGGCGCGCCTGGTCCCCGTCCGGCCCCGAGGACGAGGACGCCGTGCGCGAGGCCCTGGCGCACACCGGACTCGCCGGCCGGGCCGGGCAGTCCTGGCACACCCTGTCCGGTGGCGAGCGCCAGCGTGTCCAGATCGCCCGCGCCCTGGCCCAGCGGCCGCGTGAACTCCTGCTGGACGAACCCACCAACCACCTGGACATCCAGCACCAGCTGGAGCTGCTGTCCCTGGTCGCCGCCCTGCCCGTCACCGCGGTGGTCGCACTGCACGACCTCAATCTGGCCGCGATGTTCTGCGACCGGGTC
Source organism: Streptomyces sp. (assembly GCF_035563135.1). Lineage (GTDB taxonomy): Bacteria > Actinomycetota > Actinomycetes > Streptomycetales > Streptomycetaceae > Streptomyces. The sequence goes on from NZ_DATMVN010000255.1 coordinate 5,371, forward strand.
ACGGTGATGAAAGAAGGGCGCGTGGTGGCCGGCGGAACACCCTCGGAGGTGATCACCGAGGAACTCATCGCCGATGTCTACCGCGTACGCGCGGTGGTGGCACCCGAAGGGCCGGAGGGGCGCCCCTCGGTGCGCTTCCTGCCGGGAAGAGCCCTCCGAGGAGGTCCGGGACACGACGAGGGGGCGGGCCCGTGAACCCGCCCGGGTCCGCCCTCGCTACTGCCGTGCGGCCTTTCGCCGCTGTGTGAGGGGTCAGCGACGACGTCCCTGGCCGAACTCGCCGCCCGTGTCCTTGCCGCTGCCCGTGTCCTTGCCGTCCGCGTAGTCGATCTTCTCCTTGCGGATCTCGGCGGAGACTTCCTTCTGTTCGGTCACCTTGCTGGTTTCGAGGTGGACCCGCTCCACCGGGACCGCCTCCTTGCGGACGGTGGCGCGTTCGGCGTGCAGGGTGACTTCGACGTCCTGTTCACCGAGTTCGTTCGTGCCCTTCGTGCCCCTCACCTTCTCGCCCGGCTGGACAGGCTCGCGCACCACGCGTACCTCTTCGTGGGACACCGGCACCGTCCGCGTGACGTTCTCGGTCACCACGTACTTGTGCAGGCGTGCCTTTCCGCTCTCGTACTCCTCCGTGCCGACCTGGAGCTGTTCCTCGGACCGGATCATGTCCTCCCGGCCTCCGGTACCCGCGGCGGACCGCTCGGCTCCGGCTCCGGCGAGCGGGCGCGACATCGAGGTCTCCGTGTCGCGGTGCCTGCCCGCGCCGGCTGCGGTGCCGGTGGCCTTCGCCTGGCCGGCCGGGGCCGTACGGGCGGTACCGGCCGCGCCGGCCGCACCCATGGCTCCCGTTCCGGTCCCGGACGTCGTACGGGCGTTGCCGCCCGCCCCGGCGTGGCCGGTGCCCTTCCTGGTCATTCCGTAGTGCCGGTAGAGCTCCTCCTCCTCCGATACGGACAGGTGCGCGTCCGCGTCCACCCGGGGGGCGTCCTTGACCCGCTCCTTCGGATGCGAGACGTGCAGGTCGGAGCCCACGCGGCGGGCTCCTGCAAGCGGTACGAAGCTCTCCTTCATGCCGAACATGCCGGTCTTGACCGTGATCCAGTCGGGCCTGCCGGTGTCGTCGTCGACGTACACCCGCCCCACTGTGCCGACCTTCTCTCCATCGCTGTCGTAGACGGTCAGACCGTCGAGTTCTCCGGAATCCGTGAAACCGTCAGCGGCTCCCATGGCCGATTCCTCCTCGCCCGGGCGCGTCCTGCGGTTGGGTCCAGCAGGGGAGGCGCGTCCGGATTCCATCGCGCCTCACCCGCTTGGACGCTGCAACTTCCCGGCCCGGTCGGCGGGCTGCCCAGGCCACCGGGGAAAGGCGGTGGCCCAGCTCCACGCGGATATCGGCCCGCCGGGCGGGTTACGCCATTCGGGTGAGTACTCTCCCGGGTGCGCCTGATGTGCGGCCCCGGCCCGCCCGTATGATCGACGCGCCTCTGCCGACGGCCGGCGGGCCGGACGAAGGGGGTGCGCCATCGGAGCCGTGGACATCCGCCTGCCCCGGCAGCGCGGCGAGCTGCTGACACGGCAGGAGGACGGCCTGGAAATGCACCACCTGGTCTGGCGGCTGGGCCCCGGCTGGCGGGTGTGCAGCAGCGCCGTGCTCGGCGGCGGCATCGGCACGCGTGCCTGGATCCTGAACGCCCAGGTGCCCGGTGGCTATCCCCGGCTCGACCCCGACCGGCACCTCGCGGAGATCGCGTCGGCCGAAGCTCTCGACGGCCCGGGTGCCGGGCTGATGACCGCCGCCGACGTCACCGCGTGCACCGTCGCCGACGACGGAGGTGTGAGCGCCACCGTCACCAGCGGCCTCGGCGTACGGGGATGGGCCGCGGCCCCCGGCCAGGGCGCCGACGGCGCGCTGCCACCGGGCACCGTCAACATCGTCGTCACCCTCCCCGTGGCGCTCTCCGACGCCGCCCTGGTCAACGCGGTGGCCACCGCCACCGAGGCGAAGGTCCAGGCGCTCGTGGACGCCGGACTCGACTGCTCCGGGACGCCGACCGACGCGGTGTGCGTCGCCGCGCCCGATCCGGGAGGGCAGCGAGGGGAACCGTTCGCCGGACCGCGCTCGCGCTGGGGCGCGCGACTCGCCAGAGCCGTGCACCGCGCCGCTCTGGAGAGCGCCCTGCGGCAGTCTTGAGACCCACCGGTCCCGAGACCGCCCGCACCGACGAAGGGAACCCCCATGGCCACCGCATCCTCCGCCGACGCCGCCCCCGGCACGCCGACCGTCGCGGTCCTGGGCACCGGCATCATGGGGTCGGGGATGGCCCGCAGCCTGCTCAGGGCCCAGCTGCCCGTCCGCGTCTGGAACCGCACACGGTCCAGGGCCGAGCCGCTGGCCGTCCAGGGCGCCACCGTGACGCGGACGGCAGAGGAAGCGGTACGCGGAGCGGACGTCGTCCTCACCGCACTGAACGACGGCCGGTCGGTGGCGGACACCCTCACCGCCGCGACACCCGGTCTGCGCCCGGGGCAGGTCTGGCTGCAGAGCTCCACCGTCGGTCTCGACGCCACGACCGACCTCGCCCACCGGGCCGCCGGGCTGGGACTGGTCTATCTCGACACCCCGGTCTCCGGCACCAGGCAGCCCGCGGAGCAGGGCACGCTCACCGTCTTCGTCTCCGGCCCGTCCAGCGCCCGCGCGAGGGTGCTGCCCGTCCTGGAGGCGATCGGGCAGCGCACCGTATGGGTCGGTGAGGATCCGGGGGCCGCCACCCGGCTCAAACTCGTCGCCAACACCTGGGTGATCAACCTGGTCAACAGCGTGGCGGAATGCCTCAATCTCGCCGAGGGACTCGGACTGGACCCGCAGCTCTTCCTGGACGCGGTGAAGGGCGGCCCGCTGGACACGCCGTACCTCCAGGGCAAGTCAGCGGCGGTGCTCTCCGGGGATCTCAGCCCGAGCTTCGCGCTGTCCACCGCGCTCAAGGACTCCCGGCTGATCCTCGACGCCGCCGAGGCGTCCGGTGTGAAGCTCGACCTGGTCGCCGCCTCCGCCGAGCGGTTCACCCGGGCGGAGGCGGCCGGACACGGCGGCCAGGACATGATCGCCACGTACTACGCGGGCCGTCCCGCATAGCCGTTCCGGCCGGGTCCGCCTCGATCACGCCTCGCACGGCGGTTCGGGGGATGCGGTACGGGCACGGTGGCCACGAAGCGGCAACGCCGCGCACGGACGGGCCGGGTCGCCCCGTCCCCTTCCGGCGGACCGGCCCGGCTTCCGTCCCGCGTCAGTCCTGTGTGAACATCCCCTCGCGCAGCTTGCGGAGGATGCGGTTGAGCAGCCGGGAGACGTGCATCTGAGAGATGCCGAGCTCCTCGCCGATCCGGGCCTGCGTCATCTCCTGACCGAACCGCATGCCGATGATGCGGCGCTCACGCGCGTCGAGCCCGTCCAGCAGCGGGGCGAGCGCATGCAGGTTCTCCACCGTCTCCATCGCCGGGTCCGGCTCTCCCAGCATGTCCGCGTAGGTGCGCGTGCCCGTCACGCGGCCCGCCGGGGCCGGCGCGTCGGCAGGTACGTCGAGCGAGCCCGCCGTGTAACCGTTGGCCGCGACGATGCCCTCGGTGACCTCTTCCTCACCGAGGCCGAGATGCCCGGCGAGCTCCTGCACGGTGGGGTCCCGGTCGAGGCCCGCCGCCAGCGTCTCCTTCGCCTTCGCGAGATCCACCCGCAGCTCCTGCAGCCTGCGGGGCACATGCACGGACCAGGTGGTGTCCCGGAAGAAGCGCTTGATCTCACCGACGATGTACGGCACGGCGAACGAGGTGAACTCGACCTCACGGGAGAGGTCGAAGCGGTCGATGGCCTTGATCAGGCCGATCGTGCCGACCTGGACGATGTCCTCCATCTCGCCGCTGCCCCGGTTGCGGAAGCGGCCGGCGGCGAACCGCACGAGGGACAGGTTCATCTCGATGAGGGTGTTCCGGGCGTACTGGTATTCGGGAGTGCCCTCCTCGAACACCTGCAAGCTGTCGAAGAAGAGCTTCGACAGCTTCCGGGCGTCCTGCGGGGCGATCTGCGCGGCGTCCTCGATCCAGGGAAGCCCCTCCGGGGCACCTGCCCGTTCCGCACCGACGGTCTGTGCAGTGTGCACGGTCATCCCGCCACGCTCCTCAGGTTGTGGGCCATGAGGTGTGGGCGCCTGCCCGGCAGTCGGCAACTCATGCGCGGTGAGGCCGCTTTGAGTCACACACATGGCGGAACCGGCCGGAAACGCTCGTGATCGTCCTGTCCGCCGTACCGGTGGACCTCCTGCGCCCACGAGCACACAGAACCGCCCCACCGGTACGGGGGAGCCCGGTGGGGCGGCCACATCCAGAGTGCCACAGGCCGACGCCGGTTGGGGCCGTATCCCCCGCAGAAGTACACGATTCGAGGGCCGGCCGCACAGACCGCTGCGCGTATCGCACGCTTTTGCCGGCCCGGCGCCGTGGTGACGCTGCCGGGCGGTCCGGAAAGCACTCGCGCCCGGCCGGCGTCCCGGAGACGCCGGATCCGGTCGGGTGCACCCGCCGTCCGGCTCCGCAAATCCCTCGGCTCACCCCGCGCCGCAGGGCCTCCTCCCTCTCGGCGCCCGTACCGGCGGAAGCCGCCGGCGTGCGGAGCCGCGCACCGACATCAGGACCCGGAAGCAGGGGACGGGTAGTTTGGAAAACCTGGGATGTCAGGGACGAAACCGGAGGCGTGCCGTGGTCAGAGGGCTCCGGCGCCCGGCAGCGGCGCGCAGACCGCCGCTGCCCGACGCGGATCCAGCAGAGTCGGCGGCGGGCGCCGCCCGGATCGGGAACTGGGCGCTCGCACTCTGGCTCCTCCTCCTGACCGTCGCGGTCGTCCTCCTCGACGCCCTCACCGGTAACGACCTGCCCCTCATCCCGCTCATGGTGGTGCTGCCCGCGCTGGCCTCGGTCTTCTGCACGGTCCGCCAGACCACCGCCGCGGCGGTGTGGGTCATGCTGGTCGTCGTCGGGTCCCGGATCGCGTCGACCGGGGCCTTCTGGGACGTGGCTTTTCTCATCGGTTTCTCGGCCCTCGCCAGCGCGCTGGGTGTCGTCGCCTGTGCGGCGCGCATCCGGCACGCCACCGAGGTGGCGAGGCTCCGCTCGGCCGTCGTCGCGCTCCAGCGCCAGATCCTGCGCCCGCTCCCCGTCGTCACGCGGCAGATCTGCGCCCACGGCCTCTACGAGCCGATGGAGGAGGACCGCTTCGTCGGCGGTGACATCTACGAGGTCGTCCATTCGCCCCATGGGACCCGTGTGATCATCGGCGATGTGCAGGGCAAGGGGCTGCCGGCCATCGGGGCCGGATTCGCCGCGCTGGGCGCGTTCAGGGAGGCGGCCGTGCGGGAGCCCGAACTCACCGCGGTGGCCGACTCCGTCGAGGACGCGGTGGTGCGGCACAACGCCTTCTCGGCCGGGACGGGCGAGACCGAACGTTTCGTCACCGCCCTGCTGCTGGGCTTCGACGGCGGCGACCGGGTGCGGGCCGTCAACTGCGGCCATCTGCCGCCGCGGCTGCTGCACGACGGGTCGGCGTCCGTGGTCCCCCTGCACCGGACGTCCGTACCGCTGGGCATGGCGGAGCTCAGCGGCGAGGAGCGCGCAGCCGAGTGGCTCGGCTTCCCTCCGGGCGCCGTCCTGCTGGTCCTCACCGACGGGGTGACCGAGGCGCGCGACGCGGCGGGTGCCTTCTACCCGCTCGACGAGCGGCTCGGCGCATGGGCGGGGCGCACACCGGACCAGGTGCTGGACGCGCTCCAGGCGGACCTGCAGGAGTTCTCCGGCGGAGTGCGCCGCGATGACGTCGCCGTGCTCGTCCTGAGCAGACCGCCGGACGGTGCGTGACCTTCTCCCGCTCCTCCCATCCAGGCGGAACGGGACACCGGCAGCGGCCGGCTCCTCGCGCACCTTCGCCGCGGGCGTGCCGTGAGGTGCGGACTCCTCGGCGCTCACCCACTCGAACGCTCGGCCGATCCATCCGTCCGGCCCGGGGAGAGGCACGAACGGTTCCCCGAGGTGCAGAAGACCGGCGGACGCGGTTCGCCGGCGGTCTCCACCGCCCGCTGCAGGAGGACCGGGCCGGGCGCCACGAGGACGCGGGAGCGGTCGTCGTCCCGCACGACCGGAGCTTGCGGACCCGTTTCACCGGTGAACGTCTCGGACTCCGGGCCGGCCGTCCCGTGACGGACCCCGGCAGCTACGCCTGTGAGGGAGCGCGCCCCTCCCGCACATAGGCACGCAGCCGTTCGACGAAGACCCGCTGGCCCGCCACCAGCCGTCCGAGGGCGTCGTCCGGCGCGCACCAGGCGAACCTGTCCATCTCCGGGAACTCCCGCAGCACACCGGACCCCCTCGGCCACTCCATGGCAAAGGTCCCCGGCACGGCCGCGGCAGGGTCCAGGCCGGCTTCCACGGCCCATACGGTGACGGTCTTGCCGCCGGACTGACGTGTCTCTCCCAGCGAGACCCACGCTCCGTCCGGGAGAGGCAGCCCGAGTTCCTCCTCGAACTCCCTGCGCGCGGCGGCGGCAGGCTCCTCCGGCGGCACGTACTCCCCCTTGGGGATGGACCAGGCGGCCGCCTCACGTCGGGCCCAGAACGGTCCGCCCATATGGCCGATCAGCACCTCGGCGTCCGGCCGGCCGTCCTCGCCGGTGACGACCCGGAAGAGCAGAAGCCCCGCGCTGCGCCTGACTGCCGACATGTCGTCAAGCATGCGGGCCGGGAGCGGGGAAGGCCACCGGCCCGGTGCCGCCGGGGGACACTCCTTCGCCGCGCGCTGTTCCTCCCGATGTCCCCGTCGTCCCCTGGTGCGCCCTGCCGAGCCCGGTCATGCTGTCCGCCGACAGTGCATCCCGCGCGCAATCTGCTCTGCACCAGGAGGATTTGTGGGCCTTGGCACATTTCGCAACGCCGTGCGGCCACTCGTGCTGCTGGCGACCGCGGGGGCGGTGGCGGCCGGGGCCGTCACACCCGCGGCCGCCGACCGGAATCCGGACCCCCGCCCGTACACCACCGCCGAGGTCCTCAGACCCGTCGCCCCGCCCGCCGCGAGCGGTCCGTCCGGCGAAGCGAGATCCGTCGTGGACGGCGACGGCATCGAGACCGCCCGTGCCTCCCGCCCCGTGGCCCCGGGTATCCGTCTGAGCTCGTACGACCGCCTGGAGTCCGACAAATGGCTGCGGGTCGACGCTCTCCTTGTCGACCTGGACCGCAGCGGGGTGCGCGCCGACTACCTCTCCTCGGGCAAGGTCGCGGACCGGCGCAAGGTCTCCGAGCTCGCCGCCGGGCACGATCCGGGGCGGGGCCGCCGCACCGTCGCCGCGGTCAACGCCGACTTCTTCGACATCAACCAGACCGGAGCCCCCCAGGGACCCGGGGTGAAGGACGGCCGGACGGTCCACTCCCCGGCCCCGGGTGCCAACCGGGCGGTGGGCATCGGACCGGAGAACGCAGGCCGTGTCCTGGAGCTCTACTTCGAGGGCACGCTGTCCCTCCCCTCCGGCGCGCACCCGCTGGCCGCGTACAACGCGGCGAACGTACCGGCCCAGGGCGTGGGCGCCTACACCTCGGCCTGGGGCAGCGCCGGCAGGGCGCTGACCGTCGACGGCGCACGGCCCGTGGCGGAAGCCACGGTGCGGGACGGCAAGGTCGTCTCCGTGTCGGACACCCCCGGATCGGGACCCGTACCCGAGGACACCGTGGTCCTGGTGGGCCGGGAGGCCGGGGCCGGACTGCTGAACGCCCTGGAGCCCGGCGACCCGGTCGGCATCGAATACCGGGCACGCGCCGGCAGCGGAGACGTACCGCGCACCGCCGTCGGGGGCCGGGAGCTCCTCGTCGTCGACGGGGCGGCGCAGAACCACGACGGCGAGGGCAACAACACCGCGGCGCCCCGCACGGCTGTCGGGTTCTCGAAGGACGGCCGGACCATGCAGGTCATCACCGTCGACGGCCGCCAGGCCGACAGCGGCGGTGTCACCCTCACCGAGCTGGGCGAGATGATGCGCAGGGCCGGCTCGTACAGTGCCCTGAACCTCGACGGCGGAGGCTCCTCGACGCTCGTCGCCCGTGAGCCGGGCAGCGACGCGCTCCAGGTCGAGAACAGCCCGTCCGACGGCAGCGAGCGCACGGTCCCCAACGGCCTCGCCCTGACCGCTCCCGACGGCAGCGGGCGCCTCGAAGGGTTCTGGGTCGAGACCCGTACGCCGTCCGGTGCCGCCCCCGGCGACGACCCGGTCGGCGGCGGTCACCCCGAGCGGGTCTTCCCCGGCCTGACCCGGCAGCTCACCGCCGCCGGATACGACGAGACGTACGGCCCCGCGGCAGGCGCCCCGCGCTGGCACGCCGTCAGCCCGTCGGTCGGCAGTGTCGACGCCCGGGGCACGTTCACCGCACGCCGCAGCGGCACGACCGGCGTGCGGGCCGAACGCGCCGGCGCCCACGGCGGGACCCGGATCACCGTCCTCGGCCGGCTGGACCGGATCCGGCCCACCACCACGCGCGTCGGCCTGGCCGGCGAGGAGGCGACCGGCAGCTTCGGCATCGTCGGACTCGACGCCCACGGCACGAGTGCCCCCGTCGAACCGGGCGACCTCGACCTCGACTACGACCGCACGCTGTTCGCCGTCGACGACGACGGCCGGGGATCCTTCACCGTGAGGTCCCTCACCGGCACCGGAGCGGGCCGGATCACGGCCACCGTGGCAGGCGTCAGCACCACCCTCGCGGTGAGCGTCGGCCTCACCGAGCAGGCCGTGGCGGACTTCGAGGACGCCGGATCCTGGAAGTTCAGCCAGGCCCGCGCCGACGGTTCGCTCGGCGCCACGCCGCAGGGGCACACCGGTACCGGCCTCCGGCTCACCTACGACTTCACCCGGTCCACGGCGACGCGCGCCGCCTACGCCTCCCCGCCACGGCCCGTCGCCGTACCGGGCCGGCCGCAGGCGTACACCCTCTGGATCAAGGGAGACGGCCACGGCGCCTGGCCGACCCTGCACCTCAAGGACGCCGCCGGATCCGACCAGCTGCTGCGGGGGCCCTACATCACCTGGACCGGCTGGCGGCAGGTCACCTTCGCCGTACCGCCGGGCGCGGCGATGCCGCTGTCCGTGCACCGCTTCTACCTCGCGGAGACGGCCGCGGCCCGGCAGTACACCGGTGAGATCGTCATCGACGGCCTGACCGCCCAGGTACCGCCCGCGGTCGCTCTGCCCGAACAGACGCAGCCCGCAGACCCGCTGATCGACACCGCCGCGGTCACCGGGCGCAGGGACTGGCAGTTCGCCGTGATGTCGGACGCCCAGTTCGTCGCACGCGAACCGGACAGTGCCCTCACCCGGCAGGCCCGGCGCACCTTGCGCGAGATCAAGGCGGCGCGGCCCGACTTCCTGGTCGTCAACGGCGACCTCGTCGACGAGGGGTCGCCCGCCGACCTCGCCTTCGCCCGCCGGCTCCTCGAAGAGGAACTGGGCGACTCGCTGCCCTGGTACTACGTACCGGGCAACCACGAGGTGATGGGCGGGAAGATCGACGACTTCATCGCACAGTTCGGGCCGGCCCGGCGGACGTTCGACCACAAGGGCACCCGGGTCATCACGCTCGACACCTCGGGTCTCAGCCTTCGCGGGGGCGGCTTCGCCCAGATCAAGGAGCTGCAGGCCCAGCTCGACGCGGCGGCGGAGGACCGCTCCGTCAGCTCCGTGATGCTGATCGAGCACGTGCCCCCGCGCGATCCGACGGCGCAGAAGGGAAGCCAGCTGAGCGACCGCAAGGAGGCGGCCCTCGTCGAACAGTGGCTCGCCGGCTTCCGCCGTACGACGGGCAAGGGCGCGGCCCTCATCGCCGGCCACGTCGGAGTCTTCCACGCCTCGCACGTCGACGGGGTCCCGTATCTGGTCAACGGGAACTCCGGCAAGGCGCCGGCGGGCCCTGCGGACGAGGGGGGTTTCACCGGCTGGTCCCTGATCGGCGCCGACCGCGTCCCGGCCGGTGAACAGGCGGCAGCGCGCCGTCAGCCTTGGCGGGGCGGGCCCGACTGGGTCTCCGTACAGACCCGTGCCCATGTCGACGCCCTGAGCCCGGACGTCCCCTCCGCGCTCGTCGCGGGGGAGCGCGCGAAAGCCGGCGCGTACGTCACCCAGGGCGCGCGGACCGTGCCGGCGGCCTTCCCGCTCAGCGTGGACTGGACCGGCTCCCCGAACGTCCACGTGGGTGAGGCGGACGACGCCCGTGAACGCCACATCGCGACGCTGGACCCCGCCACGGGCACGCTCACCGCGCTCCGCCCGGGCACCGTCACACTGGCTGTGACCGTCAACGGCGTCACCCGGCAGGCAAGGGTCGAGATCGCGGCCGGATCGGCGGCGCCCGCCGCCTGACACCCCGTCGCATGCCGCGGCCCCGCACGGCTCCCGCGCCAGGCCCGGGAACCGTGCGGTGTCGCGTCGTGTGCTCCGGCGTGCGCAGGGGTGTCGGCAATTGGTGGCGGCCGGGCCTTGCGCCGCCTCGCACCAGCCCCATAGGTTCCACGTCGAAATGAAGTGGGAGCGCTCCCAGCCCGGCCCCGCCGAGGCCGGTCCTGTCGCCTCGGCCCCACCGAAGGGACATCATGAAGAACCCCATCCGCTTTCTTCGGTCCATACGCACCAGAGCCGCAGCATCATGCGTGGCACTGGCCTCGTGCGCAGCCCTCGCCACCGCGGCCGCGCCCGTGCACGCCGACACCCTGCTCTGCGAGCAGTACGGTTCCGCCGTCGTCCAGGGCCGGTACGTGGTGCAGAACAACCGCTGGGGCACCGCCGAGGAGCAGTGCGTCAACGTGACGGCGAACGGTTTCGAGGTGACCCGGGCCGAGGGCTCGGTGCCGACGAACGGGGCGCCCAAGTCGTATCCGTCCGTGTTCAACGGCTGCCACTACACGAACTGTTCCCCCGGCACCGAGCTCCCGGCACGGATCAGCTCGATCAGCGGCGCCCCGACCGGCATCACGTACGAGTACGCCGGCAACGCGGTCTACGACGCGGCCTACGACATCTGGCTCGACCCGACGCCCCGCACGGACGGCGTGAACCGCACCGAGATCATGATCTGGTTCAACCGGGTCGGCCCCATCCAGCCGGTGGGCTCACGAACCGGTTCCGCCACGGTCGCCGGACGCACCTGGGAGGTGTGGACGGGCAACAACGGCGCCAACGACGTGATCTCGTTCGTCGCCCCGTCCGCGATCACGAGCTGGAACTTCGACGTCATGGACTTCGTCGACGAGACCGTGACCCGGGGCATGGCGCAGACCTCCTGGTACCTCACCAGCGTCCAGGCCGGGTTCGAGCCGTGGCAGGGCGGAGCGGGCCTCGCCGTCAGCTCCTTCTCCTCGGCCGTCGACACCGGCGGCGGCACCGGCCCGAGCGAGCCGGGAACGCCCGGGCCCTGCCGGGTGAGCTACACGGCGAACTCGTGGCAGGGCGGGTTCACCGCCGACGTCAAGATCACCAACACCGGGACCACGCCGCTCGACGGCTGGGAGCTGGGCTTCACACTGCCACCGGGCCAGACGGTCACCCAGGCGTGGAACGCGACGCTGACCCCGCCCTCCGGGACGGTACGAGCCGTCAACGCCGCGTTCAACGGACGGATCGCGGCGGGAGGAAGCCAGTCCTTCGGCTTCCAGGGCTCCTACTCCGGCACCTACGCCGAGGCCGAACGGTTCACGCTCAACGGGACGGCCTGCACGGTGACCTGAGCCGGCGTACGGCCGCCCGGCGCCGGCCGCCCCTCCCCGCGGGGGCGCCGGGCGGCCCCTCACGCCTTCCGGTAACCGTACGCGTCCGTGGCCGCCGCCTCCACGGCGTCCAGATCGCCTCCCGCCGAAGCCGTCACCAGCGCGGCGACCGCGCCCTCCACGAACGGGGCGTCCACCAGCCGCGCCCCTCCGGGCAGTTCCCCGCCCTCGGCCAGCATCGACTTCACCGTGAGCACCGCGCTCCCCAGATCCACGAGCAGCGCGATCCCGGCGCCCCCGTCGACCGCCCTGGCCGCCTCGGCGATCAGCTCCGCACTCGTCCCCAGTCCGCCGGCCGAGGTGCCTCCGGCCGCCGCCACTGGCGCCGTCGCGCCCCCGGCCGCCAGCCCCCTGGCGAGTTCGGCCACGGCCTTTGCCACCGGTCCGCTGTGCGAGACCAGCACGATCCCGACCTGCTTCTCCCCGCTCACGCGTCGCCCCCGCCGCTCGTCCCCGAAGCCTCGGCGAGCGCCCCGACCAGCAGCGCGGCCGAGGCGGCACCCGGATCCTGGTGCCCGATGCTGCGCTCGCCCAGATAACTGGCCCTGCCCTTGCGCGCCCGCAACGGCACGGTCGCCAGGGCGCCGGCCAGTGCGGCGTCCCGGGCCTCCACGAACGAGGTCCCCAGCACCTCGACGGCCGGCAGCAGCGCGTCGAGCATCGTCTTGTCGCCCGCCTGCGCCCCGCCGAGCTGAGCCACCGCGGCGACGCCCGCTCCGAGGGCGTCGGCAAGCTGGTCAGCGGTCACCTCCTGCGCGTCGCCGAGCGCCTTGCCGGTACGGCGCAGCAGAGTCCCGTACAAGGGCCCGGACGCCCCGCCGACCGTCGAGATCAACTGCCGGCCGGCCAGCGTCAGCACGTCCCCCGGGGCCGTGGGGCCCTCCTTCTCGAGGACCTCGTCCACCGCGGCGAAGCCGCGCCGCATGTTGCTTCCGTGATCGGCGTCCCCGATCGCGGCGTCGAGCTCGGTCAGCCGGTCCGCCTCACGGCCGACGGCGGCCGCGGTCGCGGCCATCCAGCGCCGGAAGAAATCGGTGTCGAGCACAAGATCTCCTGTTCCTCGCACGGTGGAAAGTCCGTTCACCGGCCCCAGCGGAGCGCAGGTGTCTGTACCGGCGCGTCCCAGAGCCGCACCATCTCCTCGTCCACCTGGCAGAGCGTCACCGAACAGCCTGCCATGTCCAGCGACGTCACGTAATTGCCCACCAGCGTACGAGCCGCGGTCACGCCCCGCTCCGCCAGCACCCGCTGCACCTCGGCATTGAACCCGTACAGCTCCAGCAGCGGTGTCGCGCCCATCCCGTTGACCAGGACCAGCACGGGACCGCTGGGCCGCAGGTCCTCCAGCACCGCGTGGACCGCGAAGTCGGCGATCTCGCCGGACGTCATCATCGGGCGGCGTTCCCGGCCCGGTTCGCCATGGATGCCGATCCCCAGTTCCAGCTCGCCGGAGGGCAGATCGAACGTCGGCGTGCCCTTCGCCGGAGTCGTGACGGAACCGAGTGCCACTCCGAAGCTGCGCGAGGACTCGTTCACGCGCCGGGCCAGGGACTCCACCCGCTCCAGCGGCGCACCCTCATCGGCGAGCGCGCCGGCGATCTTCTCGACGAACAGCGTCGCCCCGGTGCCGCGCCGGCCCGCTGTGAACGTGCTGTCGGCCACGGCCACGTCGTCGTCGACCAGGACGCGGGCGACCCGGACGCCCTCGTCCTCGGCGAGTTCGGCGGCCATGTCGAAGTTCAGCACGTCCCCCGTGTAGTTCTTGACGACGAACAGCACCCCCGCACCGCTGTCGACCGCGACGGCCGCCCGCACCATCTGATCGGGCACCGGAGAGGTGAAGACCTCCCCGGGACACGCCGCCGACAGCATTCCCGGCCCGACGAACCCCGCGTGCAGCGGCTCGTGCCCGGACCCGCCGCCGGACACGAGCCCCACCTTCCCCGCCACCGGCGCGTCGCGCCGGACGACGAGCCGGTTCTCGGCGTCCACGACGAGCTCCGGGTGGGCGGCGGCCATTCCGCGGAGGCCGTCCGCGACGACGGTCTCCGGCACGTTGATGAGCATGCGCAACGGTTCCTCCTGGAGAGAGCGCCGGCGGCCGGTCGTGCTGACCGGCCGCCGGCGGCGTGGATCCGGTCCATCGGTCAGGTGCGTGCGCCCTCAGTATCGAAGAGACCCGGGTGATCGGGAAGCGGCACGTGCCGGGCAGCTCCACGGGCACCAGCGGCCTGTGCCCTCGGCGGATGTCGAACAGCCGGAGCACGGCCCTCAGCCGCGTGCGCAGAAGTCACGGTCGCTCAGCCACCGGCCGAACCAGTCGCCCAGCGGAACGCTGAAGCACCATCCGGGCTCGTTCGTGTCCGGAGCGGGCACCGTCGGCTCGGGCTCGGGGGCCGCCGGTGTCCCGCTCGGGTCGGGAGCGGGCGCCGAGGGGCCGGCGGTGTCCGGCAGTCCGCTCAGCATGTCGCGGAAGACCCGGGAGGACTCAGGGTTGTCGGCGCACTGCCACACTCCGTGCGGGCAGTAGTCCGTGATCGTCTGGTAGACCGGCTCGTGCTGCTCGATCCACTCCAGCATGCGGCGCATGTACTCGGGGTTGTCGCCGTTGCGGAACAGACCCCACTCCGGGTACGAGATCGGCTTGCCGTGCTCGGCAGCGAAGTCGACCTGCTTCTGCAGGCCGTACGGTTCGTTCACCTGCTCGTCGAAGGTGCGCGCCGGCGGCTGGTCGTAGGAGTCCATGCCGATGATGTCCACGACGTCGTCGCCCGGGTAGCACTCCGTCCAGGGCACGGCGTCCCGCCCCCTGCTCGGTGCGAAGTCGAAGCGGAACTCCTGGCCGGGCACGGACCGCATGGTGGTGACGATGCGGTTCCAGTAGGCCTTCCACGCGGTGGGATCGGGGCCGCACCGGTGGGTGTACGTCGTCCCGTTCATCTCCCAGCCGAGGACGATCACCGTGTCCGGCACACCCAGCAGGACCAGACGCTCAGCCAGCCGGCGGAAGTGCTCGTCGAACTGCCCCTCGGCGCCGGCCCGCAGCAGACCGCGCACCTCGTCGTCGGAGACACGCGCCTCGTTCCGCTCCAGCATCGGCGTGTTGAGCACGAACATCCTGTCCGCATCGGCCTTCCGCCAGGCAGCCCACGCCGCGAGGAAGCCGGGGCGGCCCTCGATGTTCACCCACAGGTCGCCCGGCAGATAGCTGTGCCCGACACGAAGGTCCGTACCGCCGAGCCAGCGTGACAGTTCTTCCATCCGCCGGATGCCGTCCGGCCCGTAGTCCAGATAGGCGCCGATCGCGGTCGTCCTGTCCGGCTCCGGCGCACTGCGAGCGGCGCCCTTGCCGGCCTGGGTGTCCGTGGCGTCGTGACCGGTGAGGGCCGCACCGCCGACGAGGAGGCAGAGCACGCCGGCCCCGATGCCGAATGTGGTGAGACGGCGCTGTGCGGGCACGGCTCCTCCTTGGATTGCGGTCCGTCCGACCCTGCCGACCCTAAGGAGAAAGATTCAGCGACGGGCTGTGGGACCGCCCTTGAATAGACCATTCGCGACACACACGGATTCAGAGTGGTCCGTTCGGGTGAAACATGTCGAACGTGAAAGGAAGGGAGCCCACCCGGTTGTCGAAATTCGAGTCGATCAGACGCGGGGTGCCCGAAGCCCGGAGACCTCCGAGCCGTGTGAGCATTTCACGGAAGAGGGCCTTCATCTCCAATTTCGCCAGATGTGCCCCCAGGCAGTGGTGGGGACCCCCGCCGCCGTATCCGAGGTGCGGATTCGGCGACCGGGTGATGTCGAAGACGTCGGGATCGGCGAAGACGGCGGCGTCCCGGTTCGCGGACGCGTAGAGGAGCACGACCTTTTCCCCCGGCAGGAAGGTACGGCCGCCGAGCACGCACTCGGCCGCCACCGTCCTGCGGAACTGGATGATCGGCGTCGAATGGCGGACGATCTCGTCGACCGCGCCGTCGGCGTAGCGGTCGAAGTCGGACTCCAGGAGGGCCCGCTGCTCCGGATGCCCGGTCAGCAGGACCACCCCGTGGGCGATCGCGTTCCGGGTGGTCTCCACACCCGCCACGAGAAGCAGCGAGAAGAACGCGCCGAGCTGGCGGGCGGACAGGGCCTGGCCGCCGACGTCCGCGCGGACGAGTGCCGAGATCACGTCGTCCGCCGGAACACGACGCCGCTCACGGGCGATGCCCGCCATCTCCACCTGCATGCGGGCCAGGGCGCGCAGCCCGCGCCCGGGGACCCGCAACCGGGCGCGTCCGCGTCTTTGCACGCCGACGTACTCCGACGCGTGGTCGATCCGGGCGGCGATGCCGGCCCGATGGCGAGCGGGAACGCCCATCAGGTCGCAGATGACCTCGAACGGCATCCGGGAGGGCGCCGAACGCATGAAGTCACCCGGACCCTCGGTGGCCACCTCGTCCACCAGCCGCCGGGCGACGGCGCCGATGTTCTCCTCCGCGGCGGCGAGCAGCCTCGGCGTGAAGGCGCGGGAGACGGTCCTGCGCAGCCCCGCGTGCTCGCCACCGTCCATGTTGACCATGGAGTTGCCGAACACCGCCTTGGCCCAGGGCGCCGGTTCCGGAACGGTGACACCGGGTGCGCTGGTGAAGACCTGCGGCTGCCGGCTGGCCGCCCTCACGTCCGCGTGCTTCACCAACGCGTGGAACGGCGTCCGCGACCCCGTCCGAGGAGTGAAGAGGACCGGTGCGTCGAGCTCTCTCAGCCGGGCGAACGCGGACAGCCGCTCGGGCCGTGGCAGCCGCCAGAACGCCGGATCGGCCAGATCGGCGGCGGCCGCCCCCCGCGCGCGTTCCTCGGGCACCTTCGTCGGCGCTTCCATGCACAACCTCCGGGAGTCCAAAGGGCCATGCTTGCCCGGCGGGCGGCACCCGGCGGCCGACACGACCGGACGAGCCGGACAGTTCCCACGGTCGCGTGATGTCCTGCGGAGGAGAACCGTCCGCCCTCCGTCTCGTTGCCCACTCGAGCGAGACACCTCGCAGGAGCGGACGAGAGGGAGGCACACCCACCATGAATCCGACCACCGGCACGCGCGAGGGCCCGGCCGGCGCCCCGCGACCGGCCCGCCGCGCGGTACTGCGGTCCGCCTTCACCGCGTCCGTGATCGCCGGCACCGGCGGCGCGCTCGCCCCGGTCCTCCTGGAAGGCCCGGAGCCCGGAGGCCGGCCGCCGGGGCGCGACGCCGTGGGGCCCGAACGGTTCTCCGAGCTCTACAAGGGCCGCGAGATCAGGGGGACGGTCACCACCGTCGTGCCGGCCGGAGCCCCGGCGCACGCAGGCGGGGCCGGGACCCCCGTCCCGGCACCCGGCATCCACGTCAGCGTCGACGGGAGGGAACTGCATGTGATGCGGCGCGCCGACGGGAGTTATCTCAGCGCCGTCAACCACTACGAGTCGTTCCCGACGCTCGTCGAGACGGCCCGCGCGGCGGTCGATGAACTCGGCACCTCCCAGTTGCCGGCCGTCTCCCCGCACACCATCTGAGCCCTGAGGACTGAGTACGGTTGTACCACCGCAAGAATCAGCGCGATCTGACGCGCACCGAGAAGAAACGCCTGGTCGACGCGATCCTTGAGCTCAAACGCTCGGGACGCTACGACGACTTCGTCACCCTGCACCGGCAGTACTACGTCACCGACGCCGAAAGCAGGCCACGGGCCGCCCACATGACCCCGTCCTTCTTCCCGTGGCACCGCAGATACCTGCTGGAATTCGAGAAGGCGCTGCAGACCGTCGATTCCCGTGTGTCGATCCCGTACTGGGACTGGACCCGGGACAACACGGCAGGCGCCTCCCTCTGGGCGGAGGACTTCCTCGGCGGCAACGGCCGGCCGGGCGACCGGCAGGTCATGACCGGGCCGTTCGCCCACCGGCAGGGGAACTGGAGCATCCGCGCCGGAGCCACGGGCGACCCCTTCCTGCGGCGGAACTTCGGCCGGCCCTCCGCGCCCGTCGCCCTGCCCCGGGCTGCGGACGTGGACCGCGCGCTGGGCGATCCGGTGTACGACGCCGCACCCTGGAACAGCGTCAGCACCACCGGCTTCCGGAACAGAATCGAGGGCTGGGGCATCAGAGGCGGCCGCGGGATCGCCCACCACAACCAGGTGCACCGTTGGATCGGCGGGTCGATGGCGGGTGCGGCATCGCCCGACGACCCGGTCTTCTGGCTGCACCACGCCTTCATCGACCTGCTCTGGACCCGCTGGCAGAAGGCGCATCCGCGCTCCCGCTACCTGCCGGCCCGCGCGCTCCCCGCCGACGATCCGCAGCGGGGCCGGATCTTCGCGCTCGACCAGCCGATGCCGCCGTGGGACGTGGCACCCTCGCAGCTCATGGACCACACCCGGTTCTACCGGTACGCCTGAGAGACGCCGGCCCTGCCGGGAACGGGGCCGGGCCTCCCCTCACCGCCCGGAGCGGAGAGGGGAGGCCCGGAGGTGCCTCGGGGAGATCAGTGGCCGTAGCCGTACTCGCCCTTGCCGTCGTGGCTGTCCGAGACGTTCGCGCAGGTGTTGCCGAACGCCGGGTTCAGCAGGGCGATCACGTTCACCGTGTTGCCGCACACGTTGACCGGGATGTGGACGGGCACCTGGACGGCGTTGCCCGAAAGGACACCGGGGGAGTACGCGGCGACGGCCTCCGCACCGGCGTCGGCGGTGGCCATGCCGGCACCGCCGACGATCATGGCACCGGTCCCTGCCATGACGGCGGCCACCTTCGAGATACGCGACATCAGTTCTCCTTGAGAGGACGGAGCCGGCCACCGATCGTGCGGCCGGTACGCCCTGACAACGCGGGAACCGGCAGACGGTAACGGACGATCTCGAACTCGCCGCCCAGGCTCAGCTCCGGCCGACGGCCGCGAGCCCGGCGTCCGGAAGCCCACCCAGCAGGCCGCGCCAGTTCCGCGCGGCGGGGAAGCGGGCCCCCACCGCCTCCGCGGCCCGGTCCCGTACGGCCAGCTGCGTCTCGCGCAGCCGCAGCAGCGGCTCCAGCGTGGAACGGGCCAGCAGCAGACGCCGGTTGACGACCGGATCGGGTGCCCAGTGGTTCTTGTACGGTTCCGAGCCGCGCAGCAGACTCAGCACACCGCGGTCCAGACCCCCGGCCTCCCGCGCGATCTCGCGCAGCAGCATCGAGGAGACGTCCACCTTCCTGTCCCTGAGCCGGGGATCGGCGCCGTAGAGGTACCCTCCGGTCAGCTGCGCGGACCGGAACGACAGGTCGGCGGCCACCACCTCACCGTCGAGCAGGAACTCCCTGACCGACGCCTCGCCGTCGCGCACCATCCGGCGGGCGGAGCGCACCAGATGCGCGCAGAAGCGGGGCCGCAGATGCTCCGGGTTGACCCCTCTGCCGAGCCACTGGAGTTCGTGCAGCCGCAGCAGGGTGCCGATCGCGCCCGCGACCCGGTGCACGGGCGCCGGGCGGCACTCGATGCCCAGGGCATCGATCCTGCGCAGCTTGGCCCGGGCCCGCTGGGCGCGCGAGCTGCTCATCCGCCCGATGAGAGCGTCGATGGGCTCGGCCGGCAGCTCCATGCAGGTCGAGTCCGCGCGGCTGCTCCGGGCGCCGGACCATGCCTCGAACAGCAGGTGCGCCGAGGCGTCGGGCCGTACCTCCCGCAGGTCGACGACCGTGTGCGCGGCCGCCCGGTGGAGGCCGTGCTCCAGCGCGCCGACCGCTGCCGCGGTGTCCTCGTCGTCCACCAGGACGTCGAAGAAGTCGGAGATCGCGCCGCCCACCGGCACCAGCAGCGGCATCGGGCGGTGCACGAGCATCAGCGGCGCCGCGCCGATCAGCCGGCCGTCCCGCCGCGCCAGTACGACCCGGAGCCGGCCGGGGGCCCCGTACGAGAGCCACCACGAGTGGAGCCACGCATGGCTCTGGAACGGCGTCGCGGTGGGGCAGCGGCGGTGCAGCGCGTCCCACTCGGCGGCGAGGTCCGCGAAGTCCGCCAGGTCGCGGCAGAGAGCGGCGCTGAGCCGCCCACGACGGTCGGTGGTCATCGTGTGAGCTCCCGTTCGCCGGAGGTGCCGCCCTGGGCCGGGCCCGGAACCTGGACGGTGGCCTCCTGGCGTCCGGACCGGGGGCGGACGAGCAGGGCCAGGCCGCCGGTCAGCCCGCCCGCGGCGGCGCCCACGGCCGTGCCGAGCGGCACGGACGGAGACACCGGATCGACGGGCGGCAGGGCGTGCGAGAATTTGATCAGCCGCACGCCGGTCTCCTTCGCGACGTGCCCGCTGCTGACGACCACGGCCTCGGTCACCGCGTTGGCGATGTCCGCGGCGCGGCCCCGGTCGGCCGACGTGCCGGTGACCGCGATCATGGGCGAGTCGGGGGAGGTCTCGGACCGTACATGCGCGCGCAGTTCGCGCACGGGCTCGCCGGCGGCCCCCTTCGCGTAGGTGAGGGTGGCATCACTGGTGGCCAGGCGGCCGTACGACTGCGCGTATCCCAGTGCCGCCGCCGGATCGATGTCCTTGCCGGCCGTGACCACCGCGTAGCTGGTGGCCGCGTACCGGGGCTCGGCGAGCATCCCGTACGAGAACCCGCAGGCGGCCCCGAGCAGGACGCAGGCGGGCAGAGGCCACCAGCCGGGCCGTACGGATGCGGTGTGGAGCCTGCGGAACCGTCCAGGGACGGCCGGCTGCTGCTCGGGCGAGTCGGTCATGGGTGAGCTCTCTCGGTCGGGATGGCTGTGGCGGTGTCGGTGGCCTGCGCGTAGACGTCCATGAGGCGCCGGCTGCTGAGCCGGATGTCGTAGCGGTCCACGGCGGGTGGCGGCGGCAGCCTGCGGACGCCGCTCTCCACGTGGTGCCGCAGCACGGCCGTCAGTTCCTTCGTGGGATCGGACGTACCGGGGACGGACCCGATACGGGTGGTGCCCGGAACCCGGCCCTCCGGGAGGTCCTCGACGGCGGGGCAGGCCGCGTGCACCACGGGCAGTCCGGCGGCCAGGGCCTCGACGACGGCAAGGCCGAAGGACTCCTCCCGGGACGCCGAGACGAAGACGTCGACGGCGCCGAGGACCGCGGGGACGGCCGGCGCGGGGCCCGCGGTGCCGCACTCACCGAGGAACCGGACGCGGTCCGCCACACCGAGCCGGGCGGCGAGCACGCGCAACGGCACGGCTTCCGGCCCGTCCCCGGCCAGCACGAGCCAGACACCGGGGAGGGCGGCGACGGCACGGATCAGCAGGTCGAAGCGTTTGCCGGTGACCAGCCTGCCCACGCCCCCCACCACGAAGGCTGTTCCCGGAAGGCCCAGCAGGGCCCGCGTCGCACACCGCTGCGCGCTGTCGAAGCGGAAGGCGGCGACATCGATGCCGTTGGGCACCGTATGGATCCGGGACGCCGGCACACCCCAGTCGCGCAGCCTGCCCGCGACGGTGTCGGAGACGGCGACCGTCGCCGCACCGAGCCGCTCGGTGCGCAGATAGAGCTCCCGGGTGCCACGGGTGAGCGGCCGCCCCTCGATCTCCGCGCGGCCCAGCGAGTGTTCCGTCGCCACCACGGTGGTCCCGGCGAGACGCGCCGCGATCCGGCCGTAGACACAGGCCCGGTAGAGGTGCGTGTGGACGAGGTCGTACGAGCCACGGCGGATGAGCCGGGCCAGCCGGGGCACGGCGCCGAGGTCCCGGTTGCTCCTCATCCCCAGATCCCGCACCCGGACGCCGTCCGCCCGCAGCCCTTCCGCGACCGCTCCCGGATTGGTGAGCGTCACCACGTCGCAGCGCACCGGCAGATGGCGCAGCAGCAGCCGCAGCTGCTGCTCGGCCCCGCCGATGCCGAGCCCGGTGATGATGTGCAGTGCCTTCACCCGGCGCCCCCCGGACCCTCGGCGCCAGGGGGGCGCCGCCGCAACCGGTGGCGTACCTCCTTGGCCCACAGGCGGGCGCCCCGGTCGCAGTGGCTGACATGCGTGCGGGGAAGGGTGAGCGGGCCCGGGGGGACACCGGGCGCGAGGGCGCATCCATAGGTGTACCCCGCCTCCCGCACGGACTCGGCCACCCTCCGGTCGACCGTGCCGTACGGGTAGCAGAAACCGGACGGTGCCTGCCGGACGATGCGGTCGAGCGCGTCCCGGCTGCCGTGCGTCTCCTGGCGCAGCTCGTCGTCGGACAGTGCGGTCAGGTCCCGGTGGAGCATCCCGTGCGAACCGACCTCCATGCCCGCCGCCGCGACGGCACGGATGCCCTCCTCGGTCAGCAGCGGCCTGCGCGGGCCGAGCGGATCCCAGGTGTTGGAGCCGCCGGGGCGCCCGGGCAGGACGAACACCGTCGCCGTGCAGCCGTGGGCGAGCAGCACCGGAAAGGCCTCGTCGAGGAAATCGGCGTACCCGTCGTCGAACGTGAGCCCCACCAGTCCTCGTTGCCCGCGCGCCCGCGCGCCCAGCAGCTCCGCGACGCCCACGCCGGTGAGTCCACGGCGCCGCAGCCAGGTCAGCTGCTCGTCGAGGCGGTCGGCGGACACCGTGATGCCGTAAGGATCGTCCGTGGGATCGCTCACCGAGTGATAGGTCAGGATCCACGGCTGGGACCGCGGGGGGAGCGTACGGGCAGGGGGTGCCGAGGTGTCAGCGGTCATGAGGGAACCTCTGTCGGATGAGTGCCAGCAGATGAACGGCTTCGGGGGACCGGAGCGCGAGCCCCGTGAGGAGGAAAGCCGCGGGTACGAGGAGGCAGCAGGCCGCCAGACCCGGCACCGGCCCGGCCACCAGATCCGTGGCGAGCCGGCCGGCCGCCGCGGAGACCGCCGCCGCGGCGGCCGGCCGGGCGAGGGAAAGGGCGACGGCCCCGGCCCGCACGGCGACCGCCCGTGAGCCCAGCCCCAGGAGCATCAGCAGGGCGGCCGTGCTGATGCCGACGGCGTTGGCGGCCGCGATGCCTCGGACGCCGAACGGGCCGGTCAGGAGCAGCCCGGCAGCGGTCGTGACCAGGAGCCCGGCGCCCATGGAGCAGAGGGGATACCAGGTGGGGCGGCCGGCCGAGAA
The DNA here is from genome assembly GCF_035563135.1 of Streptomyces sp. Taxonomy (GTDB): domain Bacteria; phylum Actinomycetota; class Actinomycetes; order Streptomycetales; family Streptomycetaceae; genus Streptomyces. The sequence goes on from NZ_DATMVN010000255.1 coordinate 28,235, forward strand.
GAACGGCCGGCACAGGGCGCCGACCAGCGTGTGGCCGAGCAGCCCGAGCGCGTAGACCCGCATGACCCCGGCCGTGGCGGCGGTGTCCGCCGCATCGAAGGCACCCCGCTGGAAAAGGACTTCGACGATCAGGGGGGCGCATCCGAGCACCATCGCGGTGCCCAGCAGCACCACGGTCCCGGCCAGGGCGAGATCACGTTCGACCCGCTTCCGGGCAGCCTCCCGGTCCCCGGCCGCCATGGCCCGCGCGACGACGGGGAAGGTGACCGTGCAGATCATCATGGACAGCACCATCGGCAGCTGCGCGACCTTCTGCGCGTAATTGAGATGGGAGATGGCCCCGTCCGGCAGCGACGACGCGAGGAACCGCTCGACGAGGACCTGCGACTGACGGCTCACCACGAACAGGACGACCGGCGCCAGGACCGCCGTGCCGAGAAGGGCGGTACCGCGCTCCCGCGCCACCGGCTTCCCGCCCCGCCCCGGCAGCAGCCGCACGAACGTGGGAAGCAGGGTGAGGATCATCAGCAGACTGCCGACGGCGACCCCCGCGGCCACGGCACGCACGCCCCAGACGGAGTGCAGCGCCAGGGTCGTGCCGACGATGCCGATGTTGTAGGAGACATAGACGCCGGCCGGAGCCAGGAAGCGGCCGTGCGCCCGCAGCGCCGCGCTGAAGTACCCCGTGAGGCCGAAGGTGAGCACCGTGACGGCCGTCAGCCGGGTGCACTCCACCGCGAGCCGGGGATCGCCCAGTCCTGGCGCCAGGATGCCGACGGCCCAGGGGGCGCCCCAGACGAGCAGTCCGCCCGCGCAGGCCAGCGACGCGAACAGCCGGGGAAGGGTGCCGGCCACCAGGGCACGGACCGGATCCCGCGCGTCACCGCCGGAGGCGCGCCGGGTCAGCGCCAGGCTGAACGCCGGTACGAGGAGCAGCGCCATGCCGTCCTCGATCAGCAGCGTGGCCGCCATCTCCGGCACCGTCCAGGCGATCAGGAAGGCGTCGCTGGCATGGCCGGCGCCGAAGAGCCGGGCGACGGTCCGGTCCCGGACGAGCCCCAGCAGGGCGGCGACCACGGTCAGTCCGGCGGCGCC
>NZ_DATMVN010000256.1:0-24325 GCF_035563135.1 Streptomyces sp.
CCCGCCCGGCCGCCCATCATGGCCGGTGGGGGACCGCTGGGAGAAACCGTCCACAGGGCGGACGGGGGACAGGGCCGCGCCGCCACGCACAGGAGAGGCCCCGGGGTCGGCCCGGGATCGGGCCGGCGGGGAAGCGACCCCGGGGACTCTCCGTGGTGTGACCGGCCCGGCCGGCCGGGCGCGTGGGGCCCGGCGCACCGGGCCCCCGGCCGACCGGGCCGGAGTCGGGACGAACTTAACAGCACCGCAATATCTTGCGTAAGGGATTGCAGGAAGGAATCTCCAGGATTTCGCGGATGTGAGCGGGATGTAATCGCAGCGTGTCCAGGGGGTTGACCTGCGCAGGTCAGGCTCGTACGGTCTGGCGCACATGAAGTTTTGCATCCTTGCTGCAAGAAGCTTCATGAGCCTTGAGGGCACGGCGCGTTGCCATGTGAGGCTGCTCCGCCATCCCCGCACCTTCCCCCACCGCAGGAGGAACGTCATGGCACGCAGGCCCCTGTCTGCCGCGCTCGCCCTCGTCATGGGCGCCGCTGCCCTCGCCATCCCCACCGCGCTCGGCACCGCCGGGACCGCCCAGGCCGCACCGCCCGGAGAGAAGGACGTCACCGCGGTGATGTTCGAGTGGAAGTTCGCCTCCGTGGCCAAGGCGTGCACCGACACCCTCGGCCCCGCCGGTTACGGCTTCGTCCAGGTCTCGCCGCCCCAGGAGCACATCCAGGGCGGGCAGTGGTGGACCTCGTACCAGCCCGTCAGCTACCGGATCGCCGGGCGCCTCGGTGACCGCGCCGCCTTCGCGGACATGGTGAACACGTGCCACGGTGCGGGCGTCAAGGTCATCGCCGACTCGGTCATCAACCACATGTCGGCCGGTTCCGGCACCGGCACCGGCGGCTCCTCGTACAGCAAGTACGACTACCCGGGGCTCTACTCGGTCAACGACATGAACGACTGCCAGACGCAGATCGGCAACAACTACGGAGACCGCGCCAACGTCCAGAACTGCGAGCTCGTCGGCCTCGCCGACCTGGACACCGGCGAGGACCACGTACGCGGCAAGATCGCCGGCTACCTCAACGACCTGCTGTCCCTCGGTGTCGACGGCTTCCGGATCGACGCGGCCAAGCACATGCCGGCCGCCGACCTCGCCGCCATCAAGTCCCGGCTGAGCAACCCCGGCGTGTACTGGAAGCACGAGGCGATCCACGGGGCCGGTGAGGCCGTCTCACCCTCCGAGTACCTCGGCAGCGGGGACGTCCAGGAGTTCCGCTACGGCCGCAGCCTCAAGCAGGTCTTCACCAACGAGAACCTCGCCAACCTGAAGAACTTCGGCGAGGGCTGGGGCTTCATGCAGTCGGACAAGTCGGCGGTCTTCGTCGACAACCACGACACCGAGCGCGGCGGCGACACCCTGAACTACAAGGACGGCTCGAAGTACACCCTGGCCGGTGTCTTCATGCTGGCCTACCCCTACGGCTCCCCGGACGTCCACTCCGGTTACGAGTTCGGCGACCACGACGCCGGCCCGCCCAACGGCGGCCAGGTGAACGCCTGCTACAGCGACGGCTGGAAGTGCCAGCACGCCTGGCGCGAGATCTCCTCCATGGTCGGCTTCCGCAACGCGGCACGCGGCCAGGGCGTCTCGAACTGGTGGGACAACGGCGGCGACCAGATCGCCTTCGGGCGTGGCTCCAAGGCGTACGTCGCGATCAACCACGAGGGCTCCTCGCTGACCCGTACGTTCCAGACGTCGCTGCCCGCCGGTGACTACTGCGACGTCCAGTCCGGCAAGGGTGTCACCGTCAACGGCTCGGGACAGTTCACCGCCACCCTCGGCTCCGGCACCGCCGTGGCCCTGCACGTCAACGCCCGTACGTGCTCCGGCGGCAGCACCCCCGGCCCCGGAACGGGCCAGTCCGGTGCTTCCTTCGGGGTCAGCGCCACCACCCAGCCCGGCCAGAACATCTACGTCACCGGCGACCAGGCCGCGCTCGGCAACTGGAACCCCGGCAGCGCGCTGAAGCTCGACCCGGCGGCGTACCCCGTCTGGAAGCTCGATGTCGCCCTGCCCGCAGGCACCACGTTCGCGTACAAGTACCTCCGCAAGGACGCGAGCGGCAACGTCACCTGGGAGAGCGGCGGCAACCGCACCGCCACCGTGCCCGCCTCCGGCAAGGTCGCCCTGACCGCCGACGTCTGGCGCAGCTGATCCACACCCGGCGGGCCGGGGACGCGAGGGTGAGCGTCCCCGGCCCGCACCGCTCCATACCGTCCGACCCCCGAAAGCCGAGGAGTACCCGCCCGTGTCCCGAACCACCCTCCGGCGGGGAGCCGTCGCCGCACTGTGCGCGGTGCTGCTCCCCGTCGTACCGGCGGCCTCCGCGTCCGCCGCGCCCGGACCCCCGTCCCCGCCCTCGGACGCGAAACTCGCGAAGGAGCCGGCCAGGCACGACCTGACCCGTGAGCAGTTCTACTTCGTGCTGCCCGACCGGTTCGCGAACGGCGACACCTCCAACGACCGCGGCGGGCTCACCGGTTCACGGCTGGAGACCGGCTACGACCCCACGGACAAGGGGTTCTACCAGGGCGGTGACCTCAAGGGCCTCACCCAGCGGCTCGACTACATCAAGGATCTCGGCACCACCGCGATCTGGCTCGCCCCGATCTTCAAGAACCGGCCCGTCCAGGGCACCGGGGACAACGCGTCGGCCGGCTACCACGGTTACTGGATCACCGACTTCACCCAGGTCGACCCGCACTTCGGGACCAACGCCGACCTCACGAAGCTGATCGACAAGGCCCACGGCAAGGGCATGAAGGTCTTCTTCGACGTCATCACCAACCACACCGCCGACACCGTCGACTACGCCGAGAAGAAGTACGGCTACAAGCCCAAGGGCGCCTTCCCGTACCTCGACGAGGACGGCCGCCCGTTCGACGACACCCGGGGCGTCGGGGAGGTGGACGCCGACTCCTTCCCGTACACCCCCACCACCACGGGCAAGAAGGTCCCGGCCTGGCTCAACGACCCCACGATGTACCACAACAGGGGTGACTCGACCTATGCGGGCGAGTCCACCGGGTACGGCGACTTCTCCGGCCTCGACGACCTGTGGACCGAGCGCCCCGAGGTCGTCTCCGGCATGGAGAAGATCTACGAGAAGTGGGTGCGCGACTTCGACATCGACGGCTTCCGCATCGACACCGTCAAGCACGTCGACCTCGACTTCTGGACCCGGTGGGCGACGGCTCTCGACGGCTACGCGGCGAAGCACGGCCGTGAGGACTTCTTCATGTTCGGCGAGGTCTACTCCGCCGACACCGCGATCACCTCGCCCTACGTGACGCGGGGCAGGCTCGACGCCACGCTCGACTTCCCCTTCCAGGAAGCCGCCCGGCAGTACGCCTCCCAGGGCGCACCGGCCTCGAAGCTCGCCGCGGTCCACGGCGACGACTACCGCTACACCACCGGCAAGGCCAACGCCTACGAGCAGGTGACCTTCCTCGGCAACCACGACATGGGCCGGATCGGCACCTTCCTGAAGCAGGACAACCCGGAGGCCGGCGACGCCGAACTCCTGGACCGCGCCCGCCTCGCCAACGAGCTGATGTTCCTCGGACGCGGCAACCCGGTGGTCTACTACGGCGACGAACAGGGCTACACCGGCGCGGGCGGGGACAAGGACGCCCGCCAGACGATGTTCGCCTCGAAGACCGCCGATTACCTCGACGACGACCAGCTCGGCACCGACCGTACGCACGCCTCTGACGCGTACGACACGGAGCACCCGCTCTACCGGTCCATCTCCGCCCTGTCGAAGCTCACCCGGGAGCACCCCGCCCTGCGCGACGGCACCCAGACCGAGCGTTATTCCAAGGGCTCCGTGTACGCCTTCTCGCGTACGGACACCAAGCGCCCGTACGAGTACGTCGTCGCCGCCAACAACTCCGCCGAGGCGAGGACGGTCGAACTCCCCACCGAGTCGGCGGGCATGAACTTCCGTACGCTGTACGGAGGTTCCGGCACCGTCCGCAGCGGAGCGGACAAGACCGTCGAGGTCACCGTGCCCGCGCTGTCCAGCGTCGTGCTCCGCGCCGACAAGCCGCTGGGCGCCCCCGCCACCAAGCCCTCGGTCACCCTGGAGGCCCCGGCCGCCGGCGCCACCGGCACCGTCGAGCTCACCGCCGACGTCGACGGGGGAGACCTGAACCGCGTCGTCTTCGCCGCGCAGACCGGCAACGGCGCGTGGGTCACCCTGGGCTCCGCCGACCACGCCCCGTACAAGGTCACCCAGTACGTGGACGACTCCGTGAAGGCCGGGACCCCGCTGCGCTACAAGGCCGTGGTGATCGACCGCGCCGGGCGCACCGCGAGCGCCCTCGCCTCCACGACCGCAGGCCAGGCCCCGCCCGCGCCGAAGCCCGTCGCCGTCGAACGTGACCACGCCGTCGTCCACTACAAGCGCGCGGACGGCGACTACGAGGGATGGCAGCTGAAGTCCGGCGACAAGGCCGCCGGCTTCATCGGCCGGGACGCCTACGGTGCCTTCGCCTGGATCGACCTGGAGGAGGGCGCCTCCTCGGTGCCGTACACGGTCGAGAAGAACGGCACTGCCGACGGCCCCGAGCGCACCGTCGACCTCGCGAGGACCGGCCAGGTCTGGATCGAGCAGGGCAAGGACGCGCAGGCCACCGAGGCTCCCGCGACCACCCCGCAGGACACCTCGAAGGCCGTTCTGCACTACCACCGCGCCGACGGCGACTACGACGGCTGGGGCCTGCACACCTGGACGGGCGCCGCCGCCCCCACGGACTGGGCGAAGCCGCTGCGGCCCGCGAGGACCGACGCCTACGGAGTCACCTTCGAGGTCCCGCTCACCGACGGCGCCACCTCGCTCAGCTACATCCTCCACAAGGGCGACGAGAAGGACCTCCCCAGCGACCAGTCCCTCGACATCGCCTCCTACGGGCACGAGGTCTGGATGCTCGGCGGGAAGCCCGGCTACCTGCTGCCGCAGACCGGCGGGGTGCCCGCGCCCGACCTCACCAAGGCCGAGGCCCAGTGGATCGACGCGGACACCGTCGTCTGGAAGGTGAAGGCCACCGACGCCACCAGCCAGCAGCTCGTGTACGCGAAGAACGGCGGGATCTCCGTCGTCGACGGCGCGCTGAGCGACGAGGGGCAGTGGCTCCGGCTCGGCGCCACCGAACTCACCGCCGCGCAGAAGGCGAAGTACCCGCACCTCAAGGACTATCCGGCCTTCACCGTCGACACCCGCGACCGGGACAGGGTCCGCGAGTCCCTGCGCGGCCAGCTGATCGCCACCCAGCGCGCCGCCAACGGCGCCCTGCTCGCCGCCACCGGCGTACAGACCGCAGGCGTACTGGACGCCCTGTACGGGAAGGCCGCGAGCGGCGCCGCCCTCGGCCCCGTCTTCCGCAAGGGCAGCCCGACGCTCTCCGTCTGGGCACCCACCGCCCGTACCGTCTCGCTCGAACTGGACGGGAGGACCGTCCCGATGCGCCGCGACGACCGCACCGGCGTCTGGTCGGTCACCGGGAAGAAGAGCTGGAACGGCAAGCCCTACCGGTACGCCGTCCAGGTCTGGGCGCCCACCGTCCAGAAGCTGGTCACCAACAAGGTCACCGACCCCTACTCCACCGCCCTGACCACCGACTCCGCCCGCAGCCTCGTCGTCGGCCTCGACGACCCGGAGCTGGCCCCGCGCGGCTGGTCCGGCCTGAAGAAGCCCGCCGCGACCCCGCTGCGCGACGCCCAGATCCAGGAGCTGCACATCCGCGACTTCTCGGTCACGGACACCACCTCGAAGCACCCCGGCGAATACCTCGCCTTCACCGACACCCGCTCCGACGGGATGAAGCACCTCAAGGAGCTCGCGGACTCCGGCACCAGCCACGTCCACCTGCTGCCCGCCTTCGACATCGGGACCATCCCCGAGAAGAAGTCCGGCCAGCAGCAGCCGGCCTGCGACCTGTCCGCCTCCGCCCCCGACTCCGAGGAGCAGCAGGCCTGCGTCTCGAAGGCCGCCGCGAAGGACGCCTTCAACTGGGGTTACGACCCGCTGCACTACACGGTCCCCGAAGGCTCCTACGCCTCCGACCCGGACGGCACGAAGCGGACCGTCGAATTCCGGCAGATGGTCCAGGGGCTCAACGGAGCCGGACTGCGGACCGTCATGGACGTCGTCTACAACCACACCGTCGCCTCCGGCCAGGACGACAAGTCCGTCCTCGACAAGATCGTGCCCGGCTACTACCAGCGGCTCCTGGAGGACGGCACGGTCGCCACCTCGACCTGCTGCGCCAACACCGCGCCCGAGAACACCATGATGGGCAAGCTCGTCGTGGACTCGGTCGTCACCTGGGCCAAGGAGTACAAGGTCGACGGCTTCCGCTTCGACCTGATGGGACACCACCCCAAGGCCAACATCCTCGCGGTCCGCAAGGCCCTCGACGAGCTGACCGTCGCCGAGGACGGCGTCGACGGGAAGAACATCATCCTGTACGGCGAGGGCTGGAACTTCGGCGAGATCGCCGACGACGCCCGCTTCGTCCAGGCCACCCAGAAGAACATGGCCGGCACCGGCATCGCCACCTTCTCCGACCGGGCCCGCGACGCCGTGCGCGGCGGCGGCCCCTTCGACACGGACCCCGGCGTCCAGGGCTTCGCCTCCGGCCTCTACACCGACCCCAACACCTCCTCGGCCAACGGCACCGAGGCCGAGCAGAAGGCCCGGCTGCTCCACTACCAGGACCTGATCAAGGTCGGTCTCACCGGCAACCTCGCCGACTACACCTTCACCGACACCCGGGGCCGCACGGTCAAGGGCTCGGCCGTCGACTACAACGGAGCCCCCGCCGGATACGCGGCGGCGCCCGGTGACGCGCTCGCCTACGCCGACGCCCACGACAACGAGACCCTCTACGACGCCCTCGCCTTCAAGCTCCCGGCCGGCACCTCGGCGGCCGACCGGGCCCGCATGCAGGTCGTGGCGATGGCGACCGCCGTACTCTCCCAGGGCCCGGCGCTCTCCCAGGCCGGCACCGACCTGCTGCGCTCCAAGTCGCTGGACCGCAACTCCTACGACAGCGGCGACTGGTTCAACGCACTGCACTGGGACTGCCGCAAGGGCAACGGCTTCGGGCGGGGGCTGCCGCCCGCCGCCGACAACCAGGACAAGTGGTCCTACGGAAAGCCGCTGCTGGCCTCCGCCGCGCTGAGCCCCGGGTGCGCGCAGATCACGGGCGCGTCCGCCGCGTACCAGGACCTGCTCACCATCCGCACCACCGAGAAGGACTTCGGCCTCACCACCGCCGGGCAGGTGCAGGACACCCTGTCCTTCCCGCTCTCCGGCAAGGAGGAGACCCCCGGGGTGATCACCATGCGCCTGGGTGACCTGGTCGTCGTCATGAACGCCACCCCGGACACGCAGCGCCAGGACATCACCGGGCTCGCGGGGGAGGAGTACGCCCTGCACCCCGTCCAGGCGGCGGGCGCGGACGCCACGGTCAAGAAGTCCTCGTACGAAGGGAAGGCGGGCAGCTTCACCGTGCCGGGACGCACGGTCGCCGTGTTCTCCCGGCGCTGACACCCACCGCACCGGCCGGTCCCGGCTCCCGCCCCTCGTGGCGGAAGCCGGGACCGGCCGTTTTCGGCACTCACTTGTGCGGGCGGCCCGAGCACGCGAAGCTGAAGCCGTACACGTGTATGCACGCCGTACACGTATGCGTACTCGTTCTCGTCTTCAGGAGCGCTTGATGCCGCAGATCACCGTCGACTACTCCGCCGAGCTCGACGACAGCTTCGACCGCCGCGGCTTCGCGCTGGCCCTGCACCCGCTCGTCGCCGGGACCGTGTCCACCGAGGTGCCCGCCTGCAAGACCCGGTTCCGCCGGGCCGAGGACTCCGTCGTCGGCGACGCGGCAGCGGGCGATGCCATCGTGAACGTCTCGATCGCGATGCTGCCCGGCCGGACCCCCGGGACCAAGGCGCGGCTGACGGAAGCCGTCCTGGAGCTGCTGGCCGGCCACCTGAAGCCCGTCGACGGCCTCACCGTCCACGCCTCGGCCGAAGTGCGGGACCTGGACGCCTCCTACCGGAAGAGCTGAGGCAGCCGCTGCGGCGGCACGGCCGGTGCGGCGGGCGCCAGGACGGAGAGCCTGGCGAGCAGTTCGCCCAGCGGGCCGTCCGCCGGCTCCTGCGCGAAGACCCGCAGCATGATGCCGGCCATCTCCTGGTCGTACGCGGCGCTCACCGCCGCCAGCGCCGCGAAGTCGTGCACCAGCTGTAACTCCAGCTCGGCCCGCGCGATGCGCTTCCCGTCGAGCCAGAGCAGTGCCGTCGTCTCGGCCAGCGACACCCAGGACCGCACGACGAACTCCAGGCGGGCGGACGGGGACGCCACACCGAGATGCGCGACGATCTGCTCGTACGCGGCCCGCCTCACCGCCTCGGCGAGGGCGTCGGCCGCGGAGGAACCGCCTGCCGGACCGCCTCGCACCAGCGCGGCGAAACCCGGGCCGTGCTCCTCCACGAAGTCGAAGAACCGGCGCATCACCCGCAGCAGCCGGGCCCCCAGGGGCCCTTCGTGCGCCTCCAGGAAGCGGCCCGCCAGCTCGTCGGCGGCCCGCTTCAGCGCAGCCTCGTACAGGCTGCGCTTGCCGGGGAAGTAGTGGTAGACGAGCGGGCGTGAGATACCGGCCGCCGCGGCGATCTCGTCGACCGACACCTCGTCGGGCGAACGGTGACTGAACAACTCCAGTGCGACGGAGATCAATTGGGCCCTGCGCTCGTCGACACCCATCCTGCGCCGCACCCCGGTCGTCATGCCGGACAGCCTAACGGTGCAGGCCGGACGGCCCGCAGCCGCACTCCCGCCCGGCCGGCGACCTCCACGGCACGCCCACCGGCACACCGGAGGCGCCCGGCGCTCAGCCCCGGTCGAGGTAGGCGAGGACCGCGAGCACGCGGCGGTTGTCGTCGTCCGAGACGGGCAGGCCGAGCTTGCTGAAGATGTTCGAGGTGTGCTTGGCCACCGCCCGCTCCGTGACCACCAGCTGCGAGGCGATCGCCACGTTCGAACGGCCCTGCGCCATCAGCCCCATGACCTCACGCTCCCGGGGGGTCAGGCCACCCATCGGCTCGTCCGCCGAGCGCCGTGACAGCAGCTGCGAGATGACCTGCGGATCCATCGCCGTACCGCCGGCGGCCACCCGGCGCACCGCGTCGACGAACTGGTCGGCGTCGAACACCCGGTCCTTCAGCAGGTAGCCGACGCCGCCGTCGCCGTCGGCCAGCAACTCCCGGGCGTACAGCTGCTCCACGTGCTGCGACAGGACGAGCACCGGCAGTCCGGGCCTCTCGCGGCGGGCGGCCAGCGCGCACTGCAGGCCCTCGTCCGTGTGGGACGGCGGGAGCCGGACATCGACGACCGCGACGTCCGGCTCCAGCTCCGCGAGCGCCTTGGTCAGCTCCGGTCCGGTCTCGACAGCCGCCGCGATCTCGAAGTCGTACGCTTCGAGCATCCGCACGAGGCCGTCGCGGAGCAGGAAGAGATCTTCGGCTAGGACAACGCGCAAGGGATCTCCATGGTCACCATGGTGGGGCCGCCCGCAGGGCTGCTGACGGCCAGTACGCCGTCGAATGTACCCAGTCGGCGTTCGATTCCGCTCAGTCCCGAGCCGGTCCCGACGACCGCGCCGCCCTTGCCGTTGTCCGTGACGGAAATGCGCAGCATGCCCTCGGCGTGGTGCAGGTCCACCCAGATCCGGTCGGCGTCCGCGTGCTTCACCACGTTCGTCAGGGTCTCGCTGACGGCGAAGTACGCCGCCGACTCGACCGGCGCCTCGGCACGGCCCGCCAGCTCCACCGTCACCTCCGACGTGACGGGCAGCCGCAGGGCCAGCGCCCTCACCGCGTCCCCCAGACCACGCTCGGCCAGCACCGGCGGGTGGATCCCCCGTACGAGGTCACGCAGCTCGGTGAGGGCCTCGGCGGAGGACGCACGCGCCATCGCCAGCAGCTTCTTCGCCTGCGCGGGGTCCTTCTCGACGAGCGCCTCGATGGTGCCGAGGTTCATGCCCATGGCGACCAGCCGGGCCTGCGCACCGTCGTGCAGATCCCGCTCGATGCGCCGCAGCTCGGAGGCCGCCGTGTCCACGGCCTCGTGGCGCGTCTCGGTGAGCCGGTCGATGCGCTGCGCGAGTTCCCCCTGGGTGGGCGCCAGCGCCGACCGGGCGAGCACGAAGTGCAGCCGCAGCAGCGGCCCGGCCGCCCGCAGCCCGATGACGAAGACCGCGGCACCGAGCCCCGCGGCGGCCAGGCCCGTCGCCTGACTGCTGACCGGCACGAAGCCGTACCAGTACGTGTTGTCCTCGAACACCCGCCACAGCCCCGCCGCCAGGACGAACCCCTCCACCGGGAAGGCCAGCAACGCGAAGGCGAGGATCAGCAGCACGTATCCCGCCGTCATGTCGAGCAGCAGCCAGCGCAGGTCCCGCCAGGTCGCGGGGTCCTTCAGCAGCAGCGTGGTGCGCTCGACCAGTCCGGTGAAGCCGGGACGCAGGTCCTTCGGGAACGGCCGGCAGGGGACGGGGATACGGACGTCCGACCAGGCCCCCGCAAGACGCCGGCGCTGATCGGCGTGCTTGCGGACCGCCTCCATCAGCGGCGGCGTGGTGACCAGCCCCACACCCAGCAGGACGAGGACGATCGAGAGGATGGACAGCACGAAGAGGGTGGCCGAGCCCACGATGCTCACGAACGAGAGGCCGAACGCCCGCCCGCCGGTCAGCAGCGCACTCCGTATCCGGCTCCTGGCCGCATTCATGATGGTGTCTCCCCTCGCAGGGCCCCACAGCGGGATCCCGTTCGGCACCCAGTCTCGCCCGTGCACAGGGGGCACCGTCAGCCGTCCCACCACCCGACGGGGGTGCACCTGGCACCACCACCGGAACGGCGGGAGGCCCCGGGGTCGCTCCCGGGGCCTCCCGCACAGCGGTGCGTGATCAGGGCACGTACTTGTAGCCCACGCGCCGCACGGTCTGGATCGCCCCGCGGTGCTCCGCGCCCAGCTTGCGGCGCAGCCGGGCCACATGGACGTCGACGGTGCGCCCGTCGCCCACATGCCCGTAACCCCAGACCGCCGTCACCAGCGAAACGCGGGAGTGCACCCGGTGCGGGTGTGCCACCAGGTGCGCCAGCAGCTCGAATTCGAGGTACGTGAGGTCCAGGGGGACGCCGTCCACGGCGGCGGTGCGCCGCGAGGGGTCGATCCGCACGGGACCGCCCGCCGGAGCGCCGCCCGCCGGAGCGCCGGCCACCGGCTCCGGCACGGACTCCCGGTGCCGGGCGGGCGCCACCGTCCCGGCCGGGACAGGCTGCTGGCCGGCGGGCACCAGCACCAGATACCCGACCATCGGCGGCCGGCCCGGCAGTGCCGGCAGGGTGTGCTGGGGCGCGGGCAGCCAGGTGGCGCCCGGCGGCAGGAAGCCGGCCACGTCCGCGAGCCCGGCGACCTCGTCGGGGTCGACGGCACGAAGCCGCTGGCGGTCGGGGGAGAGGGTGTGGCGGGCAGCGGAGAAGGTACGGGTGTTCGCCATGAGGTCAGCTCTTTCGCGCGAGGAGTCGTCGAGGACGTACGTCGTGCGCGCGGGCCGAAGGCCGGGTCGAGGCGGCTTTAGAGGGCCTGCGCGTTCCACGCGCGGCAACACACCCGGTCGAAGTCGTGGTGCTGACGGGAGGGCCAGAACGGCTCGAGGTCGCTGCGACCCGACGCGGTGTGCTGGAAGCCTGCCATGCCCCCATTGAAGCAGAGATCGGTGCCGCGCAGCAGAGGTCTCTCACCCGTTGATACGTCCGGTCACGGGATGTCCCGGGGGCCCCGGCCCACCCCCACCCGGGCCCCGCCCCGGCTGCTGACCAGCTCCCGCCCCGGCCCCGCTCCCGGTCGTGACGGCGGCCGGGCGCACACGCCGAAGGGGCGCCCGCATGCGGGCGCCCCTTCGGCGTGTGCCGTGCCGGTGACGGATCAGACCTCGCCGGCCTTCTCCAGCGCGGTGCAGCAGGTGTCGACGATCAGCCGCGTGACCACGTACGGGTCGACGTTGGCGTTCGGGCGACGGTCCTCGATGTAGCCCTTCCGGTCCTGCTCGACCTGCCACGGGATGCGGACCGAGGCGCCGCGGTTCGAGACGCCGTAGCTGTACTCGTTCCACGGGGCGGTCTCGTGCAGACCGGTCAGACGGTCGTCGATGCCCGCGCCGTAGTTCTTGACGTGGTCCATCGGCTTCGAGCCCTCACCGAGCGACTCGCAGGCGGTGATGATCGCGTCGTAGCCCTCACGCATCGCCTTGGTGGAGAAGTTGGTGTGCGCACCCGCGCCGTTCCAGTCGCCCTTGACCGGCTTCGGGTCCAGCGTCGCGGAGACGCCGAAGTCCTCGGCGGTGCGGTACAGCAGCCAGCGGGCGACCCACAGGTGGTCGGAGACCTCCAGCGGGGACACCGGGCCGACCTGGAACTCCCACTGGCCGGGCATGACCTCGGCGTTGATGCCCGAGATGGCGAGGCCCGCCTTCAGGCAGTTGTCCAGGTGCTTCTCGACGATCTCGCGGCCGAAGATCTCGTCGGAGCCCACACCGCAGTAGTAGCCGCCCTGCGCGGCCGGGAAGCCGCCCTCGGGGAAGCCGAGCGGACGGTGACCGTCGAAGAAGGTGTACTCCTGCTCGATGCCGAAGATCGGCTCCTGGCCCGCGAACTGCTCGGCGACCGGACGCAGCGACGCGCGGGTGTTGGACTCGTGCGGAGTCATGTCGATGTGGAAGACCTCGCACAGGACGAGGACGTCGTCACCGCCGCGGATCGGGTCCGGACACACGAAGACCGGCTTCAGCACCCGGTCGGAGGCGTGGCCCTCGGCCTGGTTGGTGCTCGAACCGTCGAAGCCCCAGATGGGCAGATCCGCCACGTCCTGCGCGGGACTGCCGGCCATGATCTTCGTCTTGGAACGAAGCTTGGCGGTCGGCTCGGTGCCGTCGATCCAGATGTACTCAGCCTTGAACGTCACGGACGCCATCCTTTGCGGGTGCTGCGGTCTATGGTGCGCAGCTTGGCAAGGTGCGATTTCCCGGCCGTTGCCCGAATGTGAACCCCGTGTTACCGGGATTTCCGCAGGAAGCCGGACGGCAGGCCCCCGCCGCCCCGGGCCGTCTCGGCCTGCGGCGCACCGGATACGTTCCACGCCGGCGACCGGGTCCGGGCAGACTGGCGGCATGACCACACACGCTGCCTCCGCCGGACCGCTGCGGGTCGGCCTCGTCGGGACGGGCCCCTGGGCCCGCCTGACCCACGCCCCCGCCCTCGCCGCCCACCCCGGTGCCGTACTGAGCGGTGTGTGGGGCCGCCGCCCCGAAGCGGCGGACGCGCTCGCCGCCGCCCACGGCACCGGGGCGTACACGGGCGAGGCGGGCCTCGACGCGCTCCTGGACACGAGCGACGCGGTGGCGTTCGCCGTGCCGCCGGACATCCAGGCACCCCTGGCCGCGCGGGCCGCCGGCGCCGGATGCCACCTCCTGCTGGACAAGCCTGTCGCCACCACCGTGGCGGGCGCGCGCGAGGTCGCCGAGGCGGCCGAGCGGGCCCAAGTCGCCTCCGTGGTCTTCTGCACGCTGCGGTTCGCCGGGGGCACGGCCGGGTGGATCGCCGAACAGGCGGCGGCCGGCGGCTGGTTCACGGCACGCGCCCTCTGGATCGGCGCGCTGTTCGCCCCGGACGCGAGCAGCGGGCCCGCCGCCTCGCCCTGGCGCCGCGAGAAGGGCGGCCTGTGGGACGTGGGCCCGCACGCGCTCTCGGTCCTGATCCCGGTCCTGGGCGACGTCACGGAGGTGGTCGCGGCCCGTGGCCCGGCCGACGCCGCGCATCTGCTGCTGCGCCACACCTCCGGCGCGTCGAGCACGGTGACGCTCGCCCTGGGCGCACCGGAGGGCGCGGTCGGCACCGAGGTCGAATTCCGCGGTGAGCGGGGGGTGTCCGCCCTGCCCGGGGGAGGCGGCGACGCCCTCGGCGCGTTCCGGGCGGCCGTGGACGCACTGGCCGACGCGGCGCGTACAGGAGTGGCGCACCCCTGCGACGTACGGTTCGGCCTGCGGCTCACCGAGGTCCTCGCCCAGGCGGAGGCGGCCCTGGGACGGGCCTGACCGGAGCCCCTGCGACCAGGGCCTCCCTACCGCCCCAGCGCGTCCCGTACCGCCTCGTCCGTCCGCGCCACCACGGCCGAACCGTCCTGCGCGGTGATGATCGGGCGCTGGATCAGCTTCGGGTGCGCGGCCAGCGCGGTGATCCACCGTTCACGCGAGCCGGCGTCCTTCGCCCACTCCCCGATCCCGAGCTCCTTCGCCTCCGCCTCCTGGGTCCGGGTGATGTCCCACGGTTCGAGCCCGAGACGGCCGAGCACGGCCCGGATCTCCTCCGGGGACGGTACGTCCTCCAGGTAGCGGCGGACGGTGTAGTCGGCGCCCTCCGCGTCGAGCAGACTCAGCGCGCTGCGGCACTTGGAACAGGCGGGATTGATCCAGATCTCCATGGGGCCCAGGGTACGGGAGGGGCCCCCGAAACAGCCTCTGGCCAGGGACGATTGTCAGTGGGGGAGAGTAAGATGGAGGTAGTTCGTGAGGGTTCCACCACCGTGCCAGGAGGTTGCCGATGGCCGTTGCCACAGCCATGACCGAGCCGCTCCACAAGCCGCTGCGGAAGAAGCCGCTCCCCGCGGGCCGGCCCCGCGAGTGGTACGTCTCCCACAACCGCCGCCTCAAGGCCATGCGCCTGGCGATATCGCTGCTCGACACCGGCGTCTACCAGCCGTCGAGCGCGGGCAACGCCCGTATCCGCGCGGAGGCGGCCCGTCTCGCCATCCACCCGCCGTCCGACACCACCTGCCGCATGGTCCGTACCCTGATCCGCTACGGCCGCTGACCCGGCCCGCTGCCTGTGCCCCCGGAGGACCCGGGGGCACAGGGGCGCTTCACCCCCCCTCGGGGCGGATGCGAGACCGCACGCCGTGTCTCCCGCCGACCTGACCTTCGCCCGCTGGCGTGCCATGGACACGGCCACCGCAACGCGCTGTGATCGAGCGGGACGGCCGGCAGTACGCCCTGATCCCCGGCGGCGAGGTGGCCGTCGGCTTCGCCGTGGACACGGACCCGCGCGCCCCTCTCGCGCGGGTGATGACCCCGCCGCGCACGGTCACCCTGCCCACCGTGCTGATGGCGGTGGAGCCCGGCAGGCTCCCCGAGCTCCCCGCGCTGGTGCCCGCGTCGCTCGCCGAGCACGGACTGAGGCTGCCCGGCCCCGACGAGTGGGAGCACGCCCGCGGAGCCCGCGGACCGCGGTGGGCAGATGTCAGCTCTTCGCAACCAGGTCCGGCAGTTCGGGACGCGGCCGTCTGTCAGACCGGCTGGAGCTCACCGGTGGTTGCGACCTCGGGGATTTGTGTGTTGGAGACGATGACGAGGTCGGGACCTTTCGGACCAGGGTGCCACTGGCCGCCGGCCAGGCGAAGCAGGGCGATATTTGGGGTGGGGCCCTGTTTCCAGTCGAGGGTGCCCGCGATGGTGGGCAGGGTTGTGCCGGCGAGGGCTTGGGCGACGGCGGCATGATCGGTGGGGTCGTCGGCGGTGCCGAGGGCGTGGTGGGCGGTTTCCACGAGGGCGTGGGCCAGGCCGAGGGGTTGCAGCCAGGATTCGCCGGTGTCACGCCGGTAGGCGTGGGCGAGGTCGGCGCAGGTGGAGCCGTCCAGGCTGGAGCGATAGGGGTGGGTGGGGCTCCAGTAAACGAGGGTGGCGACGCGTGCGTCGGCGAGTTCGGCGTGGACGTCCGGGGCTGTGACGGTGTGGGTGTGGGGGTAGGTCAGCCACCGCGAGCAGGTGATCAGCCGAGGGCGTAGCCCGGCCTGGCGGGCCTGGCGGTGGAAGAGGGACAGGTCGGCGGCGGTGGCGGCGCTGGTGACGATGTCGGCGCCGTATTCCCGCATGCGGCCGACCTGTGTCTGGAAGTCGACCGCCGGTTCGCGGTAGGGGCCGAGGTCGACCAGGTGGTGTCCGCGTGTGGATGCAACCGGGGCGAAGCCGTACTGGCCGTGGCGGAGCAGGTCGCCCTGCAGGTCGTCGTTCCACAGGCAGCCGATGGTCGGGGTGCCGCCGGTCTGTTCCCACATCTGGGCGAAGACCGTGGCGATGTCGTCCAGGCCCCAGGCAAAATGGTAGGTCCACTGGAAGTGGTGTCCGGGGGCGGCGCCGCGTGCGTGGACGTAGGCCTGCCACGGGAAGGTGGTCGACAGGCAGGGGACCCGCAGTTCCTCGCAGGTGTCGGCGACGGCGGGCAGCACTTGAGTTCCGGCCATGGTCAGGACGATGTGTGCCTGGTCGATGGCGACCAGGTCACGGACGGCCTGCCGGGCCGCTCCCGGATCGGAGCGGCTGTCGCGGACGGCGACCGACACGTCGTAACGGCTACTTCCGTTACGGACGTGCTTCAGTTGCGACGTCAGGGCCTTCAAGACGTACGTCAGTGGCTTGCCCAGCGGGGCAAGGCGGCCCGTCAAGGGCGCCACCACGCCGATCGTCAGCCTTGCTGAGGACATAGTCACCCTGTGCTACCCGCCTTCTCGTCACCCATCGGCAAGAACCGGTGAGCGGCATGATGGTGGACACACCACAGCTCACCGGTTCTTCAGTGTTTCTTGTCGGACTCTCTGGCTCAGTGACCGGACCGGTCCACGGTGACGCACGTGGTCCTGCTCATCACCGAGACCGTCTCGTTGCCGCAGTTGTTGCTGTGGCCCGAGGCGTTGCGGGCGAAGAGCAGGTTGGACAGGATCCCGCCGCTGGGGCCGGCCTGGTCGCCGCCGCCCTGACCGGTGTCCTCGGCCAGGCAGGTTCGGTCCTTGAACAGGGCCACCTTGCCCGTTCCGCAGAGGTTGGCGTGACCGGAGGAGTTCCTGCCCGACAGGTTGGACAGCAGCCCTCCCGGCCCCGCGTCACTGTCACCCGTCTGTGCCGCAGCCACACTTACGGACGCAGTCAGTACCGCCCCCACCATCGAGGTCACCACTGCGATACGCCGCACACCGAACATCCGCACTGTGTTTCTCCGATACACCGTTGCCGGCCACGGCGGCCGGCCCACCAGCTCTAACGACATCGCGGCCGAACGGTATGGCCGTAGACGCGGTGAATCATCGTCGCGGTAATTGATCGGCCACTTCGAAGGAGTGTCACCACCCAGGCCGTTGACAACGGGGGGCGGCAAAACGCAGCGTCCGGTTGTCCGGCCCCACCCGTCTGGAAATCCCTCCCGACGTTCCGTGAAATCGCGGAGTTCTCCGCGCAGGGCTGATTCCGCCGGCCGTGAGCACGAGCGCGCACCGGCCCCCATCCGACCAGCAGAGATCTATTACGCCGAAGGGAACAGGGGAACGGCTCGGTGAACGCGTGACTCGAAGGGGATCAACATCGCCGTCGTCCTGGGGGCGGAGCCACACGCTTACGACGTGCCGGTAATCATTCCGGAGCCTGCGCTCCTCCATGATGCCTGCGATGTCTGTGAGCAGCCGCAGACCATCGTGACTGTGCGAAGGGGACTGCTGCAGTCCCCTTCGACGTATGACATTCCTGGTCCGCTCGCCTCTCGTCGGCGTACCGTCGGGGGGTGAGCGAGCATCTCGGAGACAAGCTCTCCCGCCTTCGTCGGCTGTCCAACCTGACGCAGGAGGAGTTGGCGGAGAAGTCGGGCGTGTCTGTCGACGTCGTGCGCAAGCTTGAGCAGAAGCGCAAAGCGTCCGCGCGCTTGCCGACGCTGCATGCGCTGGCCAGCGGTCTCGGCGTCGAACTGACGACTCTACTGGGTGATCCTCCTGGCGTTCCGTCGACGGGGGAGGCCGACCCGCCGCAGTTGGCAGCCGTGCGGCGTGCCATCCATCCACTCATGTTCGCGCCTGTGCAGGAGCCCGACGGGGCGGAGGTGCTCACGCCTTCACTCCTGCGCGCGGAGATCGCCGACGCCTGGACCATGTACCACTCAGCGGAGTTCCCGCAGCTACTGAACTTGCTCCCCGGGATCCTTGCTGACGCCCGCGTCACAGCCTCGCAGGAGCACCACGAAGGGCAAGCCGCACTCGGTAAGGCCTTCCAGCTAGCGGGCCACCTGAGCATCCGTCTGGGGAAGCTGGACCTTGCCCTTGCTGCTCTGGAGCGTGCCATAGCTGCCGCGGAAGTCTCCGGGGATCCTCTCCTCGTTCCGATGATCTGCAACTCGCTGGCATGGGCGTACCAACGATCCAACCGGCTGGACGACGCCAAGAGCATTGCTCTGTACGCGGCTGACGGCCTGGAGCGGGACGGACTCACCGACGATGCGTCGGGGCTGCGGGTGTGGGGCGGCTTGACCATGAGTGCCGCTACCTCGTACGCCCGCCTGAACGAATACGACGACGCCGACAGGATGATGCGCGCCGCGGAAGAGGCCGCCGCTCGCCTGACGAAGATGCCACCTGCTGACGGTGACGGACGTCTCCTGTCCGTTTTCAGTAAGTCATCCGTCCGCATCGAGCGGGTACGCCTGGCAGTGCAGCACGAGCGCCCGGAGGAGGCGCTACGCCTGGCTAAGGGCATGCGCCTGTCAAAGGACACCCCCGTTTCCTGGCGCACCTGGCTGCTCCTTGACGTCGCCCGCGCGCACACTGACTTGGGGGACGCGGAAGGCGCGGTAAAGGCACTGGAGAGCCTTCGTCGTGTCGCGCCCACATGGATGCGGCACCACACGCTTGCGGTTGCCGTCGTGTCCGACTTGATGGCCCTCCAGAACCGTCCGCCGGGGCTCCGCTCCATCGCTGAGTTTCTCGGAGTGACGAATTAGCGTCGCCGAAGCAGGACGTTGCACCCCTGTACCGGATTCTCATGGAGCGAAACCCTGACGTCATCGACGAGACGACGGAGACACGGCAATGGGCAGTACAACGATGATGCAAGGGCCTGTGTTCTTGACACCCCTACCGGTCGATCCAAGGCCGGCCAAGGGGTGCGACGTCTGTACGGCGCTTCACAAACAGTGGCGGCAGGCGACGGAGGCAGGTGGCCCCGCCTATGATCACTCGCACGCTTCAGACCTGGCCGTCGAAATAAGGCGGCACCCCCACCCCCGGCGGAAGAAGTGAGCCCTCGCCTGCTGCTCCGCAGCCTCGTGCATCGGATCACCGCTCACCCGGACATTCCGCCGACGTACACCGCCCGCTGCACCTCGTGCGGGTGGCACCCGGATCCGTCGACGAGTGGCGAGAGGGTCGACGTC
The DNA here is from genome assembly GCF_035563135.1 of Streptomyces sp. Classification (GTDB taxonomy): domain Bacteria; phylum Actinomycetota; class Actinomycetes; order Streptomycetales; family Streptomycetaceae; genus Streptomyces. Next base: position 19,361 of record NZ_DATMVN010000256.1, read on the forward strand.
CTGTGCATGGAGCACGCCGGCCGGAGTGGTCATCGCCAGTTCAAGAGGACGGTCACCGGCATGGCCTTCGTCGTGCGCGAAGGAGAGGACGGCAAGCCTCCCACCCCGTAGACCCGCGCTGCCGGCCGACCAGCGGCGCGAGGACGGCGGGGGAGGGGTCGGCATGCCGACCCCCGCCGTTCCACCCGAAGCCCCTTCACCCATCTCCTCAAAGTGGCGGGGCTCCGGCGTTCCCGCGTCAGTGTGTTGGTGTCGCGTTGTTCCGCCACCGCGAACCGCAACCCGGCCACGGCCGAGTTCCTCGCCGGGCCCGAGGGTGAGGACATGTACGAGGACTTCAACGCGCGTCCCGTCATCGACCTCGACTGGCCGGTCATGGCCGGAAGGGTCCCCGGCCACCGCGCGCGCGGCCAGGAAGTGTGGCGAGTCACAGACAACGCACCGGGGGTTATGGGAACTTCAACTCTGTTACTCATCAGTTGAGTTACCGGTATGTGCGTGGAGAGGGTCGTATGAGCACTCTGCAAGCCAGCACGCTCGACCAGGTGGTCGACACCCACCGCTACCCCCTGTCGGACCCCGGAAGCCCCGAAGCCCGCGCCGTCGTCGCGCGGGCGGGGCGCGAACTGGCCGGGACCGGCTGCACCGTACTGCCGGACTTCGTCCGGCCCTCGCTCCACCAGGTCCTGCGACAGGAGTGCGCCGCCCTCGCCCCGCGCGCGTACTTCGATGTCGAGACGGTCAACGTCTACAACACCGATGTCGACGCGGACCTGCCCGGACACCACCCCGGCCGGCGCACCTTCGAACGCGGCAACGCCTTCGTCGCCCGCGACCGCCTCCCCGGGGACGCCCTCATCAGCAGGCTCTACGCCCATGAGCCGTTCCGGCGTTTCGTCGCCGACTGCTTCGGACTGCCCCGCCTGTACGAGCTCGCCGACCCGCTCTCGGGGCTCGTGCTCAACGTCGTACGGCCGGGCATGGAACACCCCTGGCACTTCGACACCAACGAGTACACGGTCAGCATGCTGACCCAGGAGGCACAGGAGGGCGGTTCCTTCGAGTACTGCCCGAACATCCGGTCCGCCGACGACGAGCGCTTCGACGACGTCCGCGACGTCCTCGACGGACGCGGCGCACGGCAGCCCGAGCGCCTGCCCCTGCGGCCGGGGGACCTGCAGCTGTTCAAGGGCCGCTACTCGCTGCACCGGGTCAGCCCCGTCCGGGGAGCCCTCGCACGCCACAGCGCGATCTTCGCCTACAGCGAGCGCCCCGGAGTCATCGGGAGCGTGGCCCGGACCAGGCAGCTCTTCGGCCGCGTGTTGCCCGAACACCTGGCGGCGGAGGGCCGGGCCGTACGGGGGGACCAGCTGCTGGACTAGCGCACCGGCGAACGGTTCCAGGCACTGCCACGCGCCCCACCGAGGAGAACCCCTTGCGTCTCGACGCGTCCGGAAAAGTCTCGCTGGACCACATCTACACCGCGCCCGACCCCCGCACGTACTTCCAGGTGCTCCGCCCGCTCGGCTACCGCGTCCCCCAACTGGCCAAGCCCTACTTCGACAAGCTCATCAAGGAGTACCGGGAGACGGAACAGGTGGCCGTCCCCAAGATCCTGGACATCGGCTGCTCGTACGGGATCAACGCGGCGCTGCTCAAGTACGACGTCACGATGGACGAGCTGTACGCCCGCTACGACGGCAGCGGCGCGAGGACCCGGGCCGGGCTGCTGGAGCGCGACCGGGACCTCTCCCGCTCCCGCAGCCCCGCGCACGGCCTGCACTTCACCGGCCTGGACGCCTCCGCCGGCGCCCTGGCCTACGCGCGTGAAGCGGGATTCCTCGACGACACCGTCAACGCCGACCTCGAAGCGAACGACCCGACCCCGGCACAACGGGCCCTGCTCGCCGGGACGGACCTGGTCATCTCGACGGGCTGCATCGGCTACGTCACCGAGCGCACCCTCACCCGGGTCGTCCACGCACAGGACGGCCGCCTCCCCTGGATGGCCCACTTCGTGCTGCGGATGTTCCCCTTCACCCCCGTCGAGGAGGCCCTGGCGGAGCTGGGCTACCGGACGACGAGGGCCGACGGGGTGTTCAAGCAACGGCGGTTCGCGGGCCCGCAGGAACAGCGGGGCGTCCTGGACAGCCTGGTCGCGGCCGGCATCGACGCCGGTGGGCTGGAGGAGGACGGCTGGCTCTACGCTCAGCTCCACCTCTCCCGGCCGCAGCACCGGTAGAGACCCCTCCGCATCCACTCATCGAGAAGAGAGCCGCATTGAACACCAGTCAGGAAGCAGCAGTGGCCGGGACCTTCGCCCGTGAAAGCAGCCTCCCGCGCGTGCCGCTGCCCACACTCGACGCGAGCTGCGAGAGGTTCCTCGCCTGGTGCGCGCCCCTGCTGACCGCCGAGGAACGGGCGGCCACGGAGGCCGAGGTCACCGCCTTCCTGCGGCCCGGCGGCCCCGGCCGGACGCTGCACGCGGCGCTCGCGGAGTACGACGCGGCGGAGGGCGTGCACAGCTGGCTCGACACCTTCTGGCCGTACCGCTACCTCGGCCGCCGGGACCGGATCGCGCTCAACGCCAACTTCTTCTTCCTGTTCCAGGACACCGGCCAGGGGCAGCTCGACCGGGCGGCGGGGCTCGTCGCGGGAGCGCTGCACCACAAGCGGCAGCTCGACGAGGGACTGATCGCGCCGGTGGAGCAGCGTGGCGTGCCCCAGTCGATGGTGCAGAACAAGTACCTCTTCTCCACCACCCGCATCCCCGGTGTGCCGTTGGACACCGTGCGCGCCCCGTACAGCGAGCAGGCGCCCGGACCGTCCACGGCCCGGCACATCGTGGTGTTCTCCAGGGGCACCATGTTCCGGCTGGACGTGCTCGGCCCCGACGGCGTCCCGCACAGCCTCGACGAGATCGAGGCCGGGCTGCGCGCCGTCACCGAGGCCGGCGTCCGCACGGCCCAGGAGGACAGGGCCGGTCACCTCACCACCATGGCGCGGGCGGAATGGGCGGCCGCCCGGGCGTCCCTCGTCGACGGCCGGCCCGGCAACGCCCGGACACTGGACGACATCGAGACCGCCCTCTTCTGCGTCTGCCTGGAGGACTTCGCACCCGGTGACACCCAGACCGCCTGCGACGAACTGCTGTACGGAGACCGCGGCAACCGCTGGTTCGACAAGGCCGTCTCCTTCGTCGTGTTCGCGGACGGCCGGGCCGGCATCAACGTCGAGCACTGCGAGCTGGACGGGACGACCGTCCTCAGCTTCACCGACGCCCTGCTCGGCACCCCGCCGGACGAGCACTCCCGCCGGTCCGGAGCACGCTCCCAGGGCGAGCCGGTGCCCCGCCCCCTGGCCTTCGAGCTGGACGAGTCCCTGCGGTCACAGGTGCGCTCCGCGGCCGAGGCGTTCGCCGCGTACGGCCATGACACCGCCACCCGCACCGTGTCCTTCGACGACTTCGGCAGCACGGCCGCCAAGGCCCTCGGGGTCTCCCCGGACGCCTTCGTCCAGGCCGCGTACCAGCTGGCGCACCAGCGGGCCAAGGGCCACCTGGGAGCCACGTACGAATCGATCGCCACCCGCCAGTACCGCCACGGCCGCACCGAGGCGATGCGCGTGGTCACCCCCGAGACGCCCGCCTTCGTAGCGGCGATGGACGACCCCGCGGCCGACCGCGCGACCCGCCGCGCCGCGTTCCTGGCCGCCGCCTCGGCGCATGTGGCGCGGGCGAAGGAATGCCAGGCGGGCCAGGCCCCCGAGCAGCACCTCTGGGAACTGGAACTGATCCAGCGCCGCCGCGGCGACGAACTCGGCATCCACGAACAGCCCGGCCTGTACCGCTCCCCGGGCTGGCTCACCATGCGGGACGACTACCTGAGCACGAGCTCGGCGCCGTCCGAGAACATCCAGTACTTCGGCTTCGGCTCCACGAGCAGCCGGTGCATCGGCGTCGCCTACGTCCTGCTCCCGGACCGGTTCAACCTCTACCTGAGCACCCCGCGCACGGTGGCCGGCCAGATGCACGCCTTCGCGGACCACCTCCGCGAGGCGGTCGCCGAGCTGCGGGAACTGCTGACGGACTGACCTGAGGTGCGGCGCGGAGGGGGAGGCCTGCGGTCCGCCCCTCACACTCCGCCTCGCGCGTGCTCATGGCCGGACACGGCCGAAGGACCGCCGCCCCGCACGGGGCGGCGGTCCTTCGGCATACCGGTGAGATCGGGACCCCTAGAGGTCGAAGTACAGCTCGAACTCGTGCGGGTGCGGGCGCAGCTGGATCGGGGCGATCTCGTTGGTGCGCTTGTAGTCGATCCACGTCTCGATCAGGTCGGGCGTGAAGACCCCGCCGGCCTGGAGGTACTCGTGGTCGGCCTCGAGCGCGTCGAGGACCGCCGGGAGCGAGGTCGGGACCTGCTGGACGCCCGCGTGCTCCTCGGGGGCCAGCTCGTAGAGGTCCTTGTCGATCGGCTCCGGCGGCTCGATCTTGTTCTTGACGCCGTCCAGACCGGCCATCAGCAGGGCCGAGAACGCCAGGTACGGGTTCGAGGACGGGTCGGGGGCGCGGAACTCGACACGCTTGGCCTTCGGGTTGGAGCCCGTGATCGGGATACGCATCGCGGCGGAGCGGTTGCGCTGCGAGTACACCATGTTGACCGGGGCCTCGAAGCCGGGGACCAGGCGGTGGTAGGAGTTCACCGTCGGGTTGGTGAAGGCCAGCAGCGACGGGGCGTGCTTCAGGATGCCGCCGATGTAGTAGCGCGCCATGTCCGAGAGGCCCGCGTAGCCCTGCTCGTCGTAGAACAGCGGGGAGCCGCCGGACCACAGGGACTGGTGGACGTGCATGCCCGAGCCGTTGTCGCCGAAGATCGGCTTCGGCATGAACGTCGCGGTCTTGCCCGCCTCCCACGCGACGTTCTTCACGACGTACTTGAAGAGCATCAGCCGGTCGGCCTCGGCGAG
>NZ_DATMVN010000257.1:0-19566 GCF_035563135.1 Streptomyces sp.
GGCTTCCTCCCGCATCTCGGCCAGTTGGCGCAGGGCGTCGGTATCGCCGAGGCCGGCGGCTTGACGAAGCAGGGCTTCGGCGCCGTCCCGGTCCCTGGCTTCCTCCCGCATCTCGGCCAGTTGGCGCAGGGCGTCGGTATCGCCGAGGCCGGCGGCTTGACGAAGCAGGGCTTCGGCGCCGTCCCGGTCCCCGGCTTCCTCCCGCATCCTCGCCAACTGGCGCGAGGCGTCGGTATCGCCGAGGCCGGCGGCTTGACGAAGCAGGACTTCGGCACCATCCCAGTCCTGGGCGAGTTCGCGTGTCACCGCCAGTTGGCGCAGGGCGTCGGTGTCTCCGAGGCCAGCGGCCTCCTGGGCCAGGGCTTCAGCACCATCCCGGTCCCCGGCTTCCTCCCGCATCTCGGCCAGTTGGCGCAGGACGTCTGTGTCGCCATGGCCAGCGGCCTGCCGGGCTAAGACTTCGGCGCCGTCCGGATCCCCGGCCTCCGCACGCATCACCGCTAGTAAGGCCAGGGCCACAGGGCTTCCGTGGACGGCGGCTTGGTGGCGCAAGTGGTGAGCCCACTGCAGCCGAAGGCGTTTCTCGGCTTCATCCGCGATGCGGTTCAGGTGATCGGGGTGAGCGAGATGGGTAAGGGCGGCATGCCAGAAAGACGCAGGTGGGCACAGGTGACGGCGGCTGGTGCGGCCGTGTTGCTCGAGGTAGTCGGCGAGCCGGAACTGAGGTCCCTTCCCTGCCTCTGCACCCGTGGTGGCGGCGGAGGCAGGGGCGGGCGGGCGTCGCACGGGGCGGGGGGAGGTCTGTCGTAAGGGAGCTTGTTTGCCGTGGACAGGCTTGGCGAGTTCGGCGTATGCCTGTTCTGCCCAACCGTCGGAGAGCTGGTCGTAGTCGCTCTGGCTGAGGTAGTCAGTGGCGGCATCAGTGAGGAAGGCCTGGGGAAGGTGCAAGCCGACGCCGAGGCGGCGCGCGTCCATCGCGGCCTGCAGCACTGCCTTGGCGGCTGGACCGGCATGCTGGTAGCGGTTGAGGAGCTCGGGAGCACCGGCCAGGTCCTGGGTGATCCGGCCGTCGGCGTGTGCACGGGTGAGGGCGTCGGCCAGCAGCCAGTCGCCATCCTTGGCGAGGGCCCTGGCCGCGGCCAGGGCCGGGGCGTCAAAGGCATCGGGTACTGCCAAGAGGTGGCCGGCGAGTAATTCTCGTACTCGACTGTGCAGATCCGGCTCGGCCGGTGTGGGCAGAGCCGTGTATTGGGTGGCGTACTCGGGCCAGAGCGTGCCCAGCACCAGCACGGGCCCGCGCTCCCGGCTGACCAGTAGACGGTGCACGGCTGCTGCGATCTGCTCACCTACTGCCCGGTCGCCGAGGTAATGCTGGGCCTCGTTCAGCCACACCACCGTGCGGGGCCCGACGCGGTGCAGCTGCTCCAACGCGGCCTGCGCTCTGGTCGGGTCGAAGGGATGCCACAACCGCCATCCCTGATCGGCTAGGGGTTGGACGGCCTCCCAGCAGGCCCGTGTCTTGCCCGTCGAGGAGGCGCCCACCAGCACCATGATCCGACTGCGGCCGGCCATGGTGTCGTCGACTGTTTTGTCCAGCACCCGGTCATGCTCGCGACGCACATAGGCGGGCCAAGCCCGCTCTGCAGACATGTCGGAGCCTGCGGCCGTCGGGCCGGGTCCGGCCCGGTGGACCTCCAGGTCATGCGGCGCCCACTCTCCAATGGGGCGGCCAGGCCCTTCTGTCGTACTTGTGCCCGCTTGCTGCACCGCGGTGCGCTGCAACGCCAGCATTTCTGCCTCGGGCAGCCGCAGCGCGCGTGACAGCGCCGCCACCGTCTCCGCGGACGGCACCGGCTTCTGGGGAGAGAGCGCCTCCGAGACGGTGGTCCGTCCCAGACCCGCCCGCCGGGCCAGCTGGGTCTGGTTCAACCGGGCCCGGGCCAGCCCGTCGGCCAGTCTCCCGCGCAGTTTGGTTAGTTGCGGGCTGTGGCCGGTCTGCTCGTCCATGCACCTTCCCCGGGGCCCCGATGTGTTCGCCGGTGTCCATTCTCGTCCCGGCGAACACCGGCGAACACCGGTTCCATGACCTTCGACCACGTCAGCACTTCACCACTTCCCGGGAGTCCTCGTGGCCGTCGTCCTTCTGTCCACCGCGTTGGTGATCGTCGTCGCACTGTTGGCCGCCGCTGGCGCGGGCAAACTCGCCCGCATGGAGGGGGCCACGTACCCCACCGCGCTCACCCGGGCCGCTGTCGCCTTCACAGCGGTCCTCACTCTCGCCGCGACCGTGACCGCGGCCCTCGCAGCACTGCTCGTCTGAATCGCCAGACGGATGTTGTCCTACTCGTACGGAGCACGTACAGCTCCAGGCCAGCACGCGGCATCCCTGCGATTCGCGGAGAACGGTCCGTTCACCACGGCGCACGCAGTGGATGCGATGGACTGGAAAGACGTGGACTGGCCATTTGCCCACGCCGCCGCGATCGCCTGGCACGCGGCAAAGGCGGGCGAGCCGCTGACGCTCCTGTCGCTGGAACCCGAGTCGTACGCAGGGACCGACATCATTCCGCTGATCCCCATCTGACGCGTCGGCCTCGCACGCAGGGGGCGTTTCCCGCGGAGGAAGCGGCTTCAGCACCTTTGGTCGATGCGCGTCGTGCAGGTGCGCCCGGGTCGTGCCGGGCCGCATCGCGCGGCGGACCATCCGGGCGCCAGCAGCTTGCCCGCCTCGGGCTTCCCCAGGACGTAGACGGCGCGCGGCTCGTCCCGGGTGACGATGCAGTCGAGGAGGACGGGACGATCAGCTCGTCGAAGACCCACCGGTGCTCCGCGGCGTAAGAGCCGGTGGTAGTCGACGCCCGGGGCGCACCGTCGGAGCTGGGTGATGCGGCGGACCGACGGCGAGCGCGGCGTCCCGCCGCGCGTTCCGTACGACGGCCAGGCGCTCGTCCTCGCCCGGCACGTCGCGGTGCACGCGCACCTCGGCAAGGGCTATCTCCTGCTGGACACGGCCGTCTCCCGGGCCGTCCAGGCGCGCGAGCGGCCTCGGGCGATCGTCTTGTCGGCGGCGGGCCGGCGCCGCCACGCGCCGTCGACGAGCTCGTTGTCGTACAGCACCGTGCCGTGGCGGGTCACCACGGTGATGCGGTCGGCGAGCTGCTCGGCTTCGATGACCGCGAGCGTCGTGAGCATGTTCTTCGCGCACGAGTCGTGGTTCGCCCAGGTCACGAACCGTCCGCCCGCGCCGACGGAGGCCTCGGTGAGGAAGCGGTCGATGATGCCCAGCTGGCTTAACGCCTCGGGCGTCGCGAGCGCGACGACCTCGATCCGGTGCTGGGAGCGGCGGGGCGCCTCCGACGACGCACGGAAGTCGTCCGGGTTGGCGAGGGCGGATTCGACGACCGCGTCCAGGCCGTGGTTCCGGACGTACTCCTGGACGGCTGCCTGCCAGGAGCTGGTGTCCGGCCGGACCTTCGAGCCGGCGGTCCGGACGTCGGCGGCCAGCGCTGCGGCGTAGTGGCGGTGGGCGGCCTTGTAGAGGGCGCGGCCGATCCGCACGGAGCCACCACGCCGCCCGAGTGCCGCCTGGACCAAGTCGGCGACGTTGGTCTTCCCGGCCCCCGGCTGGCCGCCGACAAACACCACGACCGGACGGGCCTGGGGCACGGCGCTCGCGGCGGCTGCAGGCAGGATCACCCGCCGCAGCACGGCCCGGCTCTCGCGGGCCGGAAGCACGGCGTAGCCGTCCACGTCGTCCACAGAGCCTCCAGTGCTTCCCGGTCTGGATCGTCCCGGGAGACCACAGCGCAATGAGCAATCCATGTGAAATCCAATGTAAAATCCGACGCGCAATTGAGGTATGGTGTGTTGCGGAGGTGAGCTCTGTGCCCACTGAGAACGAGCTGTTCAGCGCCGTCGATGCGCTGCTGGAAGAAGTCGCTCAGGACGATCTCCCGACACCCGAGGAGCGCAAGCGTCTGCGCGAGGCCGCCGGGCTGAGCCAGGAACAGATCGCCAAGGCCTTGAAGAGCCGGCGGGAGACCATCGGGAACTGGGAGTCAGGCGAGACCGAGCCGCGACCGCCGAAGCGCGCCGCCTACGCCCGGCTCCTGGAGGGCCTCGCCGCCCGCTTCCCCGCCACCGCCGACGACGCGCCCGCCGCTGCCCCGGCGCCGACAGTGCCGGAGGCATTCACTGGCCCCGCGCCCGTTCCCGCCCCGGCGGCCGAAGCGCCGGCGCCCCCGGCCCCAACTACTGCCGTACGCCCGGCGCCCGCCGCGTCGTCGCGGCGCCCGGGTGTGAAAAAGGCGGTGGCGAAGAAGGCCACGGCGGCCGCGACCGCCGACGTCGACCCGCGCTTCGAGAACGGGCCGCTCGCGGTCATCGACTGCGAGGACGGGCAGGTGTCGGCGTACTGCGTCGGCGGCCTGGTCCTGGACGTGCCCGCCAAGACGATCCCGGCGCTGGTCGACTGGACGCTGACCGAGGCCCGGCTCGGGCAGGCCCGGCTGCACCGCAACGGCCGCGACGCCGACCCGATCCTCGTCCTCACCGCGGCCGCGCTGGAGCGCTTCGGCCTGCCGGTCGCCCTGTCGGAGCAGGAGCGGCACGCGGGCCGCATCCCGGCCGGCCACAAGGTGGTCAAGCAGATCGGCCGGGCCGGTCTCAAGATGAGCCAGCGCGGCTTCGGCCCGTGGGCCCGCCTCTACCGCGACCCCGAGGGCTCGAAGCGTCGCTGCGTCCAGCTGTGCATCCTGCCGTGGAACGCCCTGGACGCCCGCGAGTGGGACAAGAAGGACAACCCGCAGCTGCCGACGATGCACCCGGCCGAACTCGTCCAGTACCTCGGTCTGTACGCGGCCCGGGTCATCACGCCACGCGGCAGCACCGCGACGACCGGCCTGGAGCTGATGACCGCGCTGCGCCCGCCCACCCGCGCCCAGAAGGACGAGGCCACCGGCGAGTTCAAACCGGCGTTCAACGACGACGCGATTACCGCCAAGTACCCCGTCGTTCCGTGCGAGGTCCCCGATGAACACCCGATCCTGAAGGACGCGGGGTTCGCCCGGCATCACCTGCGGACCCCGGCAGAGATGCTGATGGAGGAGCCCTACGACTGGTGCCGGCCGCTCACCGATGAGGAGTGCGCCAACCCCTACCTGGTCGTCGTCGACATCAACATGAGCTTCGCCGCGGCCGCGAACGGACTCACGGTCGGACTGAACGGGCCGACCCACCTGGAGAACAACCCGAAGTTCGACCCGGCGCTGCCCGGCTCGTGGCTGGTCGACCTCTCCCACGTCGACCTCTCCCGCGTGCGGGTCAACGGCCGTACGGTCGACGGCTCCCGGCTCCCGAGCCCGCTCACGCCGAAGGGCGACCGTCCCAAGGGCCCGGCCTGGTACGCCACGCCCACCGTGCAGTACGCGGTGGAGCTCGGCTTCGACGTCGCGCCGATCGAGGCGTACGTGCGCACCCAGACCGGCCGCTACCTCGACTCCTGGTACAAGCGGCTGCGCGACGCGTACATCGCGACGATGGCCGACATGGGCGTCACCACCGACCTCCAGGGCGAGGAGTTCCTCGAGGCGATGGCCCGGCGCAAGCAGGTCGACCCGACGATGGCGCTGCTGGAGACCGCGATCAAGGCGACGGCGAAGGGCGCGATCGGTAAGCTGCGCCAGCGCTCGCGGGGTCAGGTGCCGTACTACGAGCACTATCCGGCGCTGGACCGGTGGACGTGGCGCCCGGACATCCGGGCCGCCGTGCTCGCGAACCAGCGCACCGGCCTGCACCGCAAGCTGATGAAGACGGCGGCCGCCGCCGACCTCTACCCGGTCGCGATCGGCACCGACGCAATCGTCTACCCCTCGTCCGGGCCGTCCCCGCTGGACGTTCTGCCGTACACGCCCGAGGGCAAGCCGGCGCCGGGCACGTTCCGGCTCGGGGTCTCGCCCGGGATGGTCAAGCACCAGGGCACGCAGACCGTCCTCTGGGCGGAGCAGCAGTTCGAGGAGCGTGGCGAGGTCTTCAACATCTCCAACCTCATCAAGACTGACCAGAGCGTCGGAGAAGGGGAGTAGACCGTGGTCGACTCGCTCGGGGACAGCCTGGACCGCGCGCTGGAGGGGGCGTTCACCCGCCGCATCCCCCAGAGCGCCCAGGCGCAGATGAAGTACCTCGTCAAGCAGCTCAAGGGCACCAAAGCCGCCGCCCAGGCGCTCGGGATCTCCCAACGCACCGTGGAGCGGTACGTCACGGGCAAGCTCAAGCGCCCCCGCCAGGACCTGCGTGGCCGCCTGGAGCGCGAGGTCAAGAAGCGATGGCAGCCGCAGATCCGCGCGAAGGCGCGGAAGCAGGCGGCGTCCACGGGCGGGCTGGTCGTCTCCACCCGCGCCCGCTTCGGCTTCACCGCCGCCTCGGGCACCACCGACGACGCCCGGATCCGGGACATCACCCAGGCCCTGCCGCCCCGGTACGCCGACCAGTTGTTCACCGCGCGGGAGCAGGGCAAGTCCGAGGACCAGCTCCGGCAGATCGCTGCCGACGGCCTGGCCCAGATGTACTTCCGGGCCAGCGACACCCGCGCGCACGGCCTGGGCGTGGAGTTCACCGACGTGGAACGGCTCGACATCGAGCTGTAGCCAGACGCCCGACCCGCAGGCGGCGCGTCCCAGTGTGACTGAGCGCTTCAGTTGGCGAGTGAGCGTGCGAGTTGGCCGGTTGAGTATTCCGTGTCGATATTGGCTGAGCTGCTCGGCTTGGACGTCGAGGAGGAGCTTCGCGGGACCACCCGGCCTGCGCGGGAACTTATTCCCCGCGCGCCGTCTACATCTTCGTTCGTCGGACTGGTCGGCGCGCTTGTACGACCTGCGGTACAACGGTTGCTCACGCAACTGGTGCCTGCTGGGGGGGGGAAGAGCATGGGACACACGACAGCCACCTTCGTCCGCTATCGAGCAGGCCGGTCCAACAGAGTTCTACGTCTGGCCTTGTGGGAAGCGTGGGATTCGAAGTGCTATTGGTGTACCAAGCCCGTGGAGTTCAGCTTCTCCGAGATTGACCACATCATCCCCAAGGACGTCACCGAAGCGGGCCTGGCAGAGCTCAAGACGGCCTACGGACTACGGGCCGATTTCGACCTCCATGACCCGCGGAACCTCGCCCCGATCTGCCGCCCGTGCAACGGAGTGGAGGGCAAGAGCAACTCCGTACGCCAAGCGGGCATCACGATGAGCTATCTGGCCGGCGCGGAGAAGCGCCGTCCTGCCGTGCTCAAACGAATTCAGAACCTCGGCAGGTCGGGCAAGGTGGCCGCCCACATGCTTGCGGCTGCCACCGCCGATCTCAGCCAACCCGACCTCCGGCGGGAGTTCCTGGACACCGCCCCCGCGGTCGTCCGGGTCCTGGCAATGACAGGACAAGGCATCGGCGACTACCGGTCGTTTCGGGAGGCAGAGGTCTGCATCGGCGACGAAGATGGGCTGTGGCAGCGCATCGAAGTGGCACTGGACGACCGAGGACGGCTCACGATCGCTCTCCTGGAGGACCTGTGCGCCGCCGAACTGGAGGACGTTCTCCAGGATCCGATGGAGCAGCTCATCCAGGAGATCCGCAGCCGCGTCACAGCCGGGTTCGAGACCATGGATACGAGCGACCCGATCACCGCCGGGCCGCCCACCAGCGACTTCATCACCCTCAACATCGACTCTCTCGACTTCCTACGCCACGCCGGGCAGGTCGAGTTCACCTTCCAGGGTGCTTTCGAAGCAGGCTTCGCAGCGTCTGTGGTCCGCAGCAGCTCGGACGGGGGCGGGACGGACGACCTGCAGGGCGACGCTAGGGTCAGCGGAACGTTCTCCTTTGTGGCCGGCTGGGACCTCGCCGATGACCTGGCGCAGGTACACACAGGCGACTGCACCATCGAGGACTGGGATGCGGACCTCAACGTCGGGTAGCGCGATGTAAGTCGGGTCGGCGGGGCCGCGCACTGAACGGCACAACGCCACGCTCAACTGGCCAACTGAGTACTCAGTCACACCCAGCTGCTGGGAATGGCTTTGCCGTAGCGGGTGAGAAACGCAAACGAGCCGACAGCTGGTGCTGTCGGCTCGTTGCTGCGGGCCCGGAGCCCACCAGGGCCCGCATGGTGTCCCTGATCAACCTGGTTGGAATTACGCGGCGGTGCAGGGACTTAGCAAAATCGTCCCAGCGGCGGGGAGCTGAGGGCAACCCAAACTGGTTTACGTCTGGGTGTTTACATGATCATCTGCGCCGTTGTGGCGTTCTGCTGAATTGGTACTGGCGAGCGACCCTGAAGCCAGCCTGATCGAGACCTTCCTCGTTACACAGCGTGTCCACCCTTTGGCCAATGGTCTGCCCTGCGGTCCTCTCGAATCAACCCCACGCACCGAATTCGAGGGTGGGGTGGGATGCACGCGAATAAAACATCTCGATCGGTCATGACGCATGGTCATGGAGTGACAGCATTTCCGTTACCGCGGCCGGTGAGCCAACCGCCCAGCGGCACAACCTGGTTGGAAGCAGGAACACCTTCCTGCACACGCGATCAAAGGAACAGGGAGCTCAGTATGTTGACCACCATCGTCCCTCCGAGAGCATGCCCCAGCGGCCCCGAGGCCATCATCATCACGGTCGTGGTTCTCTTCGTGACCGTACTGATCCTCACGGGGACGAAGCCGGTCACTGCCGTCCTCGTGACCGGCGGCGCCGGCCTCTTCGGCGCTCTCGTGGTGCGGGTCTGCACCACCAGCAAGCTGACCGCGTTCCTGCGCCCGGCCTTGGTCGAACTGCGGACCACCTCGGCCTGACCGCGCCATGACTACCGTGAGGGAGGTCCGGCGTCTCAAGAAGGTGCCGGACACCGAGAACGCCGTCGGACAGCTGGCCTGCGCTTTGCGCCGCAGCCGCGCCGCGCTGGGACTCACTCAAAGTCAGGCAGCCGACGCCATCGGGAAGCCGACCTCGACCATTCAGCGAGCTGAATCCGGAGCAGCCGCGCCGAAGAAGTCCGTCGTGGACGGATACGTCGCCAAACTCGGGCTCAACTCCGAGGACGCAAAGCAGCTGTTCGAGAAGGCCACCCGGCCCCTTGGACGGCAGCGACGCTCCCTTACCCAAGCCCCGCACCCGCGCATGGTGAGCACACGCGACGAGCTCGGCAGGGCACTGGCCAGGATCTGGGAAGGAAACAATCGCCCATCCATGCAGAAACTAGAAGACCGAGTACAAGCTGCGCGGAAGGATGAGACGCGGAAGCCGTTCGTGTTCCTGTCCCGGAGTGCCGCATATCGAATATCTCACCGCCAGCAGTTGCCCAGCGGTGTCGAGCAACTGCGCGCGTACCTGTACGCCTGCAAGGTCAAGGAGCGCCAGTTCCCCATCTGGATCCAGGGGTATCACCGGGTGAAGGCCAAGGAGAAAGAGGAGTCGGCGGCCAAGAAGACGGCCGACAGCGAAGAACGCGGTAGGTGGCGCGGGTGGAGGGGGCGGCGCCAAGCCGTAAGCATCATGGCCAACGCCGGCCTCATCCCGGCTGAACATTTCCCCCGCTCCGTCACCGCGCCGTGGACCGCGCAGTGTATGACCTGCGGTCTGATCAGCCGGTTCCGCCTCTTGGACGTCGGGCAGGGGCGCGAGTGCCCCAGATGTGCAACCCCGTCGCCGTGAAGCGACCCACCTCCCGGTGCCGGGCGCCTTGCGCCCGGCACCGGCATCATGTCGCATGAGCGACCGGTGGCGGCAATGGTCAGTCGGGCAGTACAGAAAGGTGGAGATGAAGGTAGCCAAGGCGTTTCAGGCCGCTCGTGAGGGCGCAGACGCCGCCTACCCGGACGGCTACGAGCCGACCGGGACGAAGAGTCCGCGCCGTGGCGCGGTACCGGCGGATTACGAGTGGGGATCGGCCATGACCTTGCCGCCACGGCCGACAGGCGGCGTTCAGGGCTGATCGGGCGGGGCGTCCTGCAAGTGCCAGCCGTGGGCAGCCATGCACTCCTTCGTCCGCTCCATCAGCAGGTGCGCGCCCTCCTGGACGCGGCTTTCGTCATGGCCGCCGCCGTCGGCGAACCACTGGACGAACAAGCCGGCCGCCGGGCGGCCGCCGGGCGGCCGGCGTCGCCGGTGTCGCAGGCCGGGCACAGCTCCAGGTGGATCGGTCGCCCGTGTTCGTCGTTCTGCGGCGCCACTCCGCTCATGATGATGCCGCCTCGGCAGCGTGAACACTGCGGCAGTCGGTCGGCGAACTTGAGCAGTTCCATGGCCAGCCCCCCTTGCTCTGGACGTGGCCCCAACCCAAGACCTGCTGAACTGCGCCGTCAACCCCTTGTGGTCGGGTAGCCGGATCACAGTGGATGTGACGACGCAAGCTAGATGGCAAATCAGTACGGTTGTTGGCAAATGTTGCTGATGTTGCCCTGGGTTATGGGTGTGCCGGGACACCTTGGTTGGTACCTGGCCACGCATGGTGGAACCGGAGCGGCAGTCCCGCTCGTGGGGTAGGGGTCACGCTGGTGTACGCAGGACCGGGTGCAAGGTGAGGCGGTTGTCGCGGGTGTGGTCGCCTTCTGGGCTGAAGGGCTGAAGGGCGGGATGGCGGCGGGTAGGCAGTCGGCGATCAGGAGGCAGTCGTGCTGGCGGTCTTCGGCGGTGGCGGTGACCAGGGGTTCGCCGTCGGGTGCCCAGATGCCGGAGTTGCCGCGGTACTGCCAGGAGCCGACGGGGACTTGTTCCCAGCCGCGGCGGTTGGCGTAGGCAACGAACAGGCGCCAGATGCTGGCCATGGCGGGGATGATGTGGCGGGTGGCGTCCTGGTAGGGGACCTGGCTCATGGACCCGCTCGCGAGTCGGAAGTGGAAATCGGCGGCGGTGGGACCCAGGACGATCTTCGCGCCGCTTTCGGCCAGGTACTGATAGAGCGGGGGAAATTCGCACTCGTAGCAGTTCAACACCCCTACGCTGACGCCGTTCAGGCTGACCACCGGGGGCAGGTCCTGGCCGAAGGAGTAGTTGCGGCGCTCGGCGGCCCCGTACAGGTGGCTCTTGCGGTAGTTCGCCAGCACCAGGCCATCGGCGTCGATCACACTGATCGAGTCGTAGAACCGTTCCCCGTCCCGCTCCGGATAGGGCAGCACTACCGCCAGCTCGTTCTGCTTGGCCGTCCGCCGCACGCACTCCACTGAGGGGCCCTGGGCGTGCTCGGCCAGCTCCCGGCACTCCTGCAGTCCGATGGCGTATCCGGTGTTGAACTTCTCCGGGAACACCAGCACCTGACAACCGTGCCGGGCCGCCAGCACTGCGACCTCCTCCATCCGGTCCAGGTTCTCGCGCACCGCCTGCGCGCTGCCGACCGGGCCCTGCCCTTGGTAGAGCCCCACCCGCAGCCCCGCCCCAGCCGTGGGCGGCCCCTCCAGCGCGGAACGGAAGACCACTCGAACGGGCTGCTTCATCATCGGGCTCCACGGGAACCGGCGGTCCCGGTGACCGCCACTGCAGCAGAAACGATCAAGCGCCCCGGCAAGTCACGACCGAGTGCCCCCTCATGTGGGGGCCGGCGTCCGGATGCACAGCGGGCCCGCCAGGAGAGTGCGGGTGTTCTCCGACGGGCGCCGCAGATGAGTGGTGCAGGTGGGGCAGTTGACCGCGCGGGCGGCTGGACCGGGTCAGTCCTCCCGTTGATCAGCCGTCCGAACGGTCAGCTCAGCGCGAGACCTTGTTCAGGACCGCATCGAAGGCGACCTCCGCGAATTCGGTCCCCTGGATCTCGGCCGAGATGCCCGTGAGCTCACGGCGGAGTGCATCCTTGGCCGAGGCGAAGAGCATCTTCTGCTTGATCCTGGCGTCGTCCGGTGACCACGCGAACAAAAGGATCTTGTTCCGCTTCCCGGCGCCATCCCTCTCGTACTCGAAGTCGTAGACGGCCCACCGGCACTCAGTCTCCGGCAGATCCGCAAGGAAGGTGTCGTAGTCCGTGTCGCTGGAGACCTTCTCGACGACAATCTCCGTATTGTCACCGTTGAGATTGAAAATGATGTACTTGTGCTTCTTCTGGAGCCTCAACGCCTGGTATTTCTGCAGGCAGACGTCGTTCACCGCGATACCTGATGACATGATTCTCCTCCGCCGACGGGCTGGCACTTACGGTGATCACACGATATCGGAACGTCACCTTCGAGGTCTTCGCAACGAGGTAGAGCCCGCCAGCCTCGGGCCAGCGGGCCGTATCCGCATCTCGGCCGCGCGTACACGCTCCACCGGGACCAGTAACAAGGGCGTTGTCACGTTGTTGGGGGTGCGAGCGCCTGACGGGGTGTTGAGGTGTGGTGGGGCTGGGTGCAGGTCTGGGCTCAGGCCGCGGCAGGTCGATCGGTGACGCCGGTGGTCTGTTGCCAGATGGTGAAGCGGACGGTCATCTCAGCTCGGTAGTGGGATGCGGTCATCAGGTGGCGGTGGGGCCGGAAATGGGGCGAGATGCCGCTGAAGGCGGACAGGAATCTCTGCGCCCCGCCCACGCTCCGGAAGCCTTTCATCGCGCGTTCGCGTTGCCGGATGGGCTGGTGGGAGTTTTCGGCGCGGTTGTTCAGGCCCTTGTGGGAGCGGTGCTCCACGGAGGGCATGACCTCGCGGTAGGCCGCCCCGTAGGAGCGCAGCTTGTCCGTGACGAGCACCCGCGGCACGGACCCGGTCTCCATGAGGAGCCGGCGGAAGAATCGCCTGGCCGCGGCCTTGTCACGCCGGTTCTGAACCAGGATGTCGAGGACGTTGCCGTTCTGGTCGACGGCCCGCCACAGGTACTTCTGCTCGCCGTTGATCTTGATGAAGACCTCGTCCACGTGCCACTTGTCACCGGGCCGGGGACGCCTACGACGCAGGGAGTTGGCGTAGGCCTGCCCGAACTTGGCACACCAGCGGCGGACCGTCTCATGGGAGACGAGCACGCCGCGCTCGAGCATCAGCTCCTCCACCTCGCGAAACGACAGCGGGAAGCGGAAGTACAGCCACACGCAGCAGGAGATCACCTCGACCGGATACCGGTGCCCCTTGTACGACGGTGACGTACTGCCCACGGACGCCCCTCCCAGCACGACCAACCAGAAGATCATCCCACCCAGTCAGCCAACGTGACAGTGCCCTTTGCCGACTTGGAGCCGGAGCCCGATCTGTCCTCGTTCTTCGTCCCCTGCGGGCGGCCGCGAATGCGATGCTCCCGAAGGTGGATCTGCCGGAGGTGCTGCTTGATCGGCAAGGCGTCTCGTCATGCGTAAAAATTTCCTGCTGCCGATGTGGAACCGGCTGAGGTGTGCGGACACTACTGGTTGTGAAGTCACTGAACGAGCGAGTTCGATCTGGTGAGCGTGAGGCGTTCGCCGAGATTTTTGATCAACATGCGCGTGTGGTGCACGCATACGCCGTCCGAAGTACAGGCGACTGGGCTGCAGCAGAGGACGTGATGTCCCTGACCTTCCTTGAAGCCTGGCGGCTGCGGCACAAGCTCCGCGACGAGGTGGTCAGCGTCCGGCCCTGGTTGCTGGGCATCGCCACAAACGTGCTCCGCAACTCTGCCAGAGCAGCACGTCGGCACCGCAGGGCTATGTCTCGCCTGGAAACCGAGGTTGCTTACCCGGACTTTTCAGACGAAGTGGTCGGACAGCTTGCTGACACCCAACGCCTGGAAGCGGCCTCTAAGGCGCTCCTCCTTCTCAAGCGAAGCGAGCGCGAGGTCTTCACGTTGGTCGTGTGGTCAGGGCTGAGTTATTCAGCGGCTGCTGAGGCCCTCAGGGTGCCCACTGGAACGGTCCGTTCCCGGCTTTCGCGAGCCCGGGTCAAATTACGCCAGATGGTGGAAACAGAGCTGGGGGCAGGAATCTCCACTCTGCAATCTGAGCGCGTTGGCGGACACAGCGTGAAGAACACATCGCTTGAGGTCTCTGCACACCGGAGGAAAGCATGAAGAAGCGTTCGCTGTCCGAAGTGACGGAGCGGGAAGAGGCGGAAGCAGAATTTCCAGCGCCTCTCTATCCGGAGCCGACACCTGCAGCTTTCAACCTGCACAGGGAGAACCTGCTCGTGGAGATCGACCGCCAGAGCGTGAACGCGCTACAACAACCCCGCGTGCGGCGGCGCATCACCGTTACCGTTTTTTCTGCAGCAGTAGCGTTCGCTGCAATCACCGCAGTCGTACTGCCCAATCTCGGCACGTCACCTGCCCCGAAGGTTGCACCGGCATCGACAGCTTCAGTTCAGCTCCTGGAGCAGGCAGCCTTGACAGCTACCGTGAACCCGCCCACATCGCCAAGAAACATGCAATTTATGTACGTCAAGGTGACCGGGCACACCACCGCGCTGTCCGAGAATCAGGACGGCAAGATGGAGCGGTCCCGCCAGAGCGAAAACTACGAACAGTGGACGTCCGTAGATGGCAGCAGCCGCACCGTGCAACGCCAGGGCGGCGCCAACGAAACCCTCCTGGATGCCCCCGGTCAAGGAAGCTTCGGCCTGCCCACCTATCGTTTCCTGGAAAAGCTGCCCACCGATCCGACAGAGTTGCTCAAAGTGATTTACCGCGAGGCGGAGCTGAATCACGGAGAAGGTTCGGATTCCACCACCGGGCCGGACCAGCAAGCTTTCGTCATGATCGGTGATTTGCTCCGGGCCTCGGTAGCTCCGCCGGAGGTGAGTGCAGCCCTCTACCGCGCTGCCGCTCACATTCCTGGTGTGATCGCGATTCCGAGCTCGGTGGACGCTGCTGGGCGCCGTGGCGTGGCAGTTGCTCGCGTGCACGACGGCGAGCGAAGTGAATGGATCTTCGACAAGGAGACCACACTCTTCCTTGGCGAGCGCACAGTGCTTCTGGAAGACAACGCCTGGGGCAAGGCCGGCACCGCCGTGACCTCAACCGCGGTTACGGCCAGCGGTGTCACAGACAAGCCTGGCCAAGCACCCATGCGCCCCTCCGAGCAGAGTGGCACTTCGAGCACCTGACCTGCGAGAGGGGTAAGGCCCCAACCCGTGCTTTGCGCGGTCGGTCCGGAAGGCCTTTTGTGGGCGTTGTCACGTTGTTGGGTGGGTAGGGCCTGACGGTGTGTCGAGGCATGGTTCCAGTCGGGCTCCGGGCCTGTTGCTCAGGCCACTGCGAGCCGGGCGGTTACCTGGTCCCAGATCGTGAAGCGGATGGTCATCTCGGCCCGGTAGCCGGGAGCGGTCATCAGGTGGCGGCGGGGTCGGAAGTGGGGTGAGATGCCGCTGAACGCGGACAGGAACCGCTGGGCTGCGCCGGTGCTGCGGAAGCCTTTCATCGCCCGTTCGCGCTGCCGCGTTGGCTGGTGGCTGTTCTCGGCCCGGTTGTTCAGACCCTTGTGGGAGCGGTGCTCGACAAAGGGCATGATCTCGCGGTGGGCCGCGCCGTAGGAGCGGAGCTTGTCGGTGATGATCACCCGCGGCACCGCACCCGTGGTCTTCAGCAGGCGGCGGAAGAAGTGCCTGGCCGCAGCGGTGTCCCGCCGGTTCTGCACGAGGATGTCCAGGACGTTGCCGTCCTGGACGACGGCCCGCCACAGGTACTTCTGCTCTCCGTTGATCTTGACGAATACCTCGTCCAGGTGCCACTTGTCACCGGGCCGGGGCTGCCGGCGGCGCAGCGCGCCTGCGTAGGCCTGCCCGAACTTCGCACACCAGCGGCGGACGGTCTCGTGGGAGACGAGCACACCGCGCTCGAGCATCAGCTCCTCGACCTCGCGGAAGCTGAGGGGGAAGCGGAAGTACAGCCACACGCAGTGGGAGATGATCTCGACCGGGTACCGGTGCCCCTTGTACGACGGCGACACGGCCCCCACGAACAATCCCCTCCAGCACGATCAACCAGAAGATCATCCCATTCAGTCAACCAACGTGACAGCGCCCGGGCAACGGCTCTCCCCGACCTCAGAGGATCACACCTCCGACAACGTGACAGTGCTCGATACACAAGTTTCCGGCTCGCCGAGCATCTGGACGCCGCCGGCATCGCCGCCTCGATCGGATTGGTCGGCGATGCCTACGACAATGCCCTCATGGAGTCCACGATCGGCCTGTTCAAGACCGAGCTGATCAAGCCCCGACGGCCATGGAAGACGCTGCCCGATGTCGAGCTCGTCACCGCCGAGTGGGTCGACTGGTACAACCACCGTCGGCTCCACGGTGAGATAGGCCACGTCCCACCCGTCGAATACGAAGCCAACTACTACACCGAAATCACGAAACCCCAGGTCATTACCACAATTTGAGATCTCTACCGAACCCGGGGCGGTTCAATCCCGTGGCTGGTTTTAGACGCATCTGAGGCACACCCCAATTTGACGAACCTGTTGCCAGGTTACTTCTGGATGGCGTATGGGAAGAAAGTCTCCACTCAACAGAAGGGGAACCCCCAGCATGAAGCGCAGTCTGACGCGGATCATCGCCAGCACAACCGCAGTGATCGGCATAGCGGCCGGAAGCCTTGCACTCGCCACCCCCAGCATGGCTATCACAACAACCGCTCCACGGCCTGCAGTCGCAGTCGCAGTCGCGTACAACAACCTCGGGCTCACCAGAACCCAGGCCATGGGCGTCCAGTGCTTCCTCGGCGTCGGCGCGGACGGATATCTCGGCACGGAAAGCTGGAAGGAAATGCAGCGCTTCCTCAACAGGGTCTGGGACCAAAGCCTCGGTGTCGACGGTATCGTTGGCCCGAATACGATCAGGGGTCTCCAGTACTTCCTCAAGTACGGCAATTGGGGGTACACCGGCGCTCTCGATGGAATCGCCGGTCCGGGAACGCAAGCGGCGTTCGCGAGATTCGGCACACAGAACTACAACCAGTTCTGTTAACCTCGATCTTTCGTGACGGGCCGTCGGATACTCCGGCGGTCCGTTCCGGCTTGTCGGGTCGGTGACAGGTAGGGCGATGGCCCGGTTGTCGCGTCGGGTGTGCGCCGGGTTCCACGGGTCACGCCGCAGGCCCAACCGACTCACGTCCATCTCCCAGACCGTCCTTACCCAGCAGTGCTGAAAAATCTCAGAAGAAGCCCCATGGCTCTGGCTCGAGAATCTTTCCGAGGCAGGAGCAATGCCACGACACCCGCGCTAACATGAGGCCATCGCACCCCTCCAACAGTTGTCACTGCGGCCGAACCGCCGACTTCCGATGGTGCTGTCACGTTGTCGGCGGTAAGGGCTCGCAGAGAATCAAGGTGTTGCTTCCTGCGGTTCGGCTCGTTGTCGTGGTATGAGCGTCTCCGGCGAGGTTCGCGGTCAACTCACTGTGAAGTTCCAGGTGTTGTTCCCACACCTCGACGAACGGCAGCGGCGGCTGATGATGGGAGCCGAAGCCCGGATCCTGGGCCAGGACGCGGGGGAGTAGGAGATCCCCCGCATCCCGCTCCAGTACGACCGTGCTGTCCTCGTCGGTGCGATGGTGCGGGAGAAGCTGCGCACCACCACCGCCGTGCAGGGCCGGGCGTACGACGTCGTCGCCCACCAACAGGCGGCGACGCCCGAGCAACTGCTCGCGCCCTTGGCCGCCAGCCCCGAAGACGACGACCAGGAGCCGGAGGCCGGGGCACGGTCGAGGATCGACCTGACGGCGCTGCGCGAGCTGAAGGCATCGCGTACGGACGTAGAGGCCCTGGACTTCACCGCCGAGCAGCTGCGCCGTGTGACGGACGCCTTCACGAAGGCCGGCGACGGAGCCCGTGCGAGGACGCAGAAGCACGCCGACCGAGTGGACACCACCCCACCGCGCCCGGTGCACGAGGACGACCAGCGTGCGCACCGCCCCCAGCAGCCGGACCGACAGCGCGGGCTAGCCTCGGCGTTTCAGTTGGAGCTGTGGGCGGCCGAGCGAGATTGTTTGGGGCTGTGTCGGGCGGTGGGCATGGTGACGGCCCGGCGCGGGGTCGGGTTCTCCGAGGTCCTTGGGTCGAGGTGGGCAGGGACAGCGGGTCAGCTGGCGGGACGGGGTAGTGCGGCCAGGCGGTGGAACGCGGCCGCGAGTTCATGTCGCCAGGGCCAGGTCGCGGATATGCGAAGGCGGAGGCGGCGGCCGCCGCGGGTGATCCGGGCGCCGACGTGCAGGAGCCGGTAGCGGAGTTTCTTGGGTTCGGCAGTCGCGAGTTCGCCGTCCAGCAGAAGGACGCGGGTCCAGGCGAGGAGGTCGGTGGCCGCGAGGCTGAGTTCGAGCCAGGCGGCGTTGACCGGGAAGAGGCGGGAGGGGAAGCGGCCCAAGCCGGTGGTTTTGCCGCACCGGATGCGGTCCTCGACGGTGGCGTGTCCGCGGTGGCGGACCTCGAGGAACTGGGCCGCTCCGGAGTTGAACGGGGTGTCGGTGAGGAAGACCTGGTGCCGCATGCCTTCGTCCTGGTCGAAGAGTGAGAGCTGGGCTCCGGGGTGGGGGCGTTCGCGACGGACGATGATGCGGGTGCCGGCCGGGTAGCCGGCAAGGTCGGTCATGCCGGTCAGTTCGGCGACTTCGGCGGACTCGCGGAGGGTGCCGTCCTGGTCCAGGGCGGGGTGCCAGACCTGCTCGGGCAGGGCCCGGATCGCGCGGCGGACTGGTTCGGTGACCGCGTATCCCACCGAGAAGAAGGTGCGGATTCCCCGTGTTCGCAGCTCCCGGACGTGGGTGAGGAAGGCTTTCGCGGACCCGGCGCTGTCGGTGCGGACGAGGATGTCGGTGCCGTGCCGGTGGGCGTCGGGGATCTGCGCGAGAGCGTCGTCCAGTACCGCGATGTGATCCGCGGCCGTGTTGGCTCCGGCGTTGCCGGGACGCAGCCGCCCGGCCATGGCCTCGCCTGTATTGGCCATGAAGCACAGCAGCGGGTGGAAGCCGAAGCTGCCTTTGTAGGTGGGCGCGGCCGCCTCCTTCTCGGAGTGGCAGGTGATCAGCGTGGCGTCGATGTCCAGGACGAGGCCGGGCAGTTCCCGCCCGCCGGCTTTCGCCGCCGGTATGCCGCAGCGGGTCTCGGACGCCTGCAGCCAGGCCACTTCGCGGCCCTGGGCGCGGGCTGAGCGCAGACGATCCAGTACACGTTCGTCGATGGCGGCCAGCAGTCTCCAGGCCGTCGGCGTCGAGGCGATGGGGCCGAACACCTCGCCCTGGTCCCGCAGCGCGGCCAGATCCCCGATCGCCTCGCCGCCATCGGCGAGCATCACCGCGAGATCGGCGGCGATCCGGCCCGGGTCATGACCAGTACCGCGTGGCCGAAGCGGACTCAGCGCGGTGGAGTACGAGCTGGTCAGCCCGGTGGCATCGGCGAGATCAGCCAGCAGCCGCGCTCCGGCGTGACCAACCACCCCCGCACCGTCAGCAGTGACATGGAGCTTGGGACGCGAACCGATACCCTGCACGTAGAAAGTGCCTTCCGCCTGGACCGACAGAACCCCTAGACACAATACCGGTGACTTTGAGGTGTGTTGGTCGTTGGATGTGTTGTGCCAAGGCCTGGGCAGGTGAAGTCGTCGGGTGAACGGTTGTCGGACCGGATCGCCTTGGGTGTGTTGACGCGGGTGTATCCACCCGGGGTGGTCGAT
>NZ_DATMVN010000258.1:0-2004 GCF_035563135.1 Streptomyces sp.
CCCCTCGGCGACGTACTGCGGCCGGAGCCGCGCCGCGGCCGCGTCCACATCGGCGGACAGCCGGCGCGCCGCCGCCGTACGGGCCTGGACGAACCTGCCCAGCACCTCGCGCAGGTCGCCCACCCCCGCCCCGGTGAGCGCGGACAGGGACATGACCGTGACACCCGGCTCGCCGTGTTCCCCCACCGCCATGCCGTCCTCGTCGAGCAGCCGGCGCAGGTCGTCCAGGACCAGGTCGGCGGCCTCGCCGGGGAGCCGGTCGATCTGGTTGAGCACGACGAAGGAGATCTCGGCGTGCCCGGCGAGGGGCCGCAGATAGCGTTCGTGCAGGGCCGCGTCGGCGTACTTCTCCGGGTCCACGACCCAGATCACCGCGTCGACCAGGGCCAGCACCCGGTCCACCTGCTCCCGGTGGCCGGTCGCCGCCGAATCGTGGTCGGGCAGGTCCACCAGGACGAGCCCCTGCAACGCCTCGTCGGTGGGCGTGCCGCCCTGCACGGGCCTGCGCCGGAGCCGGCCGGGGATGGCCAGCCGGTCGAGCAGTCCGGCGGCGCCGTCGGTCCAGCTGCAGGCGATCGGGGCGGAGGTGGTCGGCCTGCGCAGCCCGGTGTCGGAGATCTGGATGCCCGCGAGCGCGTTGAAGAGGGTGGACTTCCCGCTGCCGGTGGCTCCCGCGACGGCGACGACCGTGTGCCGGGAGGAGAGCCGCTGACGGGCCGACGCCTCGTCGAGCACGCGTCCCGCCTCGGCGAGGGTGTCCCCGTCGAGCCGGGCGCGGGAGAGCCCGACCAGTTCCCGCAGCGCGTCCAGCCGCGACCGCAGGGGGCCGCCGCCCAGCCCGTACGCCTCGGCCTGGGGCCCCGGACCGTCCTGGAGCTCCGGGACGTCCTGGGCAGCCGGAACCGGCCCGTCCTCCGCGCTCCTCTGTGCGGTCCCGGTGGCGCGGCGCGCGATGAGCCCGTCGTCCCAGCGGCGCCCGTCGTCCTGCCGCGCCTCCCCCACGCCCTCGTCCCGGCCCTGGTCAGTGACGGCAGTCATCGCTGCCACCTCTCCTTCTGCAGTACGGACAGCGCGGCGATCAGTTCGGCCTGTGGATCAGGGGCGACTTCCAGCGCGTCCAGCGGTGCGAGCCGCCGGTCGCGCTCGCCGTGCATGACCTGGTCCAGGCAGTCGGTGAGCAGTGCTCCGCCCTTGTCGCGCAGGCGCAGGGCCCCCTGGGCACCGATCCGTTCGGCGAGCTGCTCCCCGGCGCCCCTGGCGCGGCGTCCGCCGAGGAGGGCGGCGGCCAGCAGCGCCGCCACCGTCTCGGCGTCGGGCGCCGCGTTGCGGTCGAGCAGCCGCGCCTCCTCCTCGGCGAGTTCCTCCAGGACCCGCCTCCAGCGCCGTACGGCCATGCCGATCCGGCCCTGGATGTCCTCGGCGGGCCCCCACCCGCCCTCCTCCCGCCCGGTGTCCTCGAACCGGAAGTTCCTGGCGGCGGGCTCACGCCGCCAGGTCGTACGGATCTGCTCGTCGGAGGCGGCCACGGCGCACTGCAACAGGGCCACCAGGCTCTCCACGAGCGCGTCCAGCAGCTCCCCCGCGGTGCTGTAGAGCGGATATCCGCGCCACCGGGTGCGGGCGCCGCCGGCGAGGACCGCGCCGTCCCGGAGCCATCGCCGTACACGCGCCAGCTCCTTCTCGTACGCCGCCTCGACCACACCGTTCAGTCGCACGGCCGCGGCGTACTGCGCGGCCACCGCCCCGGCCAGCTCGGGCATCCGTACGTTGAGCGAGTCGATGACCCCGGACGCCGTACGCCCCACGGCCTGCTGACGGGCCGCCGGGTCCTGCGCCCGGTGAGCGAGCCAGGCGTACAGGGGTGCGATGGCGGTGGTGGGCAGCAGCCCGCTGCCGCCGCCCGCGGACTCGGGCAGCTCCGGAATGGTGAAGCGGGGCACCTCCCCCAGGCCGGCCCGGGTGAGCAGGGCCGCGTACTGCCGGGACACCTCGGCGATCATCTGG
>NZ_DATMVN010000259.1:0-3253 GCF_035563135.1 Streptomyces sp.
GGGCTGTGCGCTCACGACGCGGCCCCGTCCAGGCCCAGCAGGCGCACTGCGTTGTCCTTGAGGATCTTCGGGCGGACCTCGTCGGTGAAGGACTGCTGCTCGAAGGCGCCCAGCCACTTCTGCGGGGTGATCAGCGGGTAGTCGGTGCCGAAGAGGACCTTGTCCTGCAGCATCGCGTTCGAGGCCTTCACCAGGGACTCCGGGAAGTACTTGGGCGACCAGCCGGAGAGGTCGATCCACACGTTGGCCTTGTGCGTGGCGATGGAGTTGGCCTCCTCCTGCCACGGCACCGAGGGGTGGGCCATGATCACCTGCAGCTCGGGGAAGTCCGCGGCCACCGCGTCCAGCAGCAGCGGGTTGGAGTAGGCCAGCTTGATCCCGGCCCCGCCGGGCAGGCCCGCGCCCATGCCGTTCTGCCCGGTGTGGAACAGCGCCGGCACCCCCAGGGCCTGGATCGCCTCGTAGAGGGGGTAGAAGCGCTGGTCCGAGGGGTCGAAGCCCTGCAGGGAGGGGTGGAACTTGAAGCCCTTCACCCCGTGGTGCTCCACGAGCTTCTTCGCCCGCTCCGCCGCCGCGGCACCCTGGTGCGGGTCCACGGAGCCGAAGGGGATGAGCACGTCGTTGTTGCGCGCGGCCCCTTCGGCGATCTCCTCGATGGAGTTGGGCGCATGCCCCAGGGCGGTGGTGGCGTCCACGGTGAACACCACAGCGGCCATGTTCCACTGCCGGTAGCGGGCCGCGATGGTGTCCAGGGACGGGGAGCGGTCTTCTGCCTTGAAGTACTTGGCGGACGCCTCGGTCAGTGCTGCCGGCAGCGACGGGTGCCCGTGGCCGTCGCACTCGATGTGCACGTGCATGTCGATGGCGTCCAGGGACGCCAGATCCAATCCGTACTCGTAGGCCATGGCGGGGTCCTACGCCTGCTTCGCCGGGGCTGAGGGCTGCAGCTCGGCCGGCAGCGGCGGGAAGGTCTCCCCGACCGGCTGGAGGTGGCCGGCGACGATCGCCGGGAGCTGCTCGCGCAGGGCCTCGAAGGTCCAGCCGCCGTCGCGGTACTCGGTGACCACGGGGGCGGGGTGGCTGAAGACCTGGAGGCGGTCCCCGCCGGCGCCGATGGCCTGGCCGGTGATCCCGGCGGCGTCGTCGGAGGCGAGGTAGGCGACCAGCCCGGCGACGTCGGCGGCGGTGCCGAAGCCCAGCTCCTTGCGGAAGAACGCGGGCATGGGCTCCCCGGCCCGGTCGGCCTCGACGGCGGAGGCGAAGTAGGGCACGGTTTCGGTCATGGCGGTGGCGGCCACGGGGATCACGGTGTTGGCGGTCACCCCGGCCTTGCGCATCTCCAGGGCCCAGGTGCGGACCATGCCCACGATCCCGGCCTTGGCGGCGGCGTAGTTGGTCTGCCCGAAGTTGCCGTACTGGCCGGTGGGGGAGCCGATGGTGATGATGCGCCCGGCCACGCCGTTGTCCTTGAAGTACCGGTAGGCCTCGCGCACGCAGGTGAAGGTGCCCCGCAGGTGCACCTGGATCACCAGGTCGAAGTCCTCGTCGGTCATCTTCAGCAGGGACTTGTCGCGCAGCACCCCGGCGTTGGTGACCAGCACGTCCAGGCGCCCGAACGCCTCCACGGCGCCGGCGACCAGGGCGGTGGCGGTCTCAGTGGTGCCCACCGGGGCCACCACGGCCACGGCGCGCCCGCCGGCGGCGGTGATGGAGGCCACCGCGGCCTCGGCGGTCTGCTGGTCCACGTCATTGATCACCACGGCCGCGCCCTGGCGGGCGAGCTCCTGGGCGTAGGCCAGGCCGAGGCCCTGGCCGGAGCCGGTGACGACGGCGACCTTGCCGGTCAGCGGTGCGGTGCTGTTGTCGGTCATGGGAGGAACTCCTCGTGCTCGGGTCCGGGGGGCCGCCGTCTGTGACGCCGGTCACCGCTATAGGGTCCCGACCATTCCACCGCCGTTAGTTGAAAATGTCAACAGTTAATAAGTTCCATCTATGCTGGTGTCGTCCCCTCCTATCCTGGAGACCCATCGCCCCCGCCGGAGGATCGCCGCCATGACCGCACAGCCGCCCGCCTTCACCGCCCGGGACGACTCTCCCCCCGGCGGCATCGAGCGCCTGGCGGGGACCGACCTGGCCGGCGAGTCGTTCTTCCTCATGGCCCGGCTCGCCTCGACGGGCTCCGCCGCAGCGAACCGCGCGCTCGCGGACCTGGGGCTCAAGGTGCGCCACTACTCCGTGCTGGCGCTGGCCTGCAGCGGGGAGGAGCCCACCCAGCGGGAGCTCAGCCAGTTCCTCGTGCTGGACCCGAGCCAGATCGTCTCCATCATCGACGAGCTCGAGCAGCGGGGCGCCGTCGAGCGCCGCACCGACCCCCGCGACCGCCGCTCGAAGATCGTGGCGCCCACGGGGGCGGGCCGGGAGCTCTACGCCGAGGCCCAGGGGCTCGTGGCGGCCGCGGCGGCCGAGTCGCTCGACGGGCTCTCCGTGGCCGAGCGCCAGGACCTGCTCCGCCTCCTGCAGAAGGCGGCCTTCTAGTCCACGGGGCCCGGAGAAACCCTCCGCCGCCCCTGGACAACGTGATGCACCTCTCACTAGTCTGACCCCATCAATAATAGATTTTTTCAACTATTGGTGTGGACGAGTGCCTCAGGAGGCGACCGCATGCGCAATCAGGGACTGGGATCGTGGCTAACCCGCCGGCTGGTGAAGTCGGGCCCGAAGACGGCCGTGGTCCACGGGGAGCGCGCCCTCACCTACGCCGAGCTGCACGACCGGACCCGCCGGCTGGCGGGTGCGCTGTCCGCCCACGGCGTGCGTCCCGGCGACCGCGTGGCGGTCCTCGGGGAGAACAGCCCCGAGTTCCTCCAGGTCCTGTTCGCGGCGGGCGCGCTCGGGGCGGTGCTCGTCCCGCTCAACACCCGCCTGGCCGCCCCGGAGATCCGCTACCAGCTCGAGGACGCGGGCGTGTCGGTGCTGATCCACGACGCGGATCTTACGGGTCTGGCCGAGCCGGCCGCCCGGGGCCTCCCGCGGCTCACCCGCTGGGTCGTCGCCGTGGAGACCGCCGGCGAGGAGACCGCCGGCGGGGTCCCCACGCTCGCGTCGGTGGCCGACGCGGCGCAGCCCTGGACGCAGGACGTCCCCGTGGCGCTCGACGACCTCGCCCTCATCCTCTACACCTCGGGCACGACCGGCCGCCCCAAGGGAGCCTGCCTCACGCACGGCAACTTCACGTGGAACTGCTTCAACGTCC
>NZ_DATMVN010000260.1:0-2418 GCF_035563135.1 Streptomyces sp.
CCAGTGCGCCGCCCGCCGCGATCGCCCCCAGGACCGGCCACGTGCCGGCGCCACGCGTCCCGGCGCGCTGCGCGGGCACGGAGAGGCCGGCGTCCGGATCGACGGGCGGCCGCCCGGGCGGAGGGCTCTGGGTGCTCATCCGTAACCCAGCTCGTGCAGCCGCTCGTCGTCGATGCCGAAGTGGTGGGCGATCTCGTGGACGACGGTGATCTCGGTCTCGGCGACCACGTCCTCGCGGGTCTCGCACATCCGCAGGGTCGGCCCCCGGTAGATGGTGATCCGGTCCGGCAGCACTCCCGCGTACCACTCGCCGCGCTCGGTGAGGGGGGTGCCCTCGTAGAGTCCGAGCAGCTCCCGGTCCTCCGGGTCCTCCGGTTCCTCCTCCACGAACACCGCGACGTTGTCCATCAGCCGCATCAGCTCCGGCGGGACCCGGTCAAGAGCCAGGCTCACCAGCTCTTCGAACTCCTCGCGCGTCATCTCCAGCACACCGCCATTGTCACGTACGCCGGGCCGGAACGGGCGGGCCGCTCCCCGCCCCCGGCCACCCGCCCGGCCCACACGTCCCCGTCCTCCCGCATGTCCGCCGCCCCGCCGGGGCATGAGCGCCCAATGGCACGCCCGTTCCACGCCGCAGCCGCCCGTGTCCGCCGCCTCCGCCGCTCCCGCCCGCACACCGCCGCTCCCGCGGGCGGCCCCGTCCCCGCGGCACACCCCTGGAAACGCGGGCTCGGCCTGCTGGCCGTGGTCGTGCTGGGCGCCTGGCTCGGGCTGCTGGTCGTCGGCAGTGTGCGTGTGCCCGTGGGGCCCATGGACACCACCATGACCCTGCGGCCCTCGGTGAGCGGCGGCACCAAGATCAACGTGTCGCCGCTCGGCGCCCTGGAGCTCGACTCCCACCACGCCCCGGTCCGCCTGGACGTGGACGTCGACCAGCTGGACCCGGCGCGCTCGCAGGCCCTGGTCAAGCACCCCGAACGCCTCTCCGGCCTCCAGGACGAGGTCACCGGCGACGTTGCCTCCGGCACCCGGGAACTGGCTGTCCGCTCCGGCGTGGCCGTGGTCTCCGGCGCCACCGCTCTCGGCCTGGTCGTCTACCGGCGCCCGCGCCGCGCCCTGGCCGCCGGAGGCCTCGCCCTGGCGCTGCTGGCCGCCTCGGGCGTCAGCGCCTACGCCACCTGGAACCCGAAGTCCGTCCTGGAGCCGAAATTCTCCGGGCTGCTCTCCAGCGCCCCCTCGGTCGTCGGTGACGCGCGCTCGATCGTCACCGAATTCGATGTCTACCAGCAGGAACTGGCCCGGCTCGTCACCAACGTCACCAAGCTGTACGACGCCACGTCCACGCTCCCCGTGTACCGGCCGGACCCCGCGACCATCCGGGTCCTGCACGTCTCCGACATCCATCTCAACCCCGCCGCCTGGCACATCATCAGCTCGCTCGTCGAGCAGTACGAGATCGACGTGATCATCGACTCCGGCGACACGATGGACCACGGCACGGCCGCGGAGAACGGCTTCCTGGATCCCGTCAGCGATCTCGGCGCGCCCTACGTGTGGGTGAGGGGCAACCACGATTCCCGGCAGACCCAGGCACATCTGAAGAAGCTCAGGAACGCACACGTCCTGGACGAGGGCAGTGCCGTGGACGTGGCCGGGCTGCGGATCGCCGGCACCGGGGACCCGCAGTTCACCCCGGACCGCTCGCTCCCCACCGGCGGCAAGGCCTCCGAGCGGCTCGCCGGCATGCGCCTCGCCTCGGCACTGCGTGACCAGAAGCGGGCGGGCACCCCGGTGGACATCGCGGTGGCGCACGACCCGAACGCGGCGCGGGAAACAGACGGAACGGTTCCGCTCGTCCTGGCCGGCCATGTGCACCACCGGGTGAACGAACTGCTGCCGCTGGGCACGCGGCTCAAGGTCGAGGGGTCCACGGGCGGTGGCGGGCTGCGCGCCGTGCAGAACGAGAAGCCCGAGAAGGTGCGTGCCTCGGTGCTCTACCTGGACCGCCCCACCCGGCATCTGCAGGCCTGGGACGAGATCACCCTCGGAGGTCTCGGCCTGACGACGGCCGAGGTCAGCCGTCATCTCCCCGAGGAGAACCTGAAGAGTCCCTCCCCTTCCCCGAGCGCCCCGACGGCCTCTCCGTAAACCGTTTTGGCGATACCTCCCCGCATCCCATATGCTTCTCACGTCCCCGACGCGCTGGAAAGCGCGCAGGTGGGCCCTTAGCCCTCATCGTCTAGTGGCCCAGGACGCCGCCCTTTCAAGGCGGTAGCACGGGTTCGAATCCCGTTGGGGGCACGCTTAACCGTGTGCGAGACTTGTCTCGCACATTAGCTAGGTCCTGTGGAGCAGTTTGGAGTGCTCGCCACCCTGTCAAGGTGGAGGCCGCGGGTTCAAATCCCGTCAGGACCGCTG
>NZ_DATMVN010000261.1:0-3849 GCF_035563135.1 Streptomyces sp.
GACCTCCCCCTCGCCCGTCACCCCCTCGATGACCAGGGCCGACAACCCTGAAAACACCACCGCCACAAGCTCATTGACATCGCGCACACCATGCCAACGACAACCATCACCCTTCGTTACCACCGATTACGGGCCAGAGCCGAACGTTTTACAGTCCCTCAGCGCGGAATTCAGTGATGCGGGGATGCTGGCATCGCTGGAGGAATGGTCTCGCTCGAGGCCAGTGGTCGCGCGGCCCAGTTCACTGCCGAGGCACCTGCAAGCACTAGCGCTGGGACGATGAGCGGGAGCAGAGTCGTCATATGGGGGCTCCTGCCTGAGCTGATGCGGGTTGGTTTCACACGCCGGCGTAGTGGCCGTTCGACTGTGAGGTCTGAGGTTGCTGCGGTTGACGAGGTCCGTGGCCGGGAGTCGGGTTGTAGCGGAGTGCCGACTGGGCCGCCTGCGAGTACTGCTGTGCTGCGATGCCGAGCATGGCGTCAGTCGACATCTGCGGGGTGTGGGCCGCCTTGGTGACCACGGTGTTGGCCTGCTCCGTCGATCGTCGCAGAGTGACCGTGACCAGTTGCTGTGCCATGACCCGGGGGTCCTGCGGGCTCCCATCCATCTGTGGGGCGGTGCGCGGCGCGTCAGCGTAGGCGGCGGAGGCGATCTGGACCATCAGGTCGCCATTCAGGTCTTGCGAGGTGCTGCTCGTCAGGTGCGCTTCCTGAACCAGGAGGAGCGGGTGCCATGGGGTGGGGTGACGCTGCATGGCCTCGAAGAGGGCCTTGTATTCTGGGATGGTGAAGTCTTCACCTCGCAGCGCTCGGTATTGCTCAGTGCGCATGAAGTCAGGGCTCTGGAGCGCTGCGTCGATGATCGCGCGCTCGCGTGCCGGGGTGGCATATGCCGTCTCCGGCTGGGTGACTCGCACCCGCTGGGTCTGGATGGAAGTTGGTGCGGCGGCGCTATTGACGCGCTCTCGTAGTCGCTGAAGTGCCGCCACGGAGCGGGCCAAGGTGGCGAGGAGGCCTTGGCCTACTGGGCCCGCGGCGCGGATTTCGGCGTTGGTCTGTTCACCGAGCTGGGCGACGTAGTTTCGGATGTGCGGATCAAGTACGAGTTCCCGGGCGTGCCGGCCGATCTGGTCGGGAGGGAGGTGTGTCAGGGAGGCGTTCTGATCCTGCTGGAGGAGAAGTTCGGCGCGCGCCCGGAACGTGGGGTCGTTCAGGGCTTGTGCTGCGGCGGGGTCAGTGGGTGCCCGCTGCGCAAGGATGGCCTGCATGTTGTCGACCGCTAAGCGGGTCAGAGTGATGACCCTTTCGTCGCCGACGAGGTACGGATCGCATGCGGCTTCGGAGTGAATGACTGCGCCGGGGCCGGTGACGAGGGCCTGCCAGGCTACGTTGAGGAACTCGTCGTCGAAGTCCTCGCCCTGAAGCCAGTACGGGGAGGCTGTCGGGTCCTGGGGCTGGTAGCGGAAGGCTTCGGCGTTGCGCGGGTTATGGAGTACGGCGCCCACGATCGATAGGGCACCCCATGCCTGGATGTCGGCTTGGGCGTCTCCCGGGGAGGGTGGGGCCTGTGTCAGTGGCTCCTGGCGAGGACTCGCGTTCCAGACCTCTACGGCGTACTGATAGGCAGTGGAGGGGTGGCCGTGCTGTGGTGATTGGAGGTGGTTGATGTACTCCCACAGCCCGCCTCGCCCTTCCCAGGCGTTCCGGTCTGCGATGAGCCTTTGGGCGGCTTGGTCGCCTTGCGCTGCCCGCGCCTGGTACAGGTTCCAGAGTCCGTGGTAGAGCTCTATTGCGGGAGGCTTGGCAAAATATCCGTTGGGCGATTGTAGTGCTGCGTTGCGCAGGACCTCGTACATGTCCCCGAGCAAGGGGGTGCGGAAGTCGGTCGGTTGGAGCCACGGTTCGTCCGGAGTCGCCGGGTTGGTCAATCCCCAGTGTACGAAGCTGGGATCCTGCATAAGCGCGTTGACGACGAGAGCTTCATGCCGTGATACCTCTGGGGCGTTCATCACGACGCGCCGGCTGCGTGGTCCGACGCTGCGTTCTGGGCCGGGCTGGGTTCGCTGTGAATCGGCGGCACCGCTGTGGCGTGCGCGGCGCGCCATCGGTCGGCCTGGGCGTCGATGAGTGCGCTGCCAGCCTCGTCCAGGGCGTACCACTGCCCTTCGTCGGGCCGCCACCAGCGGTCCGCGTACCGGACAGGGGCGCCGGTGAAGTCCGCCAGGGCGTGAGCCCTGTCCTTCTCGAGCAGCTCCTGCATGGCCACGTCGGGGATGGGTGCAGCCACGATGCGCTCCAGGGCGGCTGCTTGGAGACGCCGTGCAGGTGTTGGCGGATTCGCAGTGTGGTCGGACACCATGCCCCCTGGTGATCGCGGAGTGGCCAGAAGCCACGCTGTGCGAGTAGGGGGCACGGGTACAAGGGGTATCCGGATCGAGGGTCATCGCTTCCCGTGAGACGGGCCGGGTCTTGCTGTCGTTCCCGTGGAGCGGGCACCCGAAGCCTTCCGGGGCGCCGGTGCGGCCGCCGCTCCCGACCACCTTCTATTTGGGCGGTCTGGCAAGTGCTTCCCGTGTGGCGGGCAGGCCTGCTTGACGATGTTGCGCCTGACGGGAGGCGAGGACCTTTTCGCCAGGTAGGGACGACAACTCGGCGTGAGGTTCTCAGGCTGGGTGAAGACGCACCGTGTGATCGGTGCGCACCGTGCGATGTCCCAAGGAGTACCGACCTGATGAGCCAGCCCGATGCCGTCCCCGTCTCCCCGTCGCCGGACTACGCGGTACTGGGGCTCTCTCCCACCGACGATGTGGAGGCGCAGTGGGTAACAGCGGATGCCGCGGACGCACTGGCACAGGTATTGAACTGTGAACGTGCCGGCCTTCGAGGACTCGTTCTTGAGCTGGACGAGGATGGCGCCGTGCCCCTTGAACCTCGCGTGGTCGCGGCGCGAGCGTTGGCGGGGCGGCCTAGTGACGGCGCTCATCAGGGGGCAACGGATGCACCGGATCCCTATGCGGAGGCGGGGACATGGCTGGCATGTGTGTTGGGTACAACGGCAGCGTCGGCCCTGGAAGCTGCCTCTGTCTCGTGGGATATAGCTGCGGCGAAGTGGGCCGCCTACTTCCCGAACCTGCCGTCCGCTGAGGTAAGGACTCTCGCGGGGCTCACCCATGATGCTGGCTGGGAAAGGTTCTGCAGCGAGGGAACGGAACTCATCGGCCTGCTGCGGCACATGGACGCATTCGACTCGTCGGCCGGCCCCACAACGGCGGGC
The DNA here is from genome assembly GCF_035563135.1 of Streptomyces sp. GTDB lineage: Bacteria > Actinomycetota > Actinomycetes > Streptomycetales > Streptomycetaceae > Streptomyces. Next base: position 3,274 of record NZ_DATMVN010000261.1, read on the forward strand.
TGGGTGCAGTTGCTTCCTTACTACGTCCGCGGATTTCGGCGTCTCCGCGCAGCGAGTTACGCGGTCCCTGAGCTGCGGCAGGCTGCTGAGTTCTACTTGTTGCAGGCAGTGCGCAGCAGTCAGGAAGCGGCGGAGGTCGCCGGCTTCGTGGGGGCTGCGAGCGAGGACATGTATGCCTGGGCTCAGGATCGATTCGGTGAAGATGCGGAGGCGGTGGCGGCAGTACAGGCACGTGCGGCTCGGTGGCGGGCCAGTCGACAGTTGAGCGTGGCCGACAAGGCCCTGGCGGCGAAGTGGCAGACCCAGCACCCAAGCGCGCGGGAGGAACGGCGGCTGCTTGACACTTGGTCCGCGCAGCACGGCCCTGGCGATCCTGTGGGCAGCGAACGCCAAGCCGCGGGGCAAGTGGAGCGAGAAAGTGCAGAAATGCAACGCGAGGCCCGACGTGCGTTGTGGGCGTACCTCGCTGAGCACGAGACCGAACTGACTGCCCCCGATCCGGTGCGTAGCAGCCCGGGCCGAGACAAGTGGCTCCGACACCGTAGGGAAGCAAACCGGCTGACCGTCACGGCCTAC
>NZ_DATMVN010000262.1:0-8589 GCF_035563135.1 Streptomyces sp.
CGCCCGGCACCCCGGTCCGGCCCCTCAGCCCTCGGCGCGCTCGTTCAAGTGGTGCAGCAGCCGGGCCAGCTCCGCGACCTCGGCCCGGTCCCAGCCGGCGAGCTTGCGGGCGTAACGGCCCCGGCGGGCATCGCGGACGCTGCGGAAGCGTGCGAGCCCCTCCTCCGTGAGGCGGACGAGCGAGGCGCGGCCGTCCGCCGGATCGGTCTCCCGCGTCACCAGGCCGAGATCCTCCAGGGCCCGCAGCTGACGGCTCACGGTCGCCTTGCCCACCCCGAAGTAGGCGGCGAGGTCCGTGGCCCGCTGCCGGCCGGCCGATTCCAGCCGCACGAGGAGCCCGTAAGCGGCGGCTTCCAGATCCGGATGGACCTCGCGGGCCATCTCCCCCGAGTTGGCCCGCGCCCGCCGCAGGAATACGGCCAACTCCCGCTCCAGGGCGAGAAACTCGTGGTCCACACCATTTCCGGCCATGGCGCCGGGTCCACCACCGCTTCCGCTCCCGTGCACGTCAGCACCCCTCATACGCTTTCCCGCCGATGAAACTTTCCTTCAGCTCCGGTCATCGCCGCAGCTGAGCCAGTATTTCGCAGGCGTAGACCTCCGGCAGCGGCCAGGACCCCTTCCGGAGCGTGGGTCTACGTGCGTAGCTTCATGAGGGCCAGGGATGGCATGTCCATTCCATGACGCACGTACCGCAGGGGTGTCCCGCACCCGCTCCTCGGCCATGAGCTCTCCCCACCGAGCCTTCGGAGGCACGCAATGCCCGTGCACAGATCCGGAACCTCAGCACCTCGCCACCGCCGCCACCGCCTCTGCGCGGCGGGCGCGCTGCTCGCCGCCCTCACCCTGCTGCTCGCACTGCCCGGCGCGGCTTCCGCCGACGGGTTCCCGGCCGTCCCCGAACGGGGTACGGCGAGGATGGGCCAGGGCGTGATCGCCCACGACGGGCAGGGGGGCGGCACCCCGGCCGGTACGTCGGCCGTCCAGACCGAAGGTGTGGACGTCAGCAGTCACCAGGGCGACGTCGCGTGGTCGACCCTGTGGAACAGCGGTGTGAAGTGGGCCTACGTCAAAGCCACCGAGGGGACGTACTACAAGAACACGTACTTCGCACAGCAGTACAACGGTTCCTACAACATCGGCATGGTCCGGGGCACTTACCACTTCGCCACTCCGGACACGGCGAGCGGTGCGGCCCAGGCGGACTACTTCGTGGACAACGGCGGCGGCTGGTCCAGGGACGGCAGGACACTGCCCGGTGTGCTGGACATCGAGTGGAATCCGTACGGCGCGCAGTGCTACGGCAAGACCCAGGCGGGCATGGTCGCCTGGATCCGTGACTTCGTGAACACCTACAAGGCCCGCACCGGGCGCGACCCGGTGATCTACACCGCGACCAGCTGGTGGAAGGACTGCACGGGCAACAACGCGGGCTTCGGCGCCACCAATCCGCTCTGGGTGGCCCGTTACAACACCACGGTCGGCGAACTCCCGGCCGGCTGGGGCTACTACACGATGTGGCAGTACACGTCGTCGGGCCCCACCGTCGGCGACCACAACCGTTTCAACGGCGCGCTGGACCGCGTGGTGGCGCTCGCGAACGGCTGAGCCCTCACCGGTCAGGGCGGACCCCGGTGACGGACCCCGGGTCACCGGGGCCGGCTCCGCGCCCCGCCCCCCGAAACCCGCCCGCAAGCGGAACGGCCCGCCCTCCCGGAGGAGGACGGGCCGCCCGTACCGGCCGTCGGCGTGATGCCACGTCCGTCACAGCGTGACGCCTACGCGGCGGCCGGGATCCTGTCCTGCACCCTGGCCGAGGCCGGGGCGAGCGCGATCTCCAGCACCTGGCGGACATCGGTCACCGGGTGGACCTCCAGGGTGTCGAGGACCTCTGCCGGGACGTCGTCCAGGTCGGCCTCGTTGCGCTTGGGGATCACCACGGTGGTGATGCCGGCCCGGTGCGCGGCCAGCAGCTTCTGCTTCAGGCCGCCGATCGGGAGCACCCGTCCGGTCAGCGACACCTCACCGGTCATGGCCACATCCGTCCGGACGAGCCGCCCCGAGAGCAGGGAGGCCAGCGCCGTCGTCATGGTGATACCGGCACTCGGGCCGTCCTTGGGGACCGCACCCGCCGGGAAGTGGATGTGCGTGCCCCGGTCCTTGAGATCCGCGACCGGAAGCTCCAGCTCCGCGCCGTGCGAGCGCAGGAAGCTCAGAGCGATCTGCGCGGACTCCTTCATCACGTCGCCGAGCTGACCGGTGAGGGTGAGTCCGGACGCCCCGGTCTCCGGGTCGGCCAGCGACGCCTCCACGTACAGCACGTCGCCTCCCGCTCCGGTCACCGCGAGCCCGGTGGCCACTCCCGGCACCGCGGTGCGGCGCTCGGCCGGGTCCTGGGCGGACTCCGGTACGTGGTGCGGCCGGCCGATCAGGCCCCGCAGGTCCTGCTCGGACACCGTGAACGGCAGCTCCCGCTCACCCAGTTCGTGCTGGGCCGCGATCTTGCGGAGCAGCCGTCCCACGACCCGCTCCAGATTCCGCACCCCGGCCTCGCGGGTGTACTCGCCGGCCAGCTTGCGCAGCGCGGACTCGTCGAGGCTCACCTCGTCCTTCTCCAGACCGGCTCGCTCCAGCTGTCGCGGGAGCAGGTGGTCACGGGCGATGACGACCTTCTCGTCCTCGGTGTAGCCGTCCAGCGTGACCAGCTCCATGCGGTCGAGCAGGGCCTCCGGGATGGATTCGAGGACGTTGGCCGTGGCCAGGAAAACGACGTCGCTGAGGTCGAGTTCGACCTCCAGGTAGTGGTCGCGGAAGGTGTGGTTCTGTGCCGGGTCGAGCACTTCGAGCAGGGCGGCCGCCGGGTCGCCCCGGAAGTCCGAACCGACCTTGTCGATCTCGTCGAGCAGGATGACCGGGTTCATCGAACCGGCCTCCTTGACGGCCCGGACGATGCGTCCCGGGAGCGCGCCGACGTACGTACGCCGGTGGCCCCGGATCTCCGCCTCGTCCCGGACACCGCCGAGCGCTACCCGGACGAACTTGCGCCCCATGGCGTGCGCCACGGACTCGCCGAGCGAGGTCTTGCCCACGCCGGGCGGGCCGACCAGTGCCAGCACGGCACCACCGCGCCGGCCACCGACCACACCGAGCCCGCGGTCGGCACGCCGCTTGCGCACGGCGAGGTATTCGGTGATGCGCTCCTTCACGTCCTGCAGACCCGCGTGTTCGGCGTCGAGGACCTCCTGCGCGCCGCGGATGTCGTAGGCGTCCTCGGTCCGCTCGGTCCAGGGCAGCTCCAGGACGGTGTCCAGCCAGGTACGGATCCAGGACCCCTCAGGGCTCTGGTCGGAGGTGCGCTCCAGCTTCTCGACCTCCTTGAGCGCGGCCTCGCGGACGTGTCCGGGGAGATCGGCGGCCTCGACACGCGCACGGTAGTCGTCGGACTCGTCCTCCGGATCGCCGTTGAGCTCGGAGAGCTCCTTGCGCACGGCGTCGAGCTGGCGCCTCAGCAGGAATTCGCGCTGCTGCTTGTCGACGCCCTCCTGGACGTCCTTGGCGATCGACTCGGCGACATCCTGCTCGGCGAGGTGCTCGCCGAGCCACTTCACGGCCAGCTTCAGCCGGGCGACCGCGTCGGCGGTCTCCAGCAGCTGGACCTTCTGGGCGATGGTGAGGAAGGGCGAGTAACCGGAATTGTCGGCGAGGGCGGAGATGTCGTCGATCTGCTGGACCCGGTCCACGACCTGCCAGGCTCCGCGCTTCTTCAGCCAGCTGGTGGCGAGTGCCTTGTACTCCTTGGCCAGCTCGGCGGCGGAACCGGGCAGGGGGTCGGGCACGGACACGTCGATCCGCGTGCCCTCCACCCACAGCGCGTTGCCGGGGCCGCTGGTCCCGGCGCCGATCCGCACCCGGTCGCGGGCCCGGATGAGGGCGCCCGGGTCTCCGTCCGACAGCCGTCCGACCTGTTCGACGGTGCCCAGGACGCCGGTACCGGTGTAATTCCCGTCGATGCGCGGCACGAGCAGCACCTCGGGCTTGCCGCCCCCGGGCCGGGCGACGGCCTGGGCGGCCTCGACGGCGGCGCGCACCTCCGCGTCCGACAGGTCGAGCGGCACCACCATTCCCGGCAGCACGACCTCGTCGTCGAGCGGCAGCACGGGCAGGTCGATCGGCGTGATCGCCCGGGACGCATGGGACTCAGCAGTCATGATCTCCCCTTCGGCAGGCAAGTTGAGCTATATGGACTCAATGCTTGTGAGCCTTCGAATGTTCCCCGCGCTGCGTTCGCTCTCAGCGATCAAGGATCGCGCCGGGCCTCCGCCTGTGAGACTCCGCGCATGGGCGGGGAGAGCGGCACCGGGGACAGGGGGCTCGCGGCGGACGGGACGATCCGCCGCGAGGGCTCGGCCGAACGCGTACAGACGGCCTTCGCCCCGGTCGTCGATGCGGCCCGCGCCCGCATCACCGGCGCGTTCGGCCCCGGCCGGCTGCACAGCGCCTACCTCTACGGCAGCGTCCCGCGGGGCACGGCCATTCCCGGCGTGTCCGACCTGGACCTGCTGGTGGTCGTGCGCGACGGACCCACCGGCGCGGACCGGGTGGCGGCCGAGGAGACCGGCACCGCCCTGGACCGCGCGTTCGCCGTGATCGACGGAGCAGGCCTGCTCCTCTCCTCCGTCCGCGCCGTGCTCAGCGAGGCGGAGCGTGACGACTTCGGATTCTTCGTGGCCTGCCTGTGCGCCCCGCTGCTGGGCGAGGACCTCGCCCCGCGTCTGCCGCGGTACCGCCCCACGTCGCAGCTGGCCCGCGGGACGAACGGCGACCTGGCACTCGCGCTCCCCCGCTGGCGTGCCCTCGCCGCGGGTGCCACGACCGACGAGGCACGCCTGCGGCTGAGCCGGCGCGTCTCCCGCCGCCTCGTCCGCACCGCGTTCACCCTGGTCATGCCCCGCTGGGGCGGCTGGACGAGCGATCTGCACCGGTCCGCCGAACTCTTCGCGCGCCACTACCCGGACCACCCGGAACGCATCGCACAGGTCCGCGCCGCCGCTGCCACGGCACGGACACCGTCACCGGATCCGGCCGTGCTCACGATGCTCGTCGAGGATCTGGGCCCCTGGCTGGTTGCCGAGTACACCGGGGTCCACGGGACGAAAGCGCTCCGCCCCGAGGAGTGAAAACGCGTAAATCCACTGGTCCCCGGGCGGGCGGCGAGGAAAACTGGGGCGGCCGGAGCCAGAACCACCTGCCGCCCGCCGGAGACCGGAGACCGCGCCCATGTCCGTCACAGACGCCCACCGCCCCGTCGTCCTCGACCGGCGTGAAGGGCCGTTCGGCGAAGTCGTCCTGCGCGAGCGCGGCGACGACTTCGAGATCATCGCCAACGGCTGTTTCCTGATGGACACCTCCGACGGCCGTTCCGAGCGTCTGCTGATCGACGCGGCACTCGCCGCGCTGCCCGCCGGACGGCCCGGCCCCTCGGTGCTGATCGGCGGGCTGGGTGTCGGATTCTCACTGGTGCGGGCCGCCGCGGAGCCGCGCTGGGGCCGGATCACCGTGGTCGAGCGGGAACAGGCCATCGTGGACTGGCACCTCGGCGGTCCGCTCGGCCGCGTCTCCGGGAGGGCGCTCGCCGATCCGCGGACCGAGATCCTCCGCACCGACCTCGTCACCCATCTGCACACGGCCACGGAGCGTTACGACGCCCTGTGCCTGGACATCGACAACGGCCCTGGATGGACCGTCACCGAAGGTAATGAAAACCTCTATTCACCCCTCGGCCTCGCGGCCTGCCGCGCACGTCTGACGCCCGGCGGGGTCCTCGCCGTCTGGTCCGCGCAGCCGTCCGCCGACTTCGAGCAAGCACTGCGGAATGCCGGATTCCACGCAGTAAGGACCGAAGAAGTAGCCGTTGCCCGAGGTGTGCCGGACGTGGTCCATCTCGCACTCCGGGACCACTGAACCCCCACCCCGTATGCACATCCCTGCCCCACCATGGAACAGGTGACACAAGTCCGCCGGTCCGTCTCCTTCCCGCGGGTAACACCTTCACGACGGACAACACCCTGCGTAGCCGAGAGGCATCCTCTGCCTTTACGCTGCTGACCGGCACAAGGGTCACCGACGAAAACGACAAGCGATAACCGTGCCTCCGGGGGAATGGCCTCCGCGAGAACGGGCAGGGGCGGGGCGATGGAACAGACACACACCACCCACAACGGCGTCGCGGCCACCCCCGGGGCTCAGCGCCGGGTGCTGGTGGTAGAGGACGACCCGACGATCGTCGACGCCATTTCCGCCCGGCTGCGGGCGGAGGGTTTCCTGGTGCAGACCGCACTGGACGGGCCCGCGGCCGTGGACGCCGCAGAGGCCTGGCAGCCCGACCTGATGGTGCTCGACATCATGCTTCCCGGCTTCGACGGTCTGGAGGTCTGCCGCCGCGTGCAGGCCCAGCGCCCCGTGCCGGTGCTGATGCTCACCGCACGCGACGACGAGACCGACATGCTGGTCGGGCTCGGGGTCGGCGCGGACGACTACATGACCAAACCGTTCTCCATGCGGGAGCTGGCGGCGCGGGTGCACGTCCTGCTGCGCCGGGTCGAGCGGGCCGCGCTGGCCGCGGTGACCCCGCGCAGCGGCATCCTGCGTCTCGGTGAACTGGAGATCGACCACGCGCAGCGCCGCGTCCGGGTGCGCGCCGACGACGTCCACCTCACCCCGACCGAGTTCGACCTGCTGGTCTGCCTGGCCAACACACCGCGCGCGGTCCTGTCCCGGGAGCAGCTGCTGGCCGAGGTCTGGGACTGGGCGGACGCCTCCGGGACCCGTACGGTCGACAGCCACATCAAGGCCCTGCGCCGGAAGATCGGCGCCGAGCGGATCCGTACCGTGCACGGCGTCGGCTACGCCCTGGAGACACCCGCGCCATGACGCGGCCGGGCTCGGGACTGCGGCCCTTCTCGATCAAGGCAAAGCTGGGCACGCTCGTGGTGATCTCCGTCTTCATCACGACCGGACTGCTGATCGTCGCCCTGCGGACCAGGACCGAATTCCGGTTCATCACGGTCTTCTCGGTGATCGCCACGCTGCTGATCACCCAGTTCGTGGCCCACGGCCTGACCGCACCGCTGGACGAGATGCGCGCCGTCGCGCGGTCCATCTCGCAGGGTGACTACACGGGACGGGTGAGCGGCGCCGGACGGCGGGACGAGCTCGGCGACCTGGCCCAGACGATCAACCACATGGCGGACGACCTGGAGGCGGAGGACCGGCACCGCAAGGAGCTGGTGGCCAACGTCTCCCATGAGCTGCGCACACCGATCGCGGCGCTCAGAGCCGTCCTGGAGAACGTGGTGGACGGGGTGTCCGCCGCGGATCCCGAGACGATGCGTACGGCACTGAAACAGACCGAGCGCCTGGGCAGGCTGGTGGAGACCCTGCTGGACCTCTCCCGGCTGGACAACGGTGTGGTGATGATCAAGGCACGCCGCTTCGAGGTCTGGCCGTATCTGTCGGGCGTGCTGAAGGAGGCGAATCTCGCCTCCTCGCAGCGCCGGCTCTCCTCCGGTTCGGGCAACCACTCCCGTACGGACGTCCATCTGCACCTCGACGTGTCGCCGCCCGAGCTGACGGCGTACGCGGACGCGGAGCGCCTGCACCAGGTGGTGGCCAACCTGATCGACAACGCCGTCAAGCACAGCCCGCCGCACGGCCGGGTCACGGTGCTGGCGCGGCGCGGGGCGTATCCCGAGTCGCTCGAACTGGAGGTCATCGACGAGGGCCCCGGCATCCCGGAGGCGGAGCGTCACCGGGTCTTCGAACGCTTCAACCGCGGCCAGGCGCCGTCCCCGCACGGGCCGGGCAGCGACGGCGGCACGGGGCTCGGGCTCGCGATCGCCCGCTGGGCGGTGGATCTGCACGGCGGGCGCATCGGGGTGGCCGAATCCGCCCGCGGCTGCCGGATTCAGGTCACCCTTCCGGGGAACGTGCCCATCAACGGTTGACCCTGCGTTCGAAGCGGAGGGCCCCGTTTCTCTCTCCCGCCCGGGAAAGAGATACGGTCCAGGGGGCTGTAGCACCGGCCTCGCGTACCGAAGGGCAGTGGAACCCTGCTTGTTTCCCGCCATTTCATGCGCCGAAACCCGGCTTCCGATGTGATGTGCACGACGAAGACCGGCCCGGCCTGCACGTAACGGCTCGGGAGGCGTAGCCTTGATTTCCGCTGTCCATCACCTTGTGAAGCGGAAGAGGGCGGTTGCCGCCGTGTCGTCTCAGTCCCCCAGTAACTCGAGCATCTCGACCGATCAAGAAGCAGGCTCCGGGTCCAACCCGGCCGCCGCTTTCGGCCCAAATGAGTGGCTCGTCGACGAGATCTACCAGCAGTACCTCCAGGATCCCAATTCGGTCGACCGTGCCTGGTGGGACTTCTTCGCCGACTACAAGCCGGGCACGTCCGGCACGGCGGACAAGCCCGTCCCCGCACCCGCGGGAGAGGTGACCCCGGCTCCGGCCGCCACCGCCGCGAACACCACCGCTCCGGCGCAGGCCGCGCCGCAGGCTCCGGCAGCCCCGGCCGAGCCCGCGGCCGCC
>NZ_DATMVN010000263.1:0-8206 GCF_035563135.1 Streptomyces sp.
GCCCGGGGGCGCGCGCCGCGAGCCGCCCGATCGCCGGATCCCTCGCCGCGCTCACGCCCTACCTGGCCGCGGCGGTCTGCACCCTCAGCATTCTGTACAACGTGGTGGAGGGCCGCAGGGTCGACCGGGTCGTGGTCCTCACCGGCTGTACGGTCGTGCTCGCCCTGGTCCTCCGGCAGGCCATCATGCTCCTCGACAACATCGCGCTCACCCAGGAACTGGCCCAGAAGGAGAATCACTTCCGCTCCCTGGTGCAGGGTTCCAGCGACGTCATCATGATCGCCGAGCCCACCGGCAAGCTCCGCTACGTCAGCCCCGCGGCGGCCGGTGTCTACCGGCGCGAGGCCGAGGACCTCGTGGGCGCGGAGCTGTCGTCGATCATCCATCCCGAGGACCTCGGGGGAGTGGTCCACGAGCTGCGGCGCTTCCTCGCCGCGCCGTCGTGCGAGGAGCCCACCACCCGGATCGAGTGCCGTTTCAGATCGGGCACGGGCGACTGGCTCCACGTCGAGTCCACCGTCAACCGCCACCAGGGCGGCCTCCTCCTCAACAGCAGGGACGTGACCGAGCGGGTCAGGCTGCAGGCTCAGCTCCAGCACAACGCCGAGCACGACCCGCTCACCGACCTGCCCAACCGCGCCCTCTTCACCGCCCGGGTCGGCCAGGCACTCAACGGCCGACGGGCCGGGGACCTGGGCACCGCCGTGCTCTTCATCGACCTCGACGGCTTCAAGGCGGTCAACGACTCCATCGGCCACCAGGCGGGCGACGAGCTCCTCGTACAGGCCGCGCGCCGCCTCCTGGAGTCCGTGCGCACCTCGGACACCGCGGCACGCCTCGGGGGCGACGAGTTCGCCGCGCTCATCGTCGGCGACGGCACCCACGACCAGGCCGCCAGGGAGGACCAGGTCCACGAGATCGCCGAGCGCCTGCGTCTGCGGCTCTCCCAGCCGTACCGGATCGGCACCCAGGAGGTCCGGGTGGCCGCCTCGATCGGTGTCGCCTTCGCCGAGTCCTCCATCACGCCCAAGGACCTCATGCGCAACGCCGACCTGGCCATGTACCGGGCGAAGGCCGGCGGCAAGGACCGGGTGGAGCTGTACGCCCCCCAGATGCAGGCCGACGTCGTGCGCCGCTCCGAGCTCGCGGCACGGGTCCGCACGGCTCTGCGCGACGGTGAGTTCGCGCTCCTCCACCAGCCCGTCGTCCACCTGGCCAGCGGCAGGGTCGCGGCCGTCGCCGCCCAGGCCCGCTGGCGCTCCGCCCAGGGCATCCTGTTCACCCCCGCCGAATTCCTCCGTGTCTCCGAGGACAGCGACCGCGCCGCCGAGCTCAGTGCCTGGCTGCTGGAGGAGGCCGTCGAGCAGGCCGCCGACCGGTCCAGGGCCGGGCATCCGGTCTCCGTCTCCGTACGGGTGTCCGCCGCCCGGCTCCTGGACCGGGCCCTGCCTCCGGGGCCCGTGGAGGCCCTCCTGGCCCGGCACGGGCTGCCCTCCGGTGCCCTGATGATCGAAGTGGCCGACAGCGACCCCCGGATCTCCTTCGACGAGCTGGAGCAGCGGCTGGTCGCGCTGCGCCGCCTCGGCGTCAGGATCGCGCTCGACGGCTTCGGCAGCGGGTACGCGGCGGTCAACGCCCTGCGCCGGCTCCCCATCGACGTACTGAAACTGGACCGGTGCCTGGTGGAGGGCGTCGTCGAGTCGGCGAGGCTGCACAAGATCACCAGTGGACTGCTGCGCATCGCGGGCGATCTCGGCATGCAGTCCGTGGCCGACGGGGTGGACGCGCCCGAGCAGGTGCGGGCGCTGCGCGCCATGGGATGCACCCACGGCCAGGGAATGGCCTTCGCCGGGCCGCTGGACGAGTACCGGCTGCGGCGCACCCTGATCCGGGGGGAGTATCCCGTCCTGGGCATCGGTCCGGCCGCTCGGCCGGTGCTCGCGGGCAGCGTGGTCCCGCTGCCGAGCCGCCCACATGATGAGACTCCCGTCCCACCCACTTGACACCGTGTGTGTGCCGGAGAGAGGGTCAATGCCATGCGCACCCGAATTCTCGTACTTGGAAAGCGCGTCGGCTGAAGCAGGGTCACTCATGGACACCTTGCAGACCGCACCGGCGCGCTCCCCTCGCTTGCCTCACGGCACGAGGGGTTTTTTGTTGCACCGGGACCTTTCGAAACCCCACACAAACACCGCATAAACCCTCAGCTTCGAGAAGAGAATGCCGATGACCGAGCAGGCCACCGGGGCCCAGCACCCGCAGCCGCGGGCCCGTAACGGCGGACCGTCCTCCGCCTCCGTTGAGCACCTCACGGGCGCGCAGTCCCTCATCCGCTCTCTCGAGGAAGTCGGCGCCGACACGGTATTCGGCCTCCCCGGCGGCTGCATCCTGCCCGCCTACGACCCGCTGATGGACTCCACCCGGGTCCGTCACATCCTGGTCCGCCACGAGCAGGGTGCCGGTCACGCGGCCACCGGCTACGCGCAGGCCACCGGCAAGGTCGGTGTCTGCATGGTCACCTCGGGGCCCGGTGCCACCAACCTGGTGACCCCGATCGCCGACGCGGCCATGGACTCCGTGCCGATGGTCGCGATCACCGGCCAGGTGGCCTCCGCCGCCATCGGTACGGACGCCTTCCAGGAAGCCGACATCTGCGGCATCACGATGCCGATCACGAAGCACAACTTCCTGGTCACCCGTGCCGAGGACATCGCGCACACGATCGCCGAGGCCTTCCACATCGCCTCCACCGGCCGTCCGGGGCCCGTCCTCGTCGACATCGCCAAGGACGCGCTGCAGTCGAAGACCACCTTCAGCTGGCCGCCGACGATGGACCTGCCTGGCTACCGTCCGGTCACCAAGCCGCACGCCAAGCAGATCCGCGAGGCCGCCAAGCTCATCACGCAGGCCAAGCGCCCCGTGCTGTACGTCGGCGGCGGCGTCATGAAGGCCGGCGCCACCGCCGAGCTGAAGGTCCTGGCAGAGCTCACCGGAGCGCCCGTCACCACCACGCTGATGGCGCTCGGTTCCTTCCCCGACAGCCACCCGCTGCACGTGGGGATGCCCGGTATGCACGGTTCGGTCACCGCCGTCACCGCGCTGCAGAAGGCCGACCTGATCGTCGCGCTCGGGGCCAGGTTCGACGACCGGGTCACCGGCAAGCTGGACAGCTTCGCCCCGTACGCCAAGATCGTCCACGCGGACATCGACCCGGCCGAGATCGGCAAGAACCGCGCCGCCGACGTCCCGATCGTCGGTGACGCCCGCGAGGTCATCGCCGATCTCGTCCAGGCGGTCCAGGCCGAGCACACCGAGGGCAACACCGGCGACTACGGCGCCTGGTGGAAGGACCTCAACCGCTGGCGCGAGACCTACCCGGTCGGCTACGACCTGCCGGAGGACGGCAGCCTCTCGCCGCAGCAGGTCATCCAGCGCATCGGCGAACTCGCCCCCGAGGGCACGATCTTCGCGGCGGGCGTCGGCCAGCACCAGATGTGGGCCTCGCACTTCATCCAGTACGAGCAGCCCGCCACCTGGCTCAACTCCGGAGGCGCCGGAACGATGGGGTACGCGGTCCCGGCCGCGATGGGTGCCAAGGCGGGCGCGCCCGACCGCGCCGTCTGGGCGATCGACGGTGACGGCTGCTTCCAGATGACCAACCAGGAACTCACCACCTGCGCGCTCAACAACATCCCGATCAAGGTCGCGATCATCAACAACGGCGCGCTCGGGATGGTCCGCCAGTGGCAGACCCTGTTCTACAACCAGCGGTACTCCAACACGGTGCTGCACTCCGGCGCGGACTCGGACGGCGTCCCCGCCAAGGGCACGCGCGTTCCGGACTTCGTCAAGCTGTCCGAGGCCATGGGCTGCTACGCGATCCGCTGCGAGGACCCCGCCGACCTGGACAAGGTCATCGCCGAGGCCAACGCGATCAACGACCGTCCGGTCGTCATCGACTTCATCGTCCACGAGGACGCCATGGTGTGGCCGATGGTCGCCGCCGGCACCTCCAACGACGAGGTCATGGCGGCGCGCGGCGTCCGCCCCGACTTCGGCGACAACGAAGACGACTGAGAGACAGAGAGAGACCGACTCCAATGTCCACCAAGCACACGCTCTCCGTCCTGGTCGAGAACAAGCCGGGTGTCCTCGCCCGGATCACGGCCCTGTTCTCCCGGCGCGGCTTCAACATCGACTCGCTCGCGGTCGGTACCACCGAACATCCCGACATCTCACGCATCACCATCGTCGTGAACGTCGAGGGCCTGCCCCTGGAGCAGGTGACCAAGCAGCTCAACAAGCTGGTCAACGTCCTGAAGATCGTCGAACTCGAGCCCGCCGCAGCGATCCAGCGGGAGCTCGTCCTGGTGAAGGTCCGCGCCGACAACGAGACCCGCTCCCAGATCGTCGAGATCGTCCAGCTGTTCCGCGCCAAGACCGTGGACGTCTCCCCGGAGGCCGTCACGATCGAGGCGACCGGGGGCGCCGAGAAGCTGGAGGCCATGCTCAAGATGCTCGAGCAGTTCGGCATCAAGGAACTCGTCCAGTCCGGCACCATCGCCATAGGGCGCGGCGCGCGCTCGATCACCGACCGTTCCCTGCGCGCACTCGACCGCACGGCGTAACCCCTTCCGGCCATCTCGCCGCTCGCATGGCGAGACCCGGCAACGAACCCCACGCACCCCGCCGTACGGTGGGACGCAACACCTGCACACCAAGGAGAAGACCCAGTGGCCGAGCTGTTCTACGACGACGATGCCGACCTGTCCATCATCCAGGGCCGTAAGGTCGCGGTCCTTGGTTACGGCAGCCAGGGGCACGCCCACGCGCTGTCGCTGCGTGACTCGGGTGTCGACGTCCGTGTCGGTCTGCACGAGGGCTCGAAGTCCAAGGCCAAGGCCGAGGAGCAGGGCCTGCGCGTGGTGACGCCGTCCGAGGCCGCCGCCGAGGCCGACGTCATCATGATCCTCGTCCCGGACCCGATCCAGGCCAAGGTCTACGAGGAGTCCGTCAAGGACAACCTCAAGGACGGCGACGCGCTGTTCTTCGGCCACGGCCTGAACATCCGCTTCGACTTCATCAAGCCGCCGGCCAACGTCGACGTCTGCATGGTCGCCCCGAAGGGTCCGGGCCACCTGGTCCGCCGCCAGTACGAGGAGGGCCGCGGCGTCCCCTGCATCGTGGCCGTCGAGCAGGACGCGACCGGCAAGGGTCTGGACCTCGCCCTCTCCTACGCGAAGGGCATCGGCGGCACGCGCGCCGGCGTCATCAAGACGACCTTCACCGAGGAGACCGAGACCGACCTGTTCGGTGAGCAGGCCGTCCTCTGCGGTGGCACCGCCGCCCTGGTCAAGGCCGGTTTCGAGACGCTGACCGAGGCCGGTTACCAGCCGGAGATCGCGTACTTCGAGTGCCTCCACGAGCTGAAGCTCATCGTGGACCTCATGTACGAGGGCGGCCTGGAGAAGATGCGCTGGTCCATCTCGGAGACCGCCGAGTGGGGCGACTACGTCACCGGCCCGCGCATCATCACGGACGCCACCAAGGCCGAGATGAAGAAGGTCCTCGCCGAGATCCAGGACGGCACCTTCGCCAAGAACTGGATGGCCGAGTACCACAACGGTCTGCCCAAGTACAACGAGTACAAGAAGGCCGACAGCGAGTCCCTGCTGGAGACCACCGGCGCGGAGCTGCGCAAGCTCATGAGCTGGGTCGACAACGAGGAAGCCTGAGTTCGGGCCGGGGGGCGGGTCCGCACGGGCCCGCCCCCCGGCGCCAGGCCGGCCTCACGCCCCGTGTCACTGCGGGGAGAGGTGGTGGCAGGGAAGCGGCCGGTACGTCTGTACAGACCGTCCACCCCGTGCGGGTGATCCTTCCACCGGGGCACAGTGTGTGCCCGGCCGCATGACTACACTCTCACCAACACATACACGCGTCAGGGCCCACAGTGTCGTGCGTCTTCCACGCGGCTAGCCCCTCCACCGCCTGCGGCCGTCGGGACGGCCGCCCGCACTGGACTTGTGAGGACACACGTGAGCTCGAAACCTGTCGTACTCATCGCCGAAGAGCTGTCGCCCGCCACGGTTGACGCCCTGGGTCCGGACTTCGAGATCCGGCACTGCAACGGCGCGGACCGCGCCGAACTCCTCCCCGCGATCGCCGACGTCGACGCGATCCTGGTGCGCTCCGCCACCAAGGTCGACGCCGAGGCCATCGCCGCGGCCAAGCAGCTCAAGGTCGTCGCCCGCGCCGGTGTCGGTCTGGACAACGTCGACGTCTCCTCGGCCACCAAGGCCGGAGTGATGGTCGTCAACGCGCCGACGTCCAACATCGTCACCGCCGCCGAGCTGGCCTGCGGCCTGCTCGTCGCCACCGCGCGCAACATCCCGCAGGCCAACACCGCCCTGAAGAACGGCGAGTGGAAGCGCTCCAAGTACACGGGCGTCGAGCTCAGCGAGAAGACCCTCGGCGTCGTCGGCCTCGGCCGCATCGGCGTGCTGGTCGCGCAGCGCATGTCGGCCTTCGGCATGAAGATCGTCGCGTACGACCCCTACGTGCAGCCCGCGCGCGCCGCCCAGATGGGCGTCAAGCTCCTCACGCTGGACGAGCTGCTCGAGGTCTCCGACTTCATCACGGTGCACCTCCCCAAGACCCCCGAGACGCTCGGCCTGATCGGCGACGACGCGCTGCACAAGGTGAAGCCCTCGGTGCGCATCGTCAACGCCGCGCGCGGCGGCATCGTCGACGAGGACGCGCTCGCCTCCGCCCTCAAGGAGGGCCGGGTCGCCGGCGCCGGTCTGGACGTGTACACCAAGGAGCCCTGCACGGACTCCCCGCTGTTCCAGTTCGACCAGGTCGTCTGCACCCCGCACCTCGGTGCCTCCACCGACGAGGCCCAGGAGAAGGCGGGCATCGCCGTCGCCAAGTCCGTCCGCCTCGCCCTCGCCGGTGAGCTCGTCCCCGACGCGGTCAACGTCCAGGGCGGTGTCATCGCCGAGGACGTGCGCCCCGGCCTGCCGCTCGCCGAGAAGCTCGGCCGGATCTTCACCGCGCTCGCGGGCGAGGTCGCGGCGCGTCTCGACGTCGAGGTGTACGGCGAGATCACCCAGCACGACGTGAAGGTGCTGGAGCTCTCCGCGCTCAAGGGCGTCTTCGAGGACGTCGTCGACGAGACCGTCAGTTATGTCAACGCCCCGCTCTTCGCCCAGGAGCGGGGTGTCGAGGTCCGCCTCACCACCAGCTCCGAGTCGCCGGACCACCGCAACGTGGTGACCGTCCGCGGCACGCTGTCGAGCGGCGAGGAGGTCGCGGTCTCCGGCACCCTGGCCGGCCCCAAGCACCTCCAGAAGATCGTCGCGATCGGTGAGCACGACGTCGACCTGGCGCTCGCCGACCACATGGTCGTCCTGCGGTACGAGGACCGCCCCGGCGTCGTCGGCGCGGTCGGCAAGATCCTCGGCGAGGCCGGCCTGAACATCGCCGGCATGCAGGTCTCGCGTCAGGACGCGGGCGGCGAGGCGCTGGTCGTCCTCACCGTCGACGACACCATCCCGCAGTCGGTCCTCACCGAGATCGCCGAGGAGATCGGCGCCACGTCGGCCCGTTCGGTCAACCTCACGGACTGATCACCCGCCCGTACGACGGCCGCGCCCGGCGGACAGAGCGAAAGCCTGTCCGCCGGGCGCGGCCGTCGTACGGAGGACCGTCCGGGGGTCTCAGCCGTCGATGCGCCCCGTGAAGAGCGGGATGAGCAACGCCGTTCCGGCCGAGTGCGCTGATCAGGACCGGGGAGAGAGCGGCAGCACCACAGCCGGCCACGGCGAGTCGGTCACGCCGGCGGAGGCGGGCCGGGCACTCACAGCCGGGCCTGCTTCAGCGCCATGTGCAGCAGCAGCCGGTCCTCACCGTCGTTCAGGTCGAGGCCGGTGAGCTGCTGGACCCGGGCGAGGCGGTAGTAGAGCGTCTGGCGGTGGATGCCCAGCTCGGCGGCGGTCCGGCTCGCCTGGCCCGCACGGTCGAGGAACACCTCGGCGGTGCGGGCCAGTTCCGCGTGGGGCGGGGTCAGCAGAGGGCGCACGGCCTGGTCCGGTGCGGCGCCCGGCGTGCGGGGCAGGGCCGCCAGGAGCCGGTACGGGCCGATGGCCGACCAGGCGGCGACCGGGCCGAAGCGGGACTCCGCCGAGGCGGCGCGGGCGGCGGACAG
>NZ_DATMVN010000264.1:0-3053 GCF_035563135.1 Streptomyces sp.
TGTGCGCTACGTTTGGCGCGGCGCAGGACATGCACGCGCCGAGACCGCCCGGCGCCGCGCCCACGCCGCACCGCCCGGCACAGGGTCGAAGGCTCGCCGGATACGGTCCGGCACCCGGACCGGTGTCCGGCGGGGGCCCATGATGCTTCGCTCTGACCAGACACGGACTTCAGGGCGGGACGGCGTGGGCACCCCGCCCGCTGGGAGCCGGTCATGACCAAGCGCGGGAGCAACGACCGCAAGGCCAAAGCGCGCCGCATCGCCAAGGCACGCGGCATCCGGGTCACCGAGGCGCACAGCCTCCTGCTCCAGGCCAAGAACCGAAACGACCCCTCGTCATCCGACGCGCCGGCCGGGGAGCCGGCGGCCACCGGCGAGACGCACGAGCTGAGGATCCACCGCACGGCCGCCGACGGCACGGCGGACGTCCTCGACGGCGACGCCGCCGCCCGCGCGGTGTGGGCGGACGGCACCGGCACCCTGACGGCCGGATGCCGGTGCGGCTGGGTCAATCCCCACGCTGGGCCGCGCTTCCCGGACCTGCCCGCGCCCCACGGCGCGGAGCCCAACGAGCAGAAGCACTGGCGGTGGTACCAGCTGGTGGCCTGGGCCGAGCACGCCGGCGACGCGGAAGGGGAGCCGTCCTCGGACGAGTTCGTCCAGGACCCCAGCGTCACGGTCAACGACGTGACCCGCCAGGTGATCTTCGACCTGCGGCTGCTCCTGCACCACGCCCAGGATGACCGGGAGGCCGTGGCCGCCGCCTACGAGGCGATCGAGACCCTGCTGCGGACCGCGCGAGTGCGCGTCGCCCACGAGCGAGCACAAGGCCCCGCCCGCCGCCCGGATGCCGGCCGGGCGGGGCAGGACGGGGCCGGGGCGCCCGAGCAGATCCCGATGAGCCTCGACGTCCTCCTGCGGCGTACGGATTCGGGGCGCAGCGGCGGGTACTGGGAGCTGCTCGCCGTCGAGTTCGCCGCCGCGGAGCTGCGCCGCCTGGTGTTGCATGAGAGCCGGCGCCCGGTGCCGACCGTTTCCGATGGTCCGGCGTGATGGAGGTCAGGCCGTGGCGGGCAGACGGCGCGCGCAGAGGTCGTGGCCGGTGACCTCGGCCAGCTGCGGTTCCAGGGCGGCCAACCGCTCGGTGAGCGCGGCGGTGCGCTGACGGGCCGTCTCGTGGCGCGGCCAGGCCCGTACGCGGTCCGGGTGGGGGAACTCGCGGTCCAGGGCGAGGACGGTGTCGTCGGCGCCTGGCCGCGCCGTCTCGGCGCAATGGGCGGCCCAGCTCTCGTGGAGCAGGGCAACCTCGGCGCAGGCGCAGTTCGCCTCGAAGGCCGGGAGGGTCAGCGGGTGGTTCGGGCCGAGGACGTTGAGCAGCGTGGTGAGCGCGGCCTCGATGTGGACGCTGTGCTCGACGGTCGCGCCGACGACGCTGTCCGGCTCGGCGGCGGTGGACCGGGCGGGGCTGCGGGTGGCGAGCACCAACTGGGCCTGCCACACGGCGTTGCGGACCTGCTCCTCGCGGACTCTCGTGCTGCGCCGCTTCACGTTCCACCGCATCCGCGGGCCCCTCCTGGTCGTGCCTGGTGGTCGATCGCCGTGATCACTCTGCCAGCCCGGCAAGCGCCGTACCAGCGGACCGACCGTTTCAGCCAACTGGCGACGTGCCGCAGGCTGGGGCCGCCCCACTCCAGCGATGCCCTGCCCGAACCGGGGTGGCAACGTCGGCGAGTTCACCGGGCGTGGTCGGTCTCCACGGGGAGACGTGGTCGTCGGGAGAGGTGGGGGACTTCTCCATCCGGCCTTCGGGTCCAGGGCGGAGGCGATACGTTGCCCGGATGAAGCCGTTCGTCTTCCAGCAGGGCCAGAATTCCTGGGAGAAGGGGTCGCTGCTCCACGCGTACGTCACCGTCGACCTCGGCCGGAACCCGGAGCTCGCCGACCTCGTACGCGGAGTTCGCGCCGCGACCGCCGACGACCCCCTCACCCACGTCGGCGACCAGTGGCTGCACATCACGCTCTACCAGCTGTCCCAGAAGCCGGCCGCCGACATCCCCACCGGGAAGCGCCAGACCCTGGCCGCCGAGCTGAACCGGCAGCTGCTCCCCGTCGAGCCCTTCACCATCACGGTCGGCAGCCCCCTGGCGTACGGCACCGGCATCATCTTCGACCTCAGCCCCGACCAGCCGCTGAACGCGCTGCGCACCGCCACCACCCGCGCCTTCGAAACGGTCTTCGGCGAAGACGCCACGCTCTACGACACCGGCGTCCCGCACCTGACCGAGTCGTACGCGACCGACGAGGTCACCCTGGAGCACTTCCACCAGATCCACCGCCGACTGCGCCGCGTCCGCCCCAGCCACGCGCCCCTGCGCGTCGAGGCCGTCGACCTCGTCGACGTCACCGCCGACCCGGTGAACAAGACCATCACCTGGGAGCGCGTCGCCCCACCGGTCCCCCTCGCAGACCGCTCCCGCGCCCCGGAAGGAAGCACTCAGACCCCGTGACCGCGCCCAGCGACGTGCAGCCCGTCTACGCCGGCGAGGAGCCGCCCGAGATCTACACCGCGAGCCTCTACCTGGCCGGCACCTCCCTCGATCCGGAGACCTCCCGGGACCTCCTGCGCGAGGCGGTGCTCCAGTGGCGCCAGCCCGGCACACTCGCGGTGCTGCTCCCCCACCCCCGCGGCGATGCCTCCCACCCGGTCCCCGCGCACCGGCTCGCCTGGGAACGGACCCAGCGCGCCCGCGCCGACGAGATCATCCACTGGCACCCGCAGGCCGGCCCCGCGGCCGAAGCCTGGCCGGGCGACGACCTGGACGACGGCCGCTCCGTCCTCGCCTGCCCCGGCAACACGGCCGGCGCCCGGCGCCTCCGCCTGCTCGCCGACGATCTCAAGGTCCCCACCGCCGAGACCCTGCCCCGGGCCGTCACCCTGGCCCTGGACCGCATCGGCCCCGGAGCACCTCGCGTCGCCGGACAGCGCGACGTCCCGCTCCTGCTGTGGCGAACCCGCTCCTTCCGGAACTGGCTCGCCGCCCAGGAGGAAGCCG
>NZ_DATMVN010000265.1:0-2737 GCF_035563135.1 Streptomyces sp.
CGGCCACGACGGCGTCCGGGATCTCGCCGGCCGGGGCCGTCGAGGGGTCAGGGGCGGGCGTGCCGGCCGGGCGCGAGGCCGGGTCGGTCGGGGAAGGAGTGTTGGCTTGGCTCACCCGCACCACGTTAGCGACAAAGCCGACGATCGTTAAGCCCGCTGACTACCGCGACACGGCGGGGCGGCCGGGTAGTCTGACCGCGTGAAGGCAATCCGTAGATTCACCGTGCGCACCGTGCTGCCGGAGTCCATCGCTCCCCTGAGCCGCCTGGCCAAGAACCTGCGCTGGTCGTGGCACCGCCCGACCGAACAGCTCTTCGCCGACCTCAATCCCCAGGCCTGGGAGGCCGTCCACGGGGACCCGGTCAAGCTGCTGGGCTCGCTCACCCGGGAGGAGATCCAGCAGATCGCCGACGACCCGGAGACCGTCCGGCGCATCGAGGAGCTCGACGCCGACCTCGAGTGCTACCTCACCGACGAGCTCTGGTACCAGCAGACGCAGCCCGCCGACGCGCCGGCGTCGATCGCCTACTTCTCCGCCGAGTACGGCATCACCTCCGTGCTCCCCCAGTACTCCGGCGGGCTCGGCATCCTCGCGGGGGACCACCTCAAGAGCGCCTCGGACCTGGGCGTGCCCGTGGTCGGCGTCGGGCTGTTCTACCAGCACGGCTACTTCAAGCAGTCCCTGTCCCGGGACGCGTGGCAGCAGGAGACCTACCCGGTCCTCGACCCGGACGGCCTGCCCCTGACGCTGCTGCGGGAGGAGGACGGCACCCCGGCCAGGGTGACCCTGCCGCTGCCCAACGGCCGGTCCCTGTCGGCGCACATCTGGCGTGCGGACGTCGGACGCGTCCCGCTGCTGCTGCTCGACTCGGACATCCCGGACAACGACGACCACGCCCGCAGCATCACGAACCGGCTCTACGGCGGCGGGGGCGACCACCGGCTCCAGCAGGAGCTGCTGCTGGGCATGGGCGGGGTGCGCGCGCTGCGCGTCTTCCGCCGCCTGACCGGCGCTCCGGAGCCCGAGGTCTACCACTGCAACGAGGGCCACGCCGGCTTCGCCGGCATCGAGCGCGTCTCCGAGCTCATGGAGCCCCGCGGCGACGCCGAGCCGATGACGTGGGAGGAGGCCCTCACAGCGGTGCGCTGCGGCACGGTCTTCACCACCCACACGCCCGTCCCGGCCGGCATCGACCGCTTCGAGCGCGCGCAGATCGAGCACTTCTTCCAGGCCGGCCTCGCCCCGTCGGTGCCCACCGCGAACATCCTCGCCCTCGGCGCGGAGGACTACGACGGCGGGGACCCCGGGAAGTTCAACATGGCCGTGATGGGCCTGCGCCTGGCCCAGCGGGCCAACGGCGTGGCGAAGCTGCACGGCGTCGTCTCCCGGCAGATGTTCCAGGGCCTGTGGCCGGGCTTCGACAACGACGAGGTCCCGATCGGGTCGATCACCAACGGCGTGCACGTGACCAGCTGGATCGACCCGCGGATGGCCGAGCTGGTCCTCGACCCGCACGGGACGGACCTGGACCGGGCCGCCCGGTGGCGGCACGTCTACTCCGTGGAGGACACCGAGCTGTGGGCGGTCCGCCGGGAGCTGCGCAAGCGGCTCGTGCAGGACGTGCGCACCCGGCTGCGGGCGTCGTGGAAGGCCCGCGGCGCGGCCGACGCCGAGCTGGGCTGGACCGACTCGGTGCTGGACCCGGACGTGCTCACCATCGGCTTCGCCCGGCGCGTGCCGACGTACAAGCGCCTGACGCTCATGCTGCGCGACCCGCAGCGGCTGAAGAAGATCCTGCTGAACCCCGAGCGTCCCGTGCAGCTGGTGGTGGCCGGGAAGTCCCACCCCGCGGACGAGCAGGGCAAGCGGATGATCCAGGACCTCGTGCGCTTCACGGACGACCCCGAGGTGCGTCACCGCATCGTCTTCCTGCCCAACTACGACATCGCGATGGCCCGCACCCTGTTCCCCGGCTGCGACGTGTGGCTGAACAACCCCCTGCGCCCGCTCGAGGCCTGCGGGACGTCCGGGATGAAGGCGGCCCTCAACGGCGGGCTCAACCTCTCGGTGCTCGACGGGTGGT
Organism: Streptomyces sp.; assembly: GCF_035563135.1. GTDB lineage: Bacteria > Actinomycetota > Actinomycetes > Streptomycetales > Streptomycetaceae > Streptomyces. The sequence continues at coordinate 2,085 of NZ_DATMVN010000265.1, forward strand.
GGGACGAGATGTACGACGGTCAGAACGGCTGGGCCATCCCCACCGCCGACGAGGGCGCGCACCCGGACGAGCGCGACGACATCGAGGCCGCGGCCCTGTACGAGCTCATCGAGAACCACGTGGCCCCCCGCTTCTACGGCGAGGCCGCCGAGGGCTCGGAGCCGGGCACCGACGGCGTGCCGCACCAGTGGCTGGCCATGGTCAGGCACACCCTCGCGACCCTGGGCCCGCGGGTCTCGGCCAAGCGGATGGTCGACGACTACGTCCGGGAGCTCTACGTCCCCGCCGCCCGCTCCCAGCGGCGGGCGGCCGCGGACGGCTTCGCGGCCGCCCGGGCCGAGTCCCGCTGGGTGGGCCGGGTGCGCCAGGCCTGGCCGGAGGTGAGCGTCGAGCACGTCGACGCGGAGGGCGTCGAGCAGGAGCCGCAGATCGGCGACGAGCTGCGGGTCCACGCCTACGTCACCCTCGGCTCGCTCACCCCCGAGGACGTCCGGGCGGAGATCGGCTACGGCCGGGTCTCCGAGACGGACCACATCCACGAGCGCAGGTACGCGCTGCTGGCCCCCAACGGGGACCTGGGCGGCGGCCGGCACCGGTTCAGCGGCTCCGTCACGATCGACCGCTCCGGCCCGTTCGGCTACACGGTGCGGGTG
>NZ_DATMVN010000266.1:0-4760 GCF_035563135.1 Streptomyces sp.
TCCGGTCCTCGCCCGGGTCCGTCCCGGGCGTCGTGGCGCTCCCGCCGTCCGGCACACCGCTGTCGCCGTCCTCGCCCCCGCCGTCCTCCTGGCCGGTGCCGTCCGAGGGCGAGGGGGAGGGCGAGGTCGTCCCTCCATGACGTTCGCCGCTCACGACGGATCCGATGGTCGTCCCTCCGCTGTCCCCCAGACCGTGGCCGGATGCCATTTCGTACACGGTGATGCCGGCCATCGACAGGACGAAGACCCCGGCGGCCGCGAGGACCGATCGTTTCCAGCCCCGGACACGGGTGCCGTGCGTACGGGCGTCGGAGTACGGACCGTCCGTGGACGCGTCAGCGGGGTGCGCGGCTCCGCGGCCCGCCCCGCCCGGCCGGACCTGTCGCAGCACCATGGTGCGGTCCGCGCCGGGCTCCGCCTTGCGCAGCACCCTCGTCGCGTCGTCCTGCGGCCGTTGCGGCGCGGGGGACGTCTCACGCGTGTGCACGGTCACCTGACGGCCCGCCAGATTCTTCACCTGGACGGTGACCTCGCGGATCTGCTCGCCGGTACGACGGAAGAAGTGCTGGAAGACCGAGCCCCCGCAGGTGGCCACCACGCTCATCACGCCCGCGCCGGCAATGGTTCCGTACACACCGAGCTGCGAGGCCATCACCGCCGCCGCGACCGCCGCGACGGCACTGCCCGCGACCTGCGGCAGGCTCAGATCTATGCGCCCTTCCTTGCGTTCCGCATCATTCTGCGGCTTCTGAACCATGATCAGCCCCTGCTCGACAACCACCCCACCTTGCACCAAGAAGGGACATTTGAGCGAATCGGATAGTTCCGATTCTGGAGATTTTGTGAATCAACACACGCGTCGCGGGCATATCGCGGACAACGGGGTGACCCAACTCCCGCACCCGGCGAGAACTTCGACGGCGCGCCGGTCCACCCAGGTGGCCCGAATGGAGTACTGTGGCGAGCCCTGGGGCCGGACTCCCGCACGGGTATCCGGGACCTGCGGGAGGGGGCCGAAGACGGCGCCCGAACCGGCGGCGCCGCGGCATCGCACGGGCGCCTGCTACGAGGAGCGACCACCTGGTCGCTCCGCGTCGCAAGAGGTGACCGTGTCATCCTGGCGATCCAGGGCCAAGGCCCGACACGCCGGGTAACTTGGCAAGGTTGTGGCAGGCTGAACCCGGGCAGGTCACACTCGACTAGCGGAAGCAGCGACGCACGTGACGTCGGCAGGCACCACCCGGGAGGTTCCCATGCCCGAACTGCGTGTCGTGGCCGTCTCGAACGACGGCACACGACTGGTGCTCAAGGCTGCGGACAGCACGGAGTACACGCTTCCCATCGATGAGCGGCTTCGTGCCGCCGTGCGCAACGACCGCGCCCGGCTCGGCCAGATCGAGATCGAGGTGGAGAGTCATCTCCGCCCGCGCGACATCCAGGCGCGTATACGCGCCGGCGCCTCCGCCGAGGAGGTCGCCCAGTTCGCCGGCATCCCGGTGGACCGGGTGCGCCGCTTCGAGGGCCCCGTGCTCGCGGAGCGCGCGTTCATGGCCGAGCGCGCCCGGAAGACTCCTGTGCGCCGTCCCGGCGAGAACACCGGCCCCCAGCTCGGCGAGGCGGTGCAGGAGCGGCTGCTGCTGCGCGGCGCCGACAGGGAAACCGTGCAGTGGGACTCCTGGCGCCGGGACGACGGCACCTGGGAGGTCCTCCTGGTCTACCGTGTCGCGGGCGAGCCGCACTCCGCGAGCTGGACCTACGACCCGCCGCGGCGGCTGGTCCAGGCCGTGGACGAAGAGGCACGCTCGCTCATCGGCGAGACCGACGATGTCGCGGCTCCGGAACCGAGCTTCCCGTTCGTGCCCCGGATCGCACGGCTGCCGCGCGACCGGCCGCTGGACCGCGCGCTGGACCGTCAGATCGAGCGGCCCGCTCCCCCGGCGCCCGAGCCGGAGGAGCGCATCAGCGGTGTGTCGGCCGGCGAGCGCGACTCGCTGACCAGCCTCCTGGAGGCGGTGCCCAGCTTCCGCGGCGACATGGTCGTCCCGGAGCGGCCCTCGCAGCCCGAGCCGCCCGCACTCGAACCCGCCCCGCAGCAGGAGCCGGAGGCCGACGAACCCCCGGCCGCGGCGGCGTCCGCCGGCGCGGGTTCCGCCTACGCCGATGTGCTGATGCCCCGCGCGGTGGCCGGCCACCGCGACCGGCTGACCGGGACGACGGACCGTCAGGCAGAGGCGGACGGTGTGCGGCCGGGGCGCCGGGCGGCGGTGCCGAGCTGGGACGAGATCGTCTTCGGCACCCGCCGGAAGAAGCAGGACTGAGGACCACCCCTGAGGTCCGTGGCATGAGGAGGGCCCGTACACAGCCGCGTACGGGCTCTCGCTCCGTCCGGTCACCCGTCGGCGTCAGGCGGGCCGGGGCCCCGTGGCGACGGGGCGGGATTCGTCCGAGGACCACTCCGACCAGGACCCGGCGTACAGGGCGGCCCGGTGACCGGCGAGTTCCAGCGCCAGTACTTCATGGGCACCGGACACCCCGGAGCCGCAGTAGACGCCGATCTCCTTCTCGCCGTCCGCGCCCAGGGCGGAGAACCGGGAGGCGAGCGAGGCGGCGGGCAGGAAGCGCCCGTCCTCGCCGACGTTCTGCGAGGTCGGGGCGGAGACGGCGCCGGGGATGTGGCCGCCGACGCGGTCGATCGGTTCCACGTCCCCCCGGTAGCGTTCCGCGGCCCGTGCGTCGAGCAGCAGACCGGAGCGGGCCAGGGCCGCGGCCCCGTCCGCGTCCAAGAGGCCGAGCGCCCCCGGCTCGGGCCGGAAGTCGCCTTCGGCGGGTTCCGGAACGCCGGTGGTGAGCTCACCCGTCCATGCGGCGAGTCCGCCGTCCAGCACCCTGACATCGGGATGCCCGGTCCAGCGCAGCAGCCACCACGCACGCGCCGCGGCCCAGCCCTGGCCGCCGTCGTGGACCACCACAGGGGTCCCGCGGCTGACCCCCGCCCGCCGCATCACGGCCCCGAAGGCTTCCGGGTCCGGCAGGGGGTGACGGCCGCCGCCGCCCGGCGGGCCCGCGAGCTCGGAGTCGAGATCGATGTACACCGCGCCCGGGAGGTGCCCGGCCTCGTAGTCGGCGCGGCCGTTCGGCCCGCCGAGCTGCCAGCGGATGTCGAGGAGGACCGGTGGGCGCGGCCCCGCCGACTCGCTCATGTATTCGGATGCGGTGATGATGGGCTTCATGGGTGCCATCTTCGCGCAGGGGCCGCCCCCGGTGAGGCCGCATCGAACCGGATGTACCGCATCAAAAAGGGCGACGGCGTGAGCGGAAGCCGGGAAACGCGGCGCGGCCGGCGTGTCTCGGAGCCTCAGTGGTGCGAGCATCTGCACGGAGCGTACGCGCCCGTATCCGTACCGCTGGACGCCGTGCAGGCTCCGTCCTCCGTACGGCCACCCCGATGGTACGAGGAGAGAGAAGAAGATGACCGAGGCTGTCACCCGGCGCACGCCCGGAGCACCGTGCTGGGTGAGTCTGATCGTGCACGGCTTGACCGCGACCCAGGAGTTCTACAGCCGGCTGTTCGGCTGGGAGTTCCGGCCGGGGCCGGAACAGCTGGGGCCCTACGTCCGGGCCCTGCTGTGCGGCAAGGAGGTCGCGGGCATCGGCCAGCTGCCGCCCGACCGGCACCTGCCGATCGCCTGGACGACCTATCTCGCCACGGAGGACGCGGACTCGACGGCTGAGGCCATCCGCTCCTGCGGCGGGACCGTCGCCGTCGGCCCCCTGGACGCCGGGAAGGCGGGGCGCCTCCTGCTCGCGTCCGACCCGGGCGGCGCCGTCTTCGGGGTCTGGCAGGCCGCGGATCACATCGGCACCGCACTCGCGGGCACCCCGGGCACCCCTGTGTGGAACGAGCTGGTGACCCGGGAGACCGCCTCGGTCGCCAAGTTCTACCAGGCCGTGTTCGGATTCGGGACCGAGGCGGTGGTCTCTGCCGACTTCGACTACCAGACGCTGCACCTCAAGGGCCGTCCGGTGGCCGCCCTGCACGGCGTGGGACACGCCCTGCCGCGCGACCGGGGTCCGCACTGGATGACGTACTTCCAGGTCGCCGACACCGACGAGGCGACGGCGCGTGTGGTGGAGCTCGGCGGACACGTGCTGCAGCCACCGCGGGAGGCCTCCAGCGGCAGGCTGGCGACGGTGGCGGACCCGGAGGGTGCGGTCTTCACGCTCGTCCGGCCGCCGGGCAGCTGACCGCTGCCGGGGGGGGGCGCGGCCCGGCGCCGCCTTCCGTGCGGTGTGTGCCGACGGGCTCCCCGGGGTCACCCATGACCGGTGGACATGGCGATCAGGCCGTGGGGCGCGGCACCACCGAAGAGGAGGTCGTGGAGTTCGGCGCCGTCGGCGGCGGCTGCGGCGCTCCGGGGGAACATGGCCTGCTCGTACGCGGCCGGCGCGGCCTCGGCGTCATGGGGGTGCGCTGTGAGGACCTCGCCGGGTTCGGCGCCGTCGTACATGGCCAGGTCGGCGCCTTCAGCGTCCGGAGCCGAGGGGTGGGCGGCGCCGCCGAGCCGGGTGGCCCCCGGCACCCGGTCCCACCGGCACCCGGTCCCACCGGTGCCTGGCGGGCGGGGCACCGAGGGAGCGCAGCACCGGCACGATGTCACTGTCGGTGACCGGCGCGCTGGGCGTACCCGGGGACAGCTGGTTCACGACGGCCTCGGCGCCGATGCGCCCCAGCCCGGGCGCCGCCCGCCGGAACGCCGCGA
>NZ_DATMVN010000267.1:0-3828 GCF_035563135.1 Streptomyces sp.
GACCGGGCGGTCCTGTTCGGCGGCGGCACGCTCCAGGAGGAGCTCACGCACGGCCGCGGCGAACCGGGGGTCCGCACCCACCGTCGCGGAGCGGCGCACCGGGAGTCCGAGCTCGGCGGCCTTCGCGGTGGCCTCCGTGTCGAGGTCGTACAGCACCTCCATGTGGTCCGAGACGAAGCCGATGGGGGCCATGACGACCGCCGGGACACCCGCGCCGTGGAGTGCCTCCAGGTGGTCGCAGATGTCGGGCTCCAGCCACGGGATGTGCGGTGCGCCGCTGCGTGACTGGTAGACGAGCTGCCACGGGTGGTCGACGCCGGTCTCCTCGCGCACGGCCTCGACGATCAGCCGGGCGACGTCCAGGTGCTCTGCGACGTACGAGCCGCCGTCGCCGTGTGTCTCCACCGGTCCCGAGGTGTCGGCGGCGGAGGTCGGGATGGAGTGCGTGGTGAACGCGAGGTGCGCGCCCGCCCTGACGTCCTCGGGGAGGTCGGCCAGCGACGCCAGCACGCCGTCCGCCATGGGGCGTACGAAGCCCGGGTGGTTGAAGTAGTGCCGGAGCTTGTCCACGCGGGGCACCGGAAGTCCTTCCGCCTCCAGTGCGGACAGCGACTCCGCCAGGTTCTCGCGGTACTGCCGGCAGCCGGAGTACGAGGCGTAGGCGCTGGTGGCCAGCACGGCGATCCGGCGGTGGCCGTCCGTGATCATCTCGCGGAGGGTGTCGGTGAGGTACGGGGCCCAGTTGCGGTTGCCCCAGTACACCGGGATCTCCAGGGCGTGGTCCGCGAAGTCCTTGCGCAGGGCGTCGAGCAGCGCCCTGTTCTGCGCGTTGATCGGACTCACGCCGCCGAAGAGGAAGTAGTGCTTGCCGACCTCCTTCAGCCGTTCTTCGGGGATGCCCCGGCCACGCGTCACGTTCGCCAGGAACGGGACCACGTCGTCGGGGCCTTCGGGACCCCCGAAGGAGAGCAGCAGCAGGGCGTCGTAGGGAGCGGCATCACGCAGATCGGACATGTACCCGATCCTGCCACCCGCCTCCGACAGTGCGGCAACCGCCATCGGCGGTCCATGACCCCCGTAAGCTGTATCAGCCCTTGCACACCTGACAGGCTTCTCCGGAGTCCCCTTGCCCAGCCCCTACCGCGCCATCTTCGCCGCTCCCGGCAGCCGTGCGTTCTCGGCCGCCGGATTCTTCGGCCGGATGCCGCTGTCCATGATGGGGATCGGCGTGGTGACGATGGTCTCCCAGCTGACCGGCCGCTACGGACTGGCGGGTGCGCTCTCCGCGACGCTCGCCATGGCGGCGGCCGTCATGGGGCCGCAGGTCTCCCGGCTGGTCGACCGGTACGGGCAGCGCCGTGTGCTGCGCCCCGTCACGCTGTTCGCGGCCGCGTCGGTCGCGGGGCTGCTGGTCTGCGCCCAGCAGGGGCTGCCCGACTGGACCCTGTTCGTCTTCGCCGCGGGCGCCGGCTGCGTCCCGAGTGTGGGGTCGATGGTCCGGGCGCGCTGGGCGGAGATCTACCGGGATTCCGGGCGCTCACTGCACACCGCGTACGCGTGGGAGTCGATCGTCGACGAGGTGTGCTTCATCTTCGGGCCGATCGCCTCCATCGGCCTGTCCACGGCCTGGTTCCCGGAGGCCGGTCCGCTGATCGCCGGCGTGTTCCTGGTGGCCGGGGTCTTCTGGCTGACGGCCCAGCGGGCCACCGAGCCCAGGCCGCACCCGAAGGAGCACCGCACGGGCGGCTCGGCCCTGCGCTCGTCCGGGCTCCAGGTGCTGGTGATCACCTTCGTCGCCACCGGGGCGGTCTTCGGGGCGGTGGACGTGGTGACGGTGGCCTTCGCCGAGGAGCGCGGCCACAAGGCGGCGGCCAGCCTCGTGCTCGCCGTCTACGCCCTGGGCTCCTGCCTCGCCGGAGCGGTCTTCGGCCTGCTGCACCTGCGCGGCAGGCCGTCCACCAGGTGGCTGGTGGGGGTGTGCGCGATGGCCGTGAGTATGATCCCCCTCCAACTGGCCGGGAGCCTGCCGTTCCTGGCCGTGGCGCTCTTTGTCGCGGGCCTCGCCATCGCACCGACGATGGTCACCACGATGGCCCTCGTCGAACAGCACGTACCGCGCACCCAGCTGACCGAGGGCATGACCTGGACCAGTACCGGACTCGCGGTCGGAGTGGCGCTCGGCTCCTCTGCCGCAGGCTGGGTGGTCGACGCCTCGGGGGCCGAGGCGGGGTACGCGGTGCCCGTCGTGGCGGGAGCGCTCGCGGCCGCGGTGGCGCTCCTGGGGTATCGCCGGCTCGCGGAGCCGGTGCCTACGGGAGGGCGCGGGGAAGATGACCGACACCTACGCACGGACGGCGAACACGTGGCGTAACTGGGCGGGCAACGTGACCGCCGGGCCGGCGCGCGTGGAGTCCCCCGCGTCCGTCGACGAGCTCGTCGAGGTGCTCCGCAGGGCGTCCGAGGACGGCCTGACGGTCAAGCCCGTGGGCACCGGTCACTCGTTCACCGCGACCGCGGCCACCGACGGGGTCCTCATACGCCCGGATCTGCTCACCGGCATCCGTGACATCGACCGCAGGGCGATGACCGTGACGGTCGAGGCCGGCACCCCGCTGAAGCGTCTCAACGCCGCGCTGGCCCGGGAGGGGCTCTCCCTCACCAACATGGGCGACATCATGGACCAGACGGTCGCCGGGGCCACCTCCACGGGCACCCACGGCACCGGCCGCGACTCGGGGTCGATCTCCGCGCAGATCCGCGCCCTGGAGCTGGTCACGGCCGACGGCACGGTGCTGCGCTGCTCGGCGGGCGAGCACCCGGACGTCTTCGCGGCGGCGCGGATCGGTCTCGGGGCGCTCGGCGTGGTCACCGCGGTCACGTTCGCGGTGGAGCCGGTCTTCCTGCTCACGGCCCGCGAGGAGCCGATGACCTTCGACCGGGTCACGGCCGATTTCGATCAGCTGGTCGCGGAGAACGAACACTTCGAGTTCTACTGGTTCCCGCACACCCGTAACTGCACCACCAAGCGCAACAACCGGAGCGCGGGCCCCGCGGCTCCGCCCGGCCGGGTCAGCGGCTGGATCGAGGACGAGCTCCTCTCCAACGGGCTCTTCCAGGTCGCCTGTTCGGTCGGCCGGGCGGTCCCGGGGGCCATTCCCCCTCTCGCCCGGGTCTCCAGCCGCGCCCTGTCGGCCCGGATGTACACCGACATCCCGTACAAGGTGTTCACGAGTCCCAGGCGGGTGCGTTTCGTCGAGATGGAGTACGCCCTGCCGCGCGAGGCGGCGGTCGAGGCGCTGCGTGAGCTCAGGGCCATGGTGGAGCGTTCGCCGCTGCGGATCAGCTTCCCGGTGGAGGTCCGTACGGCGCCCGCGGACGACATCGCGCTCTCCACGGCCTCGGGCCGGGAGAGCGCGTACATCGCGGTGCACCTGTACCGGGGCACGCCGTACCAGGCGTACTTCACGGCGGTCGAGCGGATCATGACGGGATACGACGGACGTCCACACTGGGGCAAGATCCACACCCGGGACGCCGGTCACCTCGCCGCGGCCTATCCCCGGTTCGGCGAGTTCACCGCCGTACGCGACCGGCTCGACCCGGACCGCCTGTTCGCCAACGCCTACCTCCGCCGCGTGCTGGGGGACTGAGGCCGCGGGGGAGGGCGCCCGGATCAGCGCTCCGTACCCGGCCCGGCCGCGTCCCCGCCCTGCTGGTCCGGGTCCTCACCGGCTCCCGTCGGGTCCGGCGGGGCCGGGGTGGTGCCGCCGGCGTCCGGCGTGGCCGGGGTGCTGGGTTCCGGTGTCGCGCCGCCGGGCACCGAAGGGG